>ONIU01000068.1 GCA_900317935.1 uncultured bacterium
CTGGTCGGCAAGAAGGCCTTTAGAGCGTTCTTCACGAATTAGTTTATCTAAAGCGTCTTCTTTTGCAATGCAAAGAACTTCTTTTGCATAGTCTTTTACACCAATTATTGTTGTACCCTTAAAAGCCATATGTTCAAACATATGAGCAAGACCAGAATAACCTTTGGGGTCGTCTGAACCACCGACATTTGCCCAGGTTGTCATGGAAACTACTGGTGCGTCGTGATTTGGGAATATAATCAGTTTCAAACCGTTGTCTAAAGTTGCTTCAAAAACTTTCTTTTCTAATGCTGAAAAATCGAAGTCATCAGCTTTTGCACAGTTACAGAAACTGCAAATAAATGTTACTGCTAAACATAGGAAAATACATTTTTTTAGATGCATTTGCCGCTCCTCTTGATATATATGTATAGATTTTCTGTGTACATTATAAGTTCTCTCAAGTTTATAGTCTAGCATTTTATTTTTTGTGTAAAGAAACCTCGTTCCAGAAGATGCACCCCCAATAATTAAGCACTGGCTATGCAAAGCTTTTTTTGTTAAAATTATAAAAATGTTTGATAATAACTAGGAAGAAAATGAAGAAATTAAGATTATATTTGGACACTTCGATTATAAGTTATTTATACCAGAATGATGTTCCTGAAAAAGAAAAGTGTACTAACTTATTTTGGAGTAAGGTTAAATCTGATATCTACGATATTTTTATTTCTGATATTACTTTACGTGAATTATACGAATGCCCAGAACCAAAAAGGAGCTTGATGTTAGAAAAATTGTCAGAAATAAAAATGAATGTATTAAGTATAAATGATGAAATGATTAAGTTAGTTAATACAATTCTTGAATTAAAAATATTAACTGATAAAAGTAAAGATGATTGTTTTCATATATCTGCGGCTATGGTTAGTGGTTGTGATTATTTATTATCTTGGAATTTTAAACATTTAGTTAATATAAAGACAATAAATGGAGTTAGAGCAATAGCTAGTCTAAATGGTTATTCTTCAATAGATATAATAACTCCTGAATTTCTATTGGATTGAGGTGAGATTTTTATGAATAAAGAGAATAAGGTTAATTGTTTTTCCGTAGATGATATTCACAAATTAAGAGAAATACAAGACGAAAAGTATAAAGACGTATCTGATAATATACGAATAAATGATTATCATCAGGTTGCAGAAAAGGTTTTAGATATAATTAGGCAAATTAAAATGAAGAAAGTTGCTTAAGGCAAGCGAGTCGCTGATCTGGCGAGCAATAGCGAGACTGAGGGGGTCTTTAGGACAACTTTTCGAACTTAGATTTCTGCTTTTGTAAGTCTGAACATTCGTCATAATAAGTATAGCGTATGGGCTTTAGCCCTGAAAGCTATACGGTTATGACAATGGGCAGACGGCATGAATTTGAGATGAGAGAGCAGAGAGTAAGAGAGCCTGAGGCTTTTGTGCAGATAGTGGGACAGTTGCTTGCGCAACTTGTGGGACGTTACTGTGGGAATTGTTGGAAGGGTTGGAAGTGTTGGAAGAGTTGGAAGAGTTGGAAGAGTTAAAAGTGGAACGCTGCGCTGTGAGACACTTCGTTGTGGGACGTTTCACTGTGGTAATTGTCGAACAACTACCACGGGCAACGTCAGTTGCCGTCTCACAGATTGCGTAAGCAATCGTCTCACAGAGGCTTTAGCCTCGTCACACCTGCGTGGGGGCAGATTTTCACCCACCACTTACCACTTATCACTAATTCGGGGGCAGATCATTTTCTCGAAGATGTGTCCAAAAAATTTTGAAAATTTTAATTTTATGGGTGAAAAAATTCAAACTTCTGCCGAAAGGTACTTGAACTTGTTAGTTTAATCATTTTTGGGAAGTAATATGAAAAAAATAATAACTCAGGCTGCTATCGCTTTGTTGTGTGCTGCACCATTGGCTGCAGAAGATTATCCTATTGAATTAATGGTTAGAGATATGGGATACACTTCGCATTATATGACAGTAGATGTGGTAAATTCTGTCAAAAAGAGTAATGCTGATGCTAAGGCTTATTATGCAACGAAAAAGCTGGAACAGCCAAGAAAAAAGAAAAGATCTTATGAGGTAGTTCCTCATAAAGGTTTTGAAAAAGACGAAATATTACAGCCCAGAATTTCAGAAGCCAGCGAATCTCCTGATATGATTCCTGCCTTGATGAGATATCACAAGGAAAACCCTAAGGCAGATAAAATAACAAGAAAGCTTGCTATTACTACCTATTCTATTGGGCAATATAAAGAAGCCTTATACTGGTATACTTTAACCTACCAGAGAAACCGTAATGATTTAGAATCATTGTGGAATATGGCTTCAATAGCTGATTCTATAGGCGAAAAACAGCAGGCTGTTTTGTATTTAAAGGAATACGCAAGAGTTGACCCCAATTCTGCCTGGGGAAGAATGGCCAAGAATATTTTAAGCAACGGCTATTCTGCTGATAATATGACAGAATCCTTTGATGAATACATGGCAAGGGTAATGAACGGTAGTTCTAATAACAGTGATTCGAAATCTTCAAGAGGAAATGTTAAAAAATCGGCTTCTGCCGGAGATGACGGAATGATTGTTATTTCCGGAGATAAATATGATTTAGAATCTTTTGCTGCATCATATAGACCAAAAAAGAACTTCAATGAACCAGCAGCAAAAGGTGGTGACACGCTGAAAGGGAATAGTCAGACCAAGTTAGAAAATACGAAGAGTGGGTCGAAAACATCGTTAGAAAGAGCAACAGTTTCTGAACCTAAGGCAGAAGCTACCAGTAAGCCGATTAGTAGTGCGACAGTTGTTCCTGCAATTAAGGCTGGTGTTCCGGTAGATGAAGATGCTGGGGTAACAGCAACGGCAGCCCCGCTTGGCGACTGACTTAAAAACAAAAAGCAGTTACTTTATGTAACTGCTTTTTTTTATGACTATTCTAGCAACAATAAGCCACAGCCAAGGTCGTCATAATATCCCAACGGCTTACATCTGATTTTATCAAGCTTTTTGACATCATTGCATTTTAAATGACCCCGAAGAGTATATGACTGAATTTGTTTTATTTCAGTATCCTCAGGTTTTAATCTGTAATAAAGTCGGTTGTTGGGACCAAGTTCAGAATCTATAATTGTTGCTGAGCCTTTTAGCTGCTTTTCAAACCACGATTTAATGAAGTCGTCGCTTAAATCTTCATTTTTTGATGCAGTTTTATATGGGATAATGAATATTTTAAACCCGATTTTTTCTGTATCAGCGGGAAGTTCAGGAAGCTTTTCGCAGTGAGTAAGCTGACATTCAGGTCGAATCTGTAAAACAGGCATCTTTTCAGAATAGACATCCATTGGAATTGAGATGCCTATTCTGTACCATTCCAACCGATAGAAAAAATTGGTCATTTTTTCTCCGCCTGCTGTAAGATACCTGCTTAAAGCTGTGTTAACCTGAGTTGGGTCAGAAAGCATTTGTCGATTTACTAGGTAAGTGCTGTGATACATAATTAAATTATAGATGCGTCGGTTTCGCTTTCAACAGCCTGTTGACTGTCAAAATCAACAGTTTTTTCTGTTTCTCCAGATTCTTTAGCTTTTTTGGCTTTTTCTCTTTTGCCCTTAAGGAAGAAATAAACCATTATTGCAACAGGAACAATGTAGAACCAGAACCAGAAAGTAGCTTGACTTGTAATAGCAGGATTCCCTGTTGGGGTAAATCTGTCAAGGTTGAACAGAATACATATTACAGAAGTCCAGACAAAGAAGAAATTAGGAATGCCTTCTGATGCACTCATGAAACCTAATCCGTTAGTTCTTCCCTTTGTAAATGGGTAAAACAGATTGTTACCCATAAAGCCTGTAGAATCTTCGATAATATGAACCATAGACCCAAACAAGATAATCAGTGGGTAAAGCATCCATCTTGGAATTGTATATAATTCAGGGTGGGGGCCTTCAGGAATAGTGAAGAATGTTACTAATCCAACCAAGAAAGCTATTAACATTCCAAGAGTGAAGCTGTGAGACCATTGTCTGTGCCATGGCAGAAAGACTATTTCCATTTTGCCATCTTCACGTTTTGCAAATTCAAAGCAAGGACCGGTCATGATAGCAATATTAGAAACCTTATCAAACTGCTGATAGAATTCGCAGTTGACTTTGACTCTTGCATGAGCTTTTTCTGGGTCTTTCAATTCAGTTCCATCAAAAGGAATTTGGCCTGTATCTACTTCAGGGCCTATATCAACGCAGATTTCACTTGTTTTTGTGTCGAATCTGAGCAGATAGCTTCTCCAGCGATTTGATGCAATCTGCATTGTATGAAGCTGCACTGTGCCTCTGCCAGTTTCAATAGCTTTATTGACTGCTTGTGCAATACCATTTGCTATTTCTCTGGCATCAAGCTTATTTGGGTCAGGCTTAACTTCAAAGTCTGACTTGTAGAAATACTTAGCTAATTTGAAGTCTAAGGTATCAGGCAATATTCCGAATAATCCTCCAAGACAGAGGATAAAAGAAGATTCTGATGCAGCCATATGAACGGCTTGCGGGAAAAAACTGGCTACTGCCATACCTGAAATAAAATGTGTAAAGCCTTTCATATTATAATAACCCCAAGAATTTCAAGATTACGTTTCCGTAGCCTGCCATATTTAAGCAGACCGGAAGTAGAAGAACGCCCATAAGGTTCATTCTTCTGGCTTGGAACAATACTGGAATTAAGCCTAAGCCTGTAGCAACAGTCATAATGAACATTCCGCCCCAGCCGGTGCAGAGGTAAACTGCTGGAATAACTATAATCATAGCTATTACAGAAACCCACTGGAATGGAATTGTTTCGACTATTTTTATACATAGTTTAGTAAAAGGCATGAGCAGTAAGAATGAAACACCTGCTGCAAACAGCATTAGACCAACAAATATAAAGTATTCTTTAATGGTAAGAACATTTACTACCGGGTTGATTATGCAGGCAAGACCGCCTCTGGTTAAGCTTAAGCCAGGTATAAAGAACAGCAGGAAAGAGCCAACATAATAAACGGTTTTGCATGTTCCATAAGACATTACGAAGAGTCTGCCATCGCGTTGAGCAGTAGCATGACCAGCCATAAGACCGCCAACACCTGCAGTAACAATAGGAACAAATGCGGCAAAGAAACCGCCCAAGAAGCCTCCGAAGGTTCCTCTGACCACTAAGTCCCAATCCATTTCAACAGATTCTGCTTCGTGCTGATGAGGAACTTTGCCTATATTTATTACGTTAGTAATCAGCCATGGCATTGCAAAAAGCCCGACAAATACAGGGGTTATGCTCTGAAATGCGAATTCAACCGGAACCATAGTCTTTGCCATTACTATGAAGCCAAGTAAACCGGAAGCCAAGAAAAGCAAAAAGCCGATTCCAAGATAATACCAGCCTTCTTTGAAGTTGGTCCAGCAGTCTGGAGACTGACTTAGACCTTTAGGCCATTCAGACATAATAGAGTAAATTATAACTGCTCCGATTATCCAGAACATGTGTGGTGATGTTATGGCTTTGAGAGTCGGCAGAGTATAAATGAATACAGGAGCTAAAATCGCAAGAACTATTACACCAGTTAGAGAGCCTATTCCTGTAAGAATAACGCCTTCGTAGCCTCTGCCTTTGCTAACCCAGTCAGCACTAGGCAGAATATAGTAGGACATGCTTTCATCGCCAGGCCCGAAGTAGGTTGCTGGAACTGTATTTAATACAGAATAGCCGACAATCATGCCTATACTTAAAGCAATAAGTTCAAGCGGTGCCATAGTTGCTTCAAACTTTAGAACGAAAAGCATGAAGATACCTATGACATTATAAATGTGAAGGGCAGGAAGAAAGGATATGATTGCTGAAGCAAAAATACCTATTAAGCAGAAATACAATAAGCTTAGGTATTCTGGATGCAGCAATATGTTTAATAGTTGTTCCATAATAAATACCTTTCTGCTTAATTGTTAGGTAATTCTTTTATGTAATCGCCAGGTCTTTTCAGACTGATTTCAATTTCAGTAATATTAGTCTGCTGATTAGTGTAGCTTTCTACAGTTCCGAAGACTTCTACTTTACTGCCAATCTGAGGATGGGTCATTTTCTTTCTTGAGAATGAAGGAACAAATACGGGAAGTCCGTTTTCTGTACCGTTTTCCAGTCTGATTATTACACAGTCATTTTCTACTGGCAAAACAGATTTTACATTTCCAAATACCTTAACATTTTTCTTTATAAGGTTTTCTTTGATGTCTTCAACTTTTGTAGGCTGAATGTTTGTATCAGGTCTTTTATTTGGCTGACTGAAACCCTTTGCTAGAGGTCTGCGGGGTTTCTTTTCGTCATAAATTGCTCTGATATGTTCAGGAGCATTAACAAGAAGACTAGCAACATTCTGCTGAACTCTTACCTGACCTTCAACTTCAACTTCTTCGCCCTGTCTTGGCTTGTCGTCGTCATTAACCTGTTCAGCAACTTTCTTGTATGCTGTTACTCTGATTTCTTTTCTTTCACATTCTTTGAATTTCTGTTTATCAGTAACTAGTTTGCCGTTTTTATCATAGAACTGAACTACATTGAAAGAAAGTGTTCCCCATTGGTTCATGACAGCGTCTTTATCAGCATAACCAACGATTCTTACGTGAGCAAAATTTGTCAGTGGAGTTAACTCATTAATGTTTACTTTTGCTGTTTCGACGTGTCTTGCATAGAAAAGAAGCATTGCAAGACCCAAAGTGGAAATCAATACAGAAATTACTTTAAAAATTCTGATTGATAAACGTTTCTGGGTTTCTGTCTGGCAGTATGGGCATCTTGTTTCTGTGCCGACAAATCTGCCACAGCTTGGGCAGTGAGTTTCAGAATGATAACGTTCTGCCTGAGTATCTCTGTTCAAAGAGGTCTCAATGTTTTTCAGAGATTCAACAATTTGATTTAATTGTTCTTTGTTTTCCTGTTCCATAATCCCTTTCCCTTTTTTAAATACTAATTATTCTTCAATGCATGAGACACTTGATTTATGAGAGCTTCGCGAGTATTTTCATCGGGTTGTTCCGGAATAGCTATAACAATTGATGTTGCCCCGGTATGACCCAATTCATAATCAGAGCCAGCAGTGCTTTTTACAGAAATATTAGGATAATTCTGCATAAAGGTGTTCTTAACAGCATCAGCTAATTTCTTGCCGTTTTTACTGCTGTGATAATGTCTTATCTGAATGTCTTTTATCTTTTCAACCTTCATGGAAATAACAAGATAAAGGTCTTTAATCCTATTGGCTTCTAGAACGGCCAGATATTCTGGTTTTTCCTGATTGGCAGGCATGTCTAGTCTGCATACCTTTGCACCTGAATAGGTAAGAGGTTTTGTCAGGTTAGAAACCATGTTATCAAGAGAACTTTGAGCCATTATAGCTATTTTCTTGTTTAACAGGGCAGGGGAGACTGCACTTGCTTCAAGAAGCGGCAAAATAACAGGTTCGCCATTGGTAGTCAGAGTCTGGGTAAAAGAATTGTGCCCTGGGCCTGGCTGAACTTCTATTTCAAAATCTTTTGTGCTTAAAGGATAATCAAAATAGAACAGACCTTTTTGATTTGTTTTAGCGATTGTTTTCCCATTATGCTTTATAGCAGCGTTTGGAAGAGGCATATCGTTAAAGCCTGTAAGTTTGCCTAATACGAATCGCTGAACCGGCATAGCTATCGGTAAGCTGATCTGAGACTTAACGCCGTTATCTGCTGTTACACAAACCTTTACTTCTTTGGTTTCGTCACCTTTTAATTCTAAGAATGCAGTAGTAATACCGGATTCATCAGTGACTAATTCTTCTGAATTATTATTATATTCAAGCTTTGCGTTTATGGTTCTTGTGTTGAGATTATTCTGTTCATCGAATAATACTACATCAATCGGAAATCTGCCTTTGAAACCCATTGGTATATATTGAGCAACAGGTTTGAATCCAATCTTGTTAACCGGAAGATTAACTTCAAGATTGATTTTTTTCTTGGCTGAAGGCATGCCTTCATAGCTTTCTGCCATCATTGTCAGTTCATATTTGCCGCTTTTAAGCGGGGAACTGTTGTATAAAGAATATGTCATCGGATAAGCCATAATATTCTTAATGTCAACATTAGCAATATTTGAGTTGTTAATGCTGGCTTTAACATTCTTTATTGCTTTATTGGCAGTAAAAAGAATATTGAAATAGGGGCTATCCATAATAAGCTTTTCGCTGGCACCGTTGTACAAGTCAATTTTTAACGGGCCTTTTTCATAAGCTTTTCTAATAGCTTTCCAAAGAATTGCTGCTTCGTTTGTTAAACCCTTGCCGGAACGAAGGTTCTTTTCTGAATCAGGGACAGAAATATAACTGCCTTCAGTTAAAATTGCAGGGGCATTGTTATTTCGGAGAACATAAAAACCAGCAGGAATCTTCTTTGAATAGTCAGTAAATTTTGCTTCTTCAAAACCTTCAGTCATGTGTTCGCCAACAAATTTAGAAACTCCGCTGTCTAAGGCATTATAATAAATTTCTGTGTGATTTTGAGGTTTCGGATTCAATGAAGCATTATGATGTACTGAGATAAACAGGTCTGGCATTGCTTCATTTGATAATTCCACACGTTTAGACAACGGTAAGGATTTGTCTTGGGTTCTTGTTAAGGTAACATTTGCGCCGTCATGTTCCAACAACATCTTAAGATAGCGTGCAACACGTAGATTTGTGTCTGATTCCTTTAAGCCAAGGTGACCAACTGCGCCAGAATCTGCTCCTCCATGACCTGGGTCTAGCATGATGTTTAAACCTGCAAGAGGTTTATTACCTTGAGCAAAGGCAGGAATAGTTGATAATAAAAATAAGAAAGCTAGCTTTTTATAGTTTTTCATGTGTACCATGTTAACACAATATTTTAGTAATCCAAATTTTTTTTTATTTTCTTTAATTTGATGGAAGAGTCGGATGTGTTAGAAGGGTTGTCCTAAAGCCTCTCCTTGAGGAGAGGTGGCACGTAGTGCCGGAGTGGTGACCGAACTAGAGTTGCTCTTGTTTAGCGATAGCGTATTTATAATTGGTTTTTATTGTAGTTAGTTGTTGCGGACAGTTGCTTGCTCAACCTTATTCTCCTCCGCGGTCTCTGTTGATTTCTACCTTCGGATAAACTTTGAGGGAACGAGCCTTGTGCGGAGAATAGAAGGTCTCGCGTCTACTGTCCGCTAACAATTACCACAGTGAAACGTCCCACAGATTGCGTCAGTAATCGTCCCACAGAGGCTTCAGCCTCGTCTCACTCATCACATAGCCAAAGGCATAAAAGGACAAAAGACATTCGACTAAGGACAAACGATATCTGGGACAACAACAAGATAGGCAAGAGAATTATTGGCTTTGTGAACTATAGATTTATTGCTAATTATCGCTTGTTTGAGCACTAAACAATCCTCTCATCTCTCATACTCTTATCTCTTATCTCTAAAATTAATATAAATACTTAAATCAAAACCAAAATTGTGGTAAAATTGTTATCTAAAATAGTTTATAAATTGGAGGTAGATATGCCATTATATACATATAAAGCAAAAGATCCTAATAATAGCTGCGATTACTGCAAAGATGGTTTTGAAACTTTCCAGAGTGTAAAGGAAGATTCTCTCGAATTCTGTCCTGAATGCGAAAATGAAATAGTAAAAATTATGCATCCTGTAAAGCAGAAACGTGATGATTCCAATAAAACTATTCTTTCTGATGACAATCTTAGAAAGCATGGCTTTAAGAAGCTGATTAATGCTGGCGGCGGCAAGTTCGATGAAATTGTCTGAATTGGAAAATATAAAGCTTCCGTTTCGCGGAACTGAGCTTAATATAAAAATAACAAAGTCTCCTTTTGCTCAAACAAGACTGACTCAAAAGGGTGATACTTTGAGTATTTCTTTGTCTTCTCTTTATCAGACAGAAAGTGAGCAAACCAAAGAAATATGCGGGCAGATTATGATTTGGTACAAAGCTCAGGCACGTAGGTATTTTACTCAGGAAGTAGAAATTGCTAAGGCAAAGTATAATTTCAGTTACAAAGATATATCTATAAAAGATACCGTTTCAAGATGGGGTAGTTGTTCGACTCAGAAGAACTTTAACTTTAACTGGCGTCTGGTTATGGCTCCTCCCGATATTCTTACTTATGTGGTAAGTCATGAGGTTTGCCATTTAACATATATGGATCATTCAAAAGATTTCTGGGCACTTGTGGCTCAGCGGTTTCCAAAATATAAAGAAGCGAAGCAGTGGCTTACAAAGAATGGTTCTAACTTATTAAATTTCCAACTGTGTGGTTAATATGAAGGATTATTACAAAGTATTAGGTGTTAGCGATAAAGCTACAAAAGATGAAATTAAAAAGGCTTTTCGTGAATTGGCTAAGAAATATCACCCAGATATCAATAAAGGTGATAAGTCTGCAGAAGAAAAGTTTAAAGAAGTTTCCGAAGCTTATGAAATCTTAGGAAACGAAGATAACAAGCGAAAGTATGATAACGCAAGAATCTTTGGTAGCGGTTTTGATTTTGGTGGTTTTTCAAGCGATGGGCCATTCAGTAAATTCTATAAGACATATACAAGAATGAATCGCAAGAATGAAGATTCCGACATTTTTTCGGAATTTGTCAGTTCATTTACAGGAACACCTTTCGAAGGCTTGGGCAGTATGTTTGGTTCCGTTATCAATAAAGCAAAAAGCTTTGCTGGAGTTAGCACAGAACCTGGCCCTAAAAGCGATGCTACAATTAAGATTCCTCTAAAGATTGCTCTTGCTGGCGGTACAGTAGAAATAGCCGGCCTACCAGGTGGCAGTCGCCAGATTACAATACCACCAAACACAGTTAATCATTCTCTCATCACGGTTGGCATTTATAAAGTTAGAATAGAAATAGAAAATGACCCTCATTTTGTTCTGATTGGAAACAACATCAAAGCAGTTCTTACTATTAATATAGCTCAGGCTGTTTTAGGCAGTAAAGTAAGATTTACTGACCCAAGAGGAACAAAGCTTATTCTTCAGATTCCTAAAGAAACCAAACAGGGCGATAAGGTGAAACTTACTGGTTTAGGTTTCCCTGGCGGCGATTTGTTTGTGGAATTTGATGTGCAGATGCCTCATGATTTAACGGAAGAACAGCGCAGAATCTTTTCCGAAGCTTGCGATAGAATAGGGTGGAAACACTGATTATGTCTGACCAGAAATTTTATATCCCTGACGAAGAAGCAGGAAAATTAAGTGTCGTTTTGATTCAGCCGGATATTCCGCAGAATACAGGCAATATAGCCAGGCTTTGCAGAGCTACCGGTTCTGAACTTGTTCTGGTAAGACCCTTTGGTTTCAGACTTACTGATCAGGGCTTGCAACGAGCAGGCATGGATTACTGGAAAGAATTGAATCCTACTATTCTGGAAGATGTTGATGAATTCTTCGAATGGGCAGAAAAGAAAAATGTTTATTTCCTCTCTTGTCACGGAGATAATCTCTACACAGAAGTAAAATATAAAGCAGGCGATGCTTTGGTATTCGGCTCAGAATCTTCTGGTTTACCGAAAGAAGTTTTGGAATGGGCCAAAAAACGTAATGCAATAGTCACGCTGCCCATGATTAAAGAAGCTCGCTGCATAAACGTCTCTTCATCTGTTTCTGCTGCAGTGTATGAAGCCTTGCGCCAGATCTACAACTGGTAAAAGCCAGCGTAATGATTAGTGGTAAGTGGTGGGTGTTGGGTGGTTCTAAAGGCTCCACTTGAGGGGAGCTGTCAGCTTGCTGACTGAGGGGTGAACTAACCAGAGTAAACCATAATTCTGTGGATTAATAATACGCTATCGCAATAATACGCTATCGCTAAAGAAGAGTTACTTTAGCTCGGTCACCACCCCGTCAGCCGTTCGGCTGCCACCCCTCCTCAAGGAGAGGCTTTAGACCCTCTACGACTCGCTGGCCTCCTGCCGCTCGCTTGCACTCCCAACCTCCTGTTGGTCGTCAGTCTCGCTATCGCTCGCCAGCTCCCCCAGCGCAGCGTTCCACTTCCAACCCTTTCAACTCTTATAACAATTCCCACAAGCAGCGGGAGCTGCCGTATCACAGAGGCTTAAGTCTTGTCACACTTACAAATCATGATAGTGGAGCAGAATTGTGGGTTTTCTGCCAGTTTTGGCAACCCAGGCGTCTGAAATAGCATTATATAGGCTATGATTGATTATTCGCTTGCCAACGTAGAATTCTTTTATATTAGAAGAAAAGCCTTTCTTGAAGGCAAAGAGCTTGTCGTCCTGGTTAAGCGACAGACCTCCGCCGAGGTGCAGACATTCCAAGCCCATTTCGTGAGCTACTTTTGCCCCTTCCCATAAAAGAAAAGCTGAACCTTGAAGGTCTTTGTAATCATCGTCTGAGCCACCTAGATGATAATGGGCGGAAAGTTCATCAAAGAGAAACAAAGAAGAAGCAACTGGAATTTCCTGGTTATAGAGCGCTATGCCTATAAGACCCATATCCTGCGACTCTGCCAGCGTCTTGAAATATGAGTCTGAAAAATAGTAGTATTTGTCTGCGTCAAGACGATTCATGGTAGAGTCATATAAATCTCTGAAACAAAGCATCGCATCTTCATCAGTTAGAGGACACCATACAATTTCGATTCCATTATTTACAGCTTTGTAATAGTTGCGTTTTCGAGCGGAGATTCCATTGTTCAATATCTGGTTAAAATCAGGCAAAGTATTAATGCAGACTGTTTTCCTGTTCAGTTCAATAGAATAGTGACTGACAAAAAGATTATGATTCATGGTGATGGGATTGAATCTTACAAATTCAGCAACTATGTTTTTCTCTTTGGCCCATTTGATAAATTCCTGACTGAATGTCAATGCATACTCATTTCCTGGGTCTCTTTCGTCATTATATAAATAGCCTTCTTTGGTGAAAATCATTGGTCCACCGTAACCATATGGGGATTCTATGTCATAGAGAGTTTTATCTGTTTGACTCTTTGTCAGTTCTTCTGGAATTTCTTTAAGAATAAAGGGATAAAGAACCTTTATTTTTCCATCTTTGGTATCATCTTCGTAATAGCATAGCAGTGCCTTGCCTTCCAGATTGTTTTCCAATGCTTTGCAGTATTGGGGCGAAAAATAGACTTTGCCTTGAAAATAGGGGGTAGAATTGTATATGGCTTCCCATTTGTTTAAATCATCAATAATTTCAAAGTTCATTTTTCTATTATTTCTCCTAAATCTTTCCAGGTAATTGGTTCGTCTTCAGATAAATCTTTTAACACACGTCTTCCAAGTGCATTAATGAGTTGCTTGGGCTCAATGCCATTAGCAGGGCGTTTTATAGCGATTTTGTCTCCAGTTAGGATTTCTCCGGCTTTTATTGGCTTGGCGGCCACTAAGCTTCTTCTGACCAAAGGAATATTTTTTAATTCGCTTTTTGAGGGAATTTTGATTCCGTTGCCTAGCATAGTTATAGTTTTTCTAATTGCTTCAACATAGGTCTTTAATTCATCTGGTTCAATGGAAGCCGCGTGGTCAGGGCCTTCCATGGTTTTGTCTAGGGTAATATGTTTTTCAAAAATGACTGCTCCCAGGGTTGCTGCAGCTATTGCTGCTTCTGATCCTAATGTGTGGTCGGAAAAACCAACAGGAAGATGAAAAGCATTCTGCATAGTCTGAATTGCCTTTAAGTTGCATTCTTCTGCTGGGGCAGGATATTCTGTCGTGCAGTGCATAAGCATTATGTCTGATGCCCCAGCCAGCTTAAGAGTATTTATTGCTTCTTCAACTTCTCCAAGAGTGCCCATTCCTGTAGATAAAATAACGGGAAGTTTTTTAAAAGCTATAGCTGTTAAAAAGGGCAGGTTGGTTAATTCCCCGGATGCGATTTTAATGGCTTTTACGCCGATATCACAAAGAAAATCCAGACTTTTTTGTCCGTCAGGAGTTGATAAAAAGACTAAACCAAGAGATTCAGCATATTCTTTTAAATCTGCAAAATCGGCAAAATCAAGTTCTAAGCCTTCAAGAAGTTTATATTGGTTTTCGGCGATTTCTTTTTGGTAATCTGCTGTAGGAGCAAATTTTGAAGCACATTCCCAGGCTTTGAAGGTTTGAAATTTAACAGCATCGACGCCAGCGCTATAGGCAGCATCTATCAGCTTTTTGGCAGTTTCTGCACAGCCGTTATGGTTTACGCCAATTTCTGCAATTATAAACGGAATTCTTTTATTTTCTAGAAGCATCAGCTTTTGTAATTCCCTATATCTTTGTATTTATCAATGTTTTTCTCGAACCAGTTGATTGTCCGGGTCAAGCCTTCTTTAAATGAATAGCGTGGTTTCCAGCCCAATTCTTTTTCTGCCTTAGAGTAGTCGCCTAATAGACGCATAACTTCTGAATCTGCAGGCCTGTCTCTAAGAGAGTCATGCTGAATTTCAAGTTTTGCTCCCATTATGTCTGCAATTAACTGCGCTGTTTCACCAATAGTATGTTCTTCGCCGCTGGCGATATTGTAAATTTCAGCATTGTTGTTACCGTTTAAAGCGGCTGCTATAAAACCTTCGCAAGTGTTAAGAACAAAATTGAAATCACGAACCGGTTTGGTATCGCCAAGTTTTATGTTTTTCCCTTTAAGGGCTTGTGTGATAATAGTTGGAATAACGGCTCGCAGAGATTGTCGCGGGCCGAATGTGTTAAATGGTCGAACTATAGTAATCGGCAATCCAAAAGAGCAGGAATAAGCTTTGCCCATCATGTCGGCTGCAATTTTCGTGGCAGAGTAGGGTGATTGTGCCTGCAGAGGATGGTTTTCCTTTATGGGAACAGTGATTGCAGTGCCGTAAACTTCGCTTGTTGACGTAAGAATGATTTTGGAAGTCTTATGAGATTTGGCGGCTTCCAAAATATTCATTGTGCCTGTGAGATTTGTTTCAACGTAACTTTGTGGAGCTGCATAAGAATAGGGAATGCCTATCAGAGCGGCCAGATGGAAAATGATATCTATGTTCTTTACTGCTGAATTAATTTGGAACGGGTCTCTGACGTCACCGTGAATAATAGTGAGATTTTCTTTGTCTGAGATTTCTTCTAGCCAACCTA
This sequence comes from uncultured bacterium, assembly GCA_900317935.1. Classification (GTDB taxonomy): domain Bacteria; phylum Muiribacteriota; class Ozemobacteria; order Ozemobacterales; family Ozemobacteraceae; genus RUG334. The sequence goes on from ONIU01000068.1 coordinate 15,145, forward strand.
TACTTGATGTAGAGTTGTATTTTACGAAAGCTGTAACTTTTGCACCTTTTTGTAAAAGCATTTCTGTCAAATGACTGGCGATAAAGCCAGCGGCGCCTGTTACCAGAACCTTTTTATTCCTAAGGTTTTCTATCATATTCATCAGTCAGAATACCCTTTTTTCTTTATGTTAGACATAGAATTAGCATATTTTGATTCATTCTAATAGGAATTCTGCTTTTTATCAAGAGAGTGAAGAGAAAATGTATTATTTTAAAGAATAAAAGAATTAACTTAAAATAAAAAAGTTAAGAAAATAGATGAAAATGTACGATATATTATAAAAACAAGGAGAATACCTTCCCTTAAACCAATGATTATTGACTCTGTTTCGTTATTAACATCGCCTAATTCATATATGAATTGAACCAAATGAGTAAAAGAAAAATTAATGGTATATTGGCTCAAAAGAAAACAAAAGGTTTTTTATGAAAATATTAAATAAAATTGCGGTAGTTCCAGATGTTCATGGTAAGTCTTTCTGGGAAAAAGCAAAAGAGAATATTGATTCTGTAGATGAGGTTGTCTTTTTGGGTGATTATCTTGATTCTTATACCTTTAAAGGGCTTGCAAACAGAGAAATTGAGCTGAATAATTTTTTGGAAATATTGAAGTTTAAAAAAGAATACCCGGAAAAGGTTGTATTACTGCTTGGCAATCACGATATAGGTTATCTGCTTCGATTAGGCTGTTCCAGACAGACTTATGGCGAAATGTTTGATAAATATCAAAATCTTTTCGAGGAAAATATAGATTTATTCCAGATGACAGAATACGTTCAGCTTAATAATAAGAAAATATTCTTCTCTCATGCAGGAATATTAACCAAATGGGCTGAACTGGTTAATCGAAAACTGAAGTTAGGTGATAGTGATTATCTAAAATCTGCTATTTTAGAGGGATTATTCAATGGTCTTATTCTTAAATATAAAGAGTCAGATTATAGAGAGTTTTTAAGATGGGTTCTCTGGCTTGTAGGACCTGCGAGAGGCGGTTTTAATGGTAGTTGCGGCTCTATTGTCTGGGCTGACTCTACCGAATGGGAAGGCGAAGAAAACTTTTTTGGAACCGACATTACCCAGGTTTTTGGGCATAATAGGCTATCATCTGATATGTTTTTGGCTGAAGGCGTTAAATGTGTTGATAGTGTATCTCCAGAAGTTCTTTTCTGGGAATGATTTTGAAAACAAATATGAGAGTTGAGTGTTTAAAATAAATTATGTTATCATCATAAAAAAAATAGTGAGGTTGTTTCCATGCCTTTATTTATTGTTAATGATGATATTACAAAATTAAAAGTTGATGCTATTGTTAATGCTGCCAACAACTCTTTGCTTGGTGGCGGTGGCGTTGATGGCTGTATTCATCGTGCAGCAGGTCCAGATTTGCTAAAAGAATGTAAAACTCTTAATGGTTGTGACACTGGTGATGCTAAAATAACTAAAGGTTATAAACTTCCTGCCAAATATGTTATTCACACTGTAGGCCCTGTTTGGAGGGGCGGGGAACATAATGAAGCTAATCTTTTGGCTTCCTGCTATTATCGTTCGCTAAAACTGGCAACAGAAAATGAATGTGAGAGCATAGCTTTTCCTATGATTTCAACAGGTGTTTATCATTATCCTAGATATGAAGCCATGCAGATTGCTCAAAGAACCATAAATAATTATCTAGAAAAACTTGATGGTGATTTGGATGTTTATATTGTGCTTTTTGGGAATGATATCTCTGGTTATTTTGATCCTGAAGATGGGCTTAAAGATTACTTTATAAACAGGATTCCCTCTGGATATACTTCATACGATGCTGCTTGTTCAAGTTTTGGTATTTGTAAAAGTATTGTAGGGGCTGTTTCTAAGGCTTTTTCAAATGTAAAATCAAAATCTTGTGAAAAGTCTAGTAGAATTACTAATTTAAATGATGTTATAAATAATCCAGAAGAAACATTTTCTTCAATGGTTATGAGAAAAATTAAAGAATCAGGAATGGATGAAGTTTCCTGCTATAAAGCAGCTAATGTAAATAAACAGATTTTTTCAAAAATAAGAAGCAGTGCATGGGAAAGTGAAACCGATAATTATCAGCCGACAAAGTCTACTGCAATGTCTTTTGCTATTGCTTTAAAGCTTCCTTTAGACGAATCAAAAGAATTGCTTCAAAAAGCAGGCTATGCTTTTTCTAGAAGCGATAAAACAGATATTATTGTTGAATACTGTATTGCAAACAGAATTTACGATATCTTCAGAGTAAATGAAATATTATTTACCTATCAACAGCCATGCTTGGGTTCAAAATGTCACTAATTAAGATTATTGCAAAAGTAACCGAATGATTGTCTTGTAAGTCAGTTTGTTATATTGAATTCTTTATCTGCTTTTATATAGTCTTGCGGGGTACCTATATCAAGCCAGTAATCAGAAACAGGGTAGCAGGCGATTTCATTCCCTTCTTTTATTGCAATATTAATTAGTTCTGGCATATCAAATCTATTCTTTTCAGGAATATATTTAAGAAGTTCCGGATTAATTACGTAAATGCCAGCATTTATAAATATGTTCTGAGAAGGTTTTTCTTCTATGCTGACTAACTGACTGCCATTGAGTTTTAATACTCCATAGGGAACTTGAAAATTGAATTCTCTTGTGCATAAAGTCATGGATTTATGACTTTGCTGATGAAATTCTAGAAGACTGCCAAAATTAACTGGTGAAATTATGTCACCATTGATAACGATAAATGGATTTGATGGCTTGTTTGGCAGCAAGGATAATGCACCGGCTGTGCCTAAGAATTCTTTTTCTTCAAGATATGAAATTTGTGCACCGTTTATTGGATTTTCTTCAAACCATTTCTTGATTTGAGACCCTTTATAATTAATAGAAATATATATTTCTTCTATTCCATGACTTTTTAATTGTTCGGCAATTCTTGCTATTACTGGTTTGCCACCTACAGGTAATAATGGCTTGGGGGTGTTCTGAGTTAGTGTACCTAATCTTGAACCGAGACCACCAGCCATTATAATAGCAATATTTGGTCGCTTTTTCCCTTTTATTAAATCTTTAAGCAAGACAAGTCTTAATACGCGTCTATTTTTGTCTAAGATTGGTAAATGTTTGATAGAACGATTAGTCATTAAAAAAAGCAGTTCGTCATCTGTTGAGTTTAATCCTGCGGTAATAGGGGAAGGGTTCATCAAAGTGTCAATAGGTTCCTCTAACTTTGTACCCTTTATGAGACCACGACGTATATCTCCGTCAGTAACAGTGCCAATCAGACGTTTGTTATCGTCTACAACAAGAGCAATTTCAACAGCGGCATTGTCAATTACTTTAAGAGTGTCTAATATACTAGTGTTAGGTTTTATTAGTATTTGTGAAAGTTCCATGAAAATATTGTACAATATCTTGTTATAAGTTACAAGTTACAAGATTCAATTTGCAAGATATAAGATATAAGAATATTAACAGTTGTTAGTAGTTGTGTTTTGTGGTCTACACATTGTCATAAACGTATAGCTTTCAGGGCTAAAGCCCATACGCTATACTTTTTATGACAAATGTGTAGACTTGCAACAATAACGATCTGCCCACACGTAGGTGGGACAAGGCTAAAGCCTCTGTGAGACGATTACTTATGCAATCTGTGAGACGGCAGCGGGAGCTGCTGTTTCACAAGTTGCGTAAGCAACTGTCCCACTATCTGCACAAGAGCCGCAGGCTCTGTTGCTCTATAGTAAATTATTATTCTAGGGATTAATTATACGCTGCCGCTAAAGAAGAATCACTATAGTTAATTCACCCCTCAGTCACTTCGTGACAGCTCCCCTCAAGGAGAGCCTTTAGGACAACCCTTCCAACCCTTCTCACCCTTCCAACTCTTCCAACCCTTCTAACTCTTATAACAATTTCCACAAGCAGCTATGCTGCTGTCCCACATGTTGCGTAAGCAACTGTCCCACTATCTGCACAAGAGCCGCAGGCTCTGTCGCTCTAAATTTTGTGGCCTACACATTGACATAAACGTATAGCATTCTAACGTTATTTATGTTACATTTTATTTATGATTAATGATTTGGAAAGCATAAAGAAAAACGCAAACATATACCAGCTTTCAGATGATTTTGTTGTTATTGCTGGTAAAACAGCAAAAGACAATGATTTCATCAGTTTTAAAGTTGCTGGGCCAAATGACTGGTGGTTCCATTCTCATGGAGTTCCCGGAAGTCATGTTTTATTGCGTTCTTTAAATGGTGCAGAACCAGATAAAAAATTGTTAGAAATAGCTGCTTCTATAGCTCTATGGCATAGCAAGGCTAAAAATGCCGGTGTTGCACCTGTATCAATGACAAAGGCTGTCAATGTTACAAAACCTAAAGGTGTTCCAACAGGCACTGTTAATATTACAAAGGATAAAACTTTAAAGGTTAGACCAGGTCTGCCAAAAAATTTAGGAGAATAATATGATTTATCAGGAAAGTATTAAGACTACAGCTTCTCAGCAAATGCTCAATGTTACAGAATATGTTCAAAAAGCAGTAGAAGATTCTGGTATTAGAGATGGTTTTGTTATTCTCTCTGTACCTCACACAACGGCAGGCATAACAATTAATGAAAACACAGACCCTAATGTTGGTCGCGATATTTTAAGAAGATTGGAAAAGGTATTTCCTGTCAGCGATCCTCAAGATGGTCATGCAGAAGGCAATAGCGCGGCTCACTGCAAATCAAGCTTTATGGGAACAAGCCTTACATTGATGGTTGAGGATTCCCGTCTTGTATTAGGAACCTGGCAAGGCATTTTCTTCTGCGAATTTGACGGCCCAAGAATTAGAAAATTAATTATCGGAGTCTACGAAGACAGATAAACCTTATTGTTCTATTTCATCAAAATACTTTGTTATATCTATTAATTCTTCTAGAATGTCAAAGCAGTTTTTGTCATCAAGCAAATCTGTTTTTATAATGATATTTAGAAAACCATCATGGCAATCAATTTTGATTATTTGATAATCCGAGTTTAGAATTCTATTAATAGTATCTTCATCAAAAACATATTTAATCTTATATTCATTGTCTATACTGTCTTCCTTTGAAAAAATCAAATAGTTTTTGTAGAACTCAGGATTATCTGTATCAATCTTTACAGAGAATTTTTTGTTACTGGGGAATAATTTGACTAAGGCAGGTGCTAAGGCCTTGCATATAACAGCAATGATTAAAAAAGATATTAATGTAATAATCAAAGGTTTTCTATCTATAAGTTCAGAAGGAAAAATAATAACCGTAATTAAAGCAATTAATAGACAAAATAAAAATAATGAATAAACAAAAAAACCGAATACTAGGTCTGTACGAAGATTTGTTCTTTCTTGAATAAACCGCATTGCTTTTGAAGTGCTGCCATATAGGCTCTTATTTATTAATTCGAATTGAGGATTGTCAGACCTAAGCAATTTAACAGATAGTTCTATTGTCGAATCTAAGGAATCCATATCAATTTGGTAATTGGAACCATATATGTTGAGTGTTTCCTTCAAACAATAAGCATAAATGTCAAATTTGCCAAATATATAGTTAGATTCATCTCCAATTAATTCTTCAGGTTTATCTGAAAATAGGAAAGGCAAAGTAAGGTTTTCGTTCTTGGTAGTAAAATCAGCATTTAATATTTTACTTACAGTTGATTCTAAATACTCTGATCTTTCTCGGCGTAACTTAGAGCATTTATTTAAAAACTCTGTTAGCCGTTTGTTAGTGTGATGTCTTGTCAGAACCATATTGTATGAAAACCTTAAAAAAAATAATTCCCCGACGAAAAGAAACTGACAGATCGTCGGGGAATTGTTATGTTAGAATTGAACTTCTTTCAGAGCAGCTTCAAGCCAGGGCAGGTCGCGCTTACAATCAGCGGCTACAAAAGCTTTGTCTACATCTGTCCATTTTGATGGGTCTACATGCTTGCATGCATTCTTCAAATAAGACATTCTAAGCTTCTGCATATCCTGCTTATGGCCTTGAACCTGAATAAGATGTTCTGGAATAACTATGCTTTTGCCGTTTACACCTTCAGTTGGGTCGCCACGGCGAACTTCAATGCCCATCTGCCTTGCGAAAGACAGCTGGGAGTTATGATGCTTACCAGCTCCAGTGTATTCAGTTTCCTGAACGACTATGATCTGGTCTTCATCCATTTCACGAGCAAGAGTAACGGCACCTGTCAGACTTGTATTACCTGCCGGACCTCTTTCCATGCCTTCTAACTTAGAAAGCAGTTCGGTGACGTAGAATACTTCGCCCTGTCTAACAAGTATATAGTCGTCCATATAGCGCAAGCTTCTAGCTGCATTTCTTGGAACATCAGCTCTATCGGGCCATACTGCAAAAGGAACGCCAAAACCAGTGTGACCAGTTGTAAATGATTTTCTGTTGAAATCGTGGTCTGAAGCCATATGTAGACCTGACAAATCTACAGAGCAAGCTACAACTCTGGCATTACAACCAGCAGCAAGCATACCTCTAGCAGTACCTGTTAAGTTACCGCCACCTGCTTGAGTAATCAAAACTGCATCTGGGTCTTTGCCAGTCTTTTCTCTAACCTGATGAACTAATTCATAACCAAGGCTTTCTACACCTTTGATTCCGAATGGAGTATAGAGAGAAGCATTGAAATAACCTGTTTCTTCAAGAACCATAAGGTTATAATAGAAGAGTTCTGGACCAACAGTAAGCCTAATGACTTCTGCACCGAAAGCTTCGCATTTTCTAGCTTTTTCAACAATTTCCGGCTGACCGATTTTATTAGAATCGTATATTTCTTGAACAACTATGCACTTCAAACCTCGTTGAGCAGCTTGTGAAGCTACTGCTGCGCCATAGTTGCCAGAACTGGCTGCTACCATGCCTTTATATCCCTTTTGTTGTGCAACATAAGCAGAAATAGAAGCACGTCTTGCTTTGAAGCTTCCAGAAGCATTTGCAGCTTCGTCTTTAACGAAAATTCTAGCACCTTTGCCTGGTTTGCAGGTTTTGCGAACTGCATTGGTAAGGTTTTTCAATTCATAAAGAGGAGTATTACCAACTTTAGTTTCGGCTTGAATTCTAACAACATCATCTAGAGTGAAACCGCAGTCATCCATCATTTTTTCATAGTCAAAGGCCAGTTCACCAGTTTTATAAACATCGTAATCAAGACCCATAGACATTTTCATGATTTCGTTTTTGCGGGCCATCACTGCCTGATAGGAAGTATCTCTGCTCATATTTCACCTCCAAGACCGATTGTTAGAAGTTCTTCGACGGTGTCTCCGAAAGAGTGTTCGTAGTGAGGTCTTACTAGAACTAAGGTTCCATCAACAATACGACCGCTAAGAGTTTTTACGGAAACTTCAGTATTCAATTCAGCGTCTTTCTGCAAAAAGCCTGAAACCCTCATTACATACGGCACTTTTTTTGTGTCTTCTGGAACCTGCGGTGCACGCTGTTCTGGAGTTAATAATACTTTTTCAATTTCAACCCATGTTCCTGCTTTAACCATATTAAAAACCTCTGTTATAAGCACTTTCGCCCATTAGACAAGCCGGTATCGGCATGTCAGACATACGTTTCAAACCTGGATTTGCTCTGAAAACCAACGGAATCATGTTGACTGCCGCTGCCATTGTTCCCTTACCACCAGGTATTTCTGGCTTAATAGAAAGGCTAATATTTGGATCGCCTGTAATCTTGATGTAATCGCCAGTATCAACTTTTTCAACTTCAGGATGAATCTGTTGTGGGTGAATAAGCTTGATTACTTCAACGCCTTTGCTGTAGCCGACTGCGATGTGACGGCAGCCTGCAACCATACCTGGTTCAACCTTTACAACTGGGGTTTCACGATGAGTATTACTTATGATTGGTTCTCTTGTCTGTTCTATTTTATCAACGCCTAGACCGAGAGCGTCAGAAATCATTGTAATGGATTCCGGGAAACCAATGTGACCGACTATTGAGCCGTCTTTGAGACCAGCATAAAAAGCTTCTGGAGTAGTTCCAACGCCCTGAGTTTCCATAACGGTTTTGCCGAATGGAGAAAGGTCATTGATTCTGCTTGCTTCGATATGTTTAACGTTTAAGCAGGCACCAGTAAGGTTGATTACCATCTGGTCCAATACAAAACCTGGGTTGATACCTGTTCCAAGAACAGTTACATTATGCTTTCTTGCTAATTCATCGATTTGCTTAGCAAGTTCAGGTTCCTGAGCAGCTGGGCATGACATTTCTTCTGCAATAGAAATAGCATTGATGCCACTTTCAATTATAGTCTTAAGACTTGGGAATATCTTCTTAGTAAAAGAGTGTATTGCCTGTAGACAAACGTCTACTTTATCTTTCTTTAAAACTTCTTCGGGCTTATCGGTTACAACTATGCCTGTTTTTTTGCCAAGTTCAAGAACATCGCCAATGTCTTTGCCAATAACTTCTTTGCGTTGGTCGATAACACCGACTACTTCCAGACCTGACTTTTGAAGCATCAAGCGGACCATGCCGCTTCCCATTGCACCAAAACCCCACATAGCAACACGAATTTTATTCATAGTTAATCATTCCTTTGAATTTAAATATTTCTCTACGAGTAGTATATCACAAACCGTGAAATAGATAAAAGATATAAGATATAAGATATAAGACCTAAACTTGAGATAAAAGATACAAGTTATAAGATATAAGTTTTATAATTTTTGTGCTTTTTGACTAAATTAATAATATTCATTTATATTCATATATTTTTTTATTTTATTTTCCCTAAGAATTATATTCTCTTTCACCTTTGCGGTTTTTTCTTCTATTATTTTATTGATATTTTCTATTTCTTTTGCAGAAAATTTGTTTTCTATTTCTTTAAAAAGACTATCAATCAAAGGATGTTGGGTAACCTTTCCAATTATATAAAGCTTTTTGGTTTGTTCTTGATTTAATTCAAAATCTGTTTTGTTTTTCTTTTCCTTTGTTGCTTCGAAATCATCAAAATCAGGGTTAAAATCTTCGTATTGATTATCTTCAAATTGATTTTTATCCATATATTCTTTTACTTTTTTGTCTATATTTTCTATTTTCAGCAAATTGTAATCGCTAATAATGTTTATTAAAGTCATATCAGAGATTGAACTAAAGTGGCCACATACGAGCATCTTATCCAATATTTCCAAACCTTTATCTATATTTATATCTGTTTTTTTACCGAATAAATTTCCACTAAAATACGCTTTTGCCTTTATTATAAATGATGTTTTATTATTTAAATCCAGACCAATATTTAACCATTTTTCTTTAAGATTATTTGGAAGTCTTTCATAGAGTTTTTCTATGAATTCTTCTGCACCCATTTTTTCTGCTTGTTCCATATATTTCTTATAATCATTTTTGTCTTTTTGGCTTAAAGCATAAATAAGCATAAAAGCAGGACTGCCGTTATCTGCTCCACATTTAGCAATACTGACCCAATCTATATCTTGTGGTAGGGTTTTCTTTAAATAGTCATCAACTTTTATTGATTCATTAAATAATAAATAAAACCACAATAAATCAGATAAATTGTTTGTTTTTATTATATGTTCTGCTATTTTTTGACCTGTAGGAAGATCAAATCGAATTCTTTCACTATTTACATAATAATTAAATAATTTATTTGAATAGCCGTAATCTATTGATTTTAGTAAATTTTCTTTAAAGCTATTTCTATTATTTTGTCTATCCTCATATTTTGCTAATGTAAAATAAGCTTGAGGGTTTTTTGCATCTAAATACGGCTTTAATAAATCATAAGGCCCTTGGAGTTTTTTTATATTATTGTTTAAATCCTGGTTTTTGGGGAATACTATTCCTTTTAATGCAATTGATGGGTTTTTATAATTACGAGCTAATATTTTTTCACTTATTTGTTGTATTCTAATATCTGCATAATTGGAATTAAGATATTCTTTATATAATTTACTGCTTATTTCACCTATTTCCATAGAATATCTAGATATTTTATATTTTTCTGATTCTGAAATATTTTTTGATTCTTCTATGTATAAAGTCTTTCTTTTTTCCTTTAAAACATTTAATAAAACAACAAGACCTTCTGTACAACCTTCTTTATAAGACTCTTCTGCAAGTTTTTCTGCTTTATCTAAGTCTTTTTCGATATTCCAGAAACCTGTTAGATAAAAACGTGCTAACACTGCTTTGCTTAGTGGCTCATTTTTAGATGAATTAGCTAATTCCAATGCTTTAACTCTATTGATAGGAGTATTATAACTACCCCAGTAATTGTAATAAGCGAGTAAAGATTTCCAAATATTTGTATTAATGTTTTCTGGTTTTTGAGCTAATTCTATTGCTTTAAATGTTTCACCATTCTCAAAAAGTTTTTTGGGGATTTCGATTAAATCGTTATTATTTTTTTTATTAGTTGTTTTTTCAACTATATTTGGGGTTCCAGTTTCACTTTTTTCAGTCTTTTTTGATGTTGTGTTCTCGCAACAACCAGTTATTAAAGCCAAGAATAATAGTGAATACTTAAAAAGATTCTTATTCATTCTGTTCATTCTCCTGCATAAAAAGTAAAAAGATTCCTTTAGAATTATTATAGAATCAATCATCTCTCTCATTTAGTATATCACAAACCGTGAAAGAGATAAAAGATATAAGATATAAGACCTAAACTTGAGTTATAAGATTTCTTGTAACTTGAAGTGTCCCACAGCGCAGAGACCCTTCTAACCCTTCTAACTCTTATAACAATTTCCACAAGCAGCTATGCTGCTGTCCCAAAACGAAGTGTCCCACAGCGCAGCGTAACACTAAAGTTACAATATGTAAGATACAAGACCATAGATGGAGACATAAAATTTCTTATAACTTGAATATAGCAGTTGTTTCTCTTAAACAGAACCCTGAATAACAGATAGCTGAGAGTTAATGATTTGAATACTTGACTTAGGCAGATGATAAACTTAAACTATAAGCATATCCAAAAAGGTGTATTAGGCTATGGAAACAAAAGAAAGCAGAAGTCTACTAACTGTTAAAAATATAAAAATTCTTTTGTTTATTATTTGTATAATTTATATATTATCGCCTTACGACTTTATTTATGACTTTATACCTATTGGGCGAATAGATGATATTATTGCTTTATTCGTAGCTTTCTTTCTTGGTAAATCAATCTTTTTCCCTTCTCAATCAGAGTTACACGCAAAGTATATCCCTTATTTCCAGAAAGAATACCCCGAAGTTTTCAGTAACTACAATTCATTGTTAAAATCTTTAGGAAACGATGAAAAATTCAGCTTTTATAAGGAAGAAGCCGGCAAAGTTTTCGATGAACTGATGAAAGTTTATGTTAATACTGTAGAGTCAGATAAGCGTATCGAAAAATTCGACGAATTGAGAGACAAACTTCGTGATACGCTTTATACTAGCGATAAAAGCACTCGCGCCATAGAGGGTGTAGAGAAATCAAAGCAACTGATTGAGCGTTTGGATAAAGAAGAAAAGGAATTAAGAAATTATATAGAAAAAGCTCAGGAAGAAATAAAGGCTACTGCTCTTGATTTTATACATGTAACTGCAGAAATAGAGCTTTCTAAGGCTTCCGGTGAACTGGCAGAGCCTTCTAAATTATCTTCCAGAAGTAAGAGCTTAAGCTATATTGCGTCAAACCTTCCTGTTACTACTGGTTTGACAGAAAATAACAATAACTGATAAAACTATATTTGAATTTAAGGAGTTATTCTATGAGAAAATGTTTTTTATTCATAATTGCTATGATTCTTGTAAATTCGTCATTAGTAGCAAATGACTGCGTTTTCTATGTAAATGGAAATCAGTTAGTTCCCTCAGACCAAGAATCTGATATATCAGTAAAAAAAGAAATACTGACTATTTCTTTACAAGATAACGGTTTTACAAAAGTTGATGTTTATTATGAATTCAATAATAATAGCCAGAAACCTAAGACCGTTCTTATGGGATTTGAAGCAGATAATCCTTATAACGCTGAAGAGCCTTTTAATCCGAAGGGGGTACACCCAAACATTTATAATTTTACTGTTAATATGAATGGCAGTGTGTTGCCTTATTCAAATGCTATAGTTGAATCTGAAATTCCTGAAGGCTTTAAACCGTTAGATTTGAATACCTGGAAAGCAGAAGGCCAGGCTTATGAAGACAGCGGTTACCAGGTGCTCCAAAATGGTGATAAGACAAAGAAATTTTCTTATGCTTACAGTTTTAAAGCTACTTTTGAACCTGGTATTAACAGAATAGTTCATTCTTATAATTATGATACTTCTTTTGGTGTTGGTCAGGCTTTTATGATTGATTATAAGCTTACGCCAGCAACAAGATGGGCTAATAAACAGATTGACGATTTTACTCTTGTTATTCGAGCCGACAATACCGCGAAGCATTTTAGAATTAATAAAGCAGCATTTAAAACAGGTGAATTTAAACTTATTGAAGGCGTTGGAAAATGTAGAGATACCAAATATGCAGATCAAGATTGGGTTGAATTTTCCTTACGAAATGGCGTTTATTCATGGCATAGTGAAAACTTCAAACCAACAGATGAATTAGGTATTTATTCCTGCGAAAGCTTATATTATGATTATGATAACGACAAAGAACCTTTAAAACTAGGCTCAACTTATGATAGAAACAGAACTTTTACTTATATGCATCCAATTGATACTGAATTTAAGGTAAGAGTAGCCCATAATCTGCCTTATGCACATCGCGGCTACGTTTTTTCTAAGCCAGAATTAAAGGAATACTTTGAAAAATTCTGGTGGTATATGCCTGACCCGCAATACAAACCTAATACTGATGACTTTACAGAAAAAGATTGGGAATTTGTTAAGAAAGAAAAAGACAAGGAGTAAGTAAATATGAAAATGAACCGCGGTTTTAAATCTTTTACAAAATATGTTTTGTTTTTAAGTTTAGCCTTTCTCTTTTCAAATAATCATGTTTATTGCCAAACAAATTCAGATGATTCGCCTTTGTTAAAATCTTCTGAAAGTAAGAATAATAATGAACCTGCTAAAGGTAAGCATATTACTGAGATTATTGGAATAATAAAAGATATTCCTAATGAAAAGAAAATTGTTGTTAGAAATGATGAAGGTAAAGAAGTAACCTTTTATTTTAAAGAAAATCTAATTAATGATGATTATAAAATAGGAGATAGAGTCTCTGTTAAATTTCCTTTAGAAAGTTTTAGACAAGAGTTTAATATGTCTGGGGAAACGCCGGTTTCTTTAAGTGCAACTGGTATACATATAGAAAAAAAAGATAGTGATAATAATTCTCAGACAAATTCAGAAAATTTACAAAAACGAGAATCCTTGCAAAAAGAAAGTAGAAAGAGAAAAAGTTTTGAAACAGAAGTAAGGCGCCCAAGTTCTTTAACTGGTTTAAAAATGAATAAACCCTGTACTATTTCAGGTGATATTGCAGAAATTGTTTCAGATGAGAATATAGTAATTAAATATGAAGGCAGAGATATACTGGTAAAGTTTAGAGATAAAGTTGCTTCAAATCTTGAAGTCGGAGATAAGGTAACAGTCACCTGTACCCCATATAGGGAAA
>ONIU01000044.1 GCA_900317935.1 uncultured bacterium
GTAATGAAGCCTATAGCCGAAAGAGTTACTGGAAATTCTATTGACCATTTATACCCAATTGATATTATGTTTGCTAAAGGTGATATGCCTGATTCTATAGCTACTTTATGGCCTAATGGGGTTTCTGTAAGTGAAGGCGATGGCCTATATTTGGAAAAATATGGTCAGATTACTTTTGATAGTGAAGCAAAAATTACATACAAAGATGGTTATACTGCTTCTCGTAGAATTAATGCTGTTAAAGATTTTAAGGTTTCTGACTGTGAACCGCCTGCTTCAATGTACAGCTTTTTTATTTCAAATGAAAAGAATGATGAAATAGCTTTCAATAATTACGGCGGTCAGTTTTATGTTAACAATTTGAGCTTCACTAACATGGGTAAAAATGCTTTGGATGCCATTAAGATTGGTAAAAAAGCAGCAAGTGTTGAAGAAATGAATAATAAGGAATTCCCAGGACTTATTAGAGTCAACTCAAAACATGATAAAGGTATTATGTGTAATATTGGCTTTTTGGGAGATTGGAGTGCTTCAAATATTGTAAATAAGAATACAAGTGGGGGAGTAGAAGAACAGGATTCCTTAGGAGACTCAATAGGAAAAGTTGTAAAAGGAACTGATCTCATTATGCTTGTTTGTTCTAAACAAGATGATGATTGGTCAGCTGCTAGGGGAAGTTTTCGGGTCATAGTATGTCTGGGGACTCGGCAAAAGATGCTTTAAAAACAGCTTTGGGAAAACCGGAACTTAATGTAATCCCAAAAATTAAAAGTGCAAGTTTAATTGAATTAGCAATATGTTTAGCTGTTATGCCACTTGCTCAATCAGCAGCAGACTCTGCTAATGCTTTCATTGATAGTGCAAAAGAAGAAATTAGTGGTGCCACAGGCGGTTATTCTGATTATGTAAGCATTACACCGGTAGATGCGGGGCAGGAAGCTATGAAGAAAATAATTGAAGCAATGGATTGTTTTGCAACATGGGATTGGCCATATATGGGTACTAGTAATGAGTTATTTACTATTCCTAATTTGGGAAGAGGTTCCAATAAAACTCATCTATTTGGAGAAGGTGCTTTGCAGCCAACATTGACAAAAGAAATAGAAGGTGATGTTGTCAGCCAGTACCGCCAGTGGAGAATGTGTATAGTTGGCTTAAAAGCTTATGAAAAAATATATATATTGGGTGTTCCAATACCTCCACTCCCAATTCCATTATGGAAATCAACAACTCAGGTAAAGAAATACGGTTATCATATTACGGGTATTAAGAGTTTGGATGAAGATAACCACGAAGATGATAAAACAGTAAGAACATATGACCCGGCAAAACCTGAAAATATGCCTCCGAACCTTTATACTGTTGAACAGTATGCTAAAAAGGCTACTTATTACTATGAAAATCAAGAGGCATTTATAGAAGATCTTCCAAATAGAATGATTAAAACCAAAGATGGTAAAGAAGCCTTGGCTTTAAATGGTATAACCTACATAGCAGGCAGTTTAGGAAGTGAAAACGATCACTTTAAAGTAGAAGGAAAAGATGCTCTTCTTGTAACAGGAAAAGGTATGATTGTTGTTTGCGGTAACGTTTTCTTAGGCACAAATATAATATGTTTAGACAATAAAGATACTGGCGAAAAAACGACATTTTCTCTTATTTGCCGAAATGGCGGATTAGTAATTCTAAAATCAGGTAAATATGCCATTGAAGGTTCTCTATATACAGATGCTGGTATATATGTAGAACCAAGTTCTAGTCTACACATATTAGGCAATTGGGTAACAAATCAGTTTAAAAAGACTTTGATGTTGGGAACTGTAATTGTTGATTATGTTTCTTCTAGAACTAGAACATCTGTTGGGAGCTTACATCCTACAAGAGGAAAATATGATCCGAAGAGATATCATGTATCTTTTAGCCCGATTTGGTCAACATGGAGGGCTTACTGATGTTTAAGAATTATAAAAGAAAGAATGGGGCTACATTAATTGAAATAGTTATGGCTATTTTAATATTAGCCTGTGCTTTTATTCCCATTTTAAGACTTGTTGACTATGGTTCGGTTAATACTGCAAAAATAAGTAATTATGCCAGGGCAACAAGATTAGCTCAAGAGTTAATTGAAGAATGCAAGCATATTCCTTTTAAAGCTTATAAGGATACTTATGGTGAGTTAGCTGATGGAGATGAATTTGAAGTAAACGAAGATTTTTATAAAGAAACTAAAAAAAGCATAGAAGCTTTTATGAAAGAGGAAGCCAAGAATTCTAAAGAATTTTTCCTTGATGTTAAACCAACGTTAAAAGTATATAAAAATGAACCTTATAATCAGATAACAGAAGTTTGGTTTAAGGTTGAAATGACCTTTTTTGATATGGGAAATAAAGATAACGGTAAGGGTGAAAAGAGAACTATAAAGGTTTCCAATGCTTATCATAATCCGGAAGCGATATATTAAGAGGAGATAAAATAATGTTATATAGTGAACAGAATAGAAATCGCTGTAAAAGACTCTTTAGACGAGCTTTTACACTTGTTGAAATAATGGTTGCTATTATTCTTACTACAATAGTTTTAACTTCTGCTTATATGATATGGTCAAGGATTCAAATAAGAATTTCGAGGTCTTATACAAAACAGACTCTTCAGAAAGAACTTCGAACTGTTGCTAACTTTATGCAGAATGATTTTAAATCAATTAAATTTCATGATAAAGCTGATAAAAATGATAAAGATTCAGACAAAGCTGTAGATATTAAAGGCGACGACAAAAACTTTACAATGACTTTTCAGAAGTTTAAGGAAGCAGAGGAAGCTGATAAGAATAAACTGGCTCAAGATATAGTTGAGGATGTTAAATATACATTAGCAAGTAATGTATTAACCAGAACCTGCGGTAGCAGAGCAAAAGTGTTATCTTTTCATTGTGAAGGAGTTAATATTACTCCTGCAGCAGGGGAAAACAGCAAAAGTGATGATTACGCAAATGCTTCACAGGAAGTTAAAGATGCTAAAGAAGCTCAGCTTGATATTGAAATAACAGGAAAGATGATTGTTCCTGGCTCTGGCGAAGAAATGTTTCATGTTGAAAAAACTTCTGTTGTAATGCGTAATGAGTATTATAAAAAGATTAACAAGAATTATAAATCAAATTTTGATTTGGCTAAAGAAGATGAAAATAAAATTGTTGGTGAGGGGGCTGCTGGTGCACTTTCCGGTGAAGATATGGATTATTCCCAGTTAGATACAGAAGTGCTTGAAAACTTAAAAACATCTGAAGAAGAAGTTTTGAAAGGTCTTGAAGATAATCTAAAAGAGATTAATAAAACATTGAATGATACAAATGCTGATATTGGTGTTTTCGGTTGGCTTGGTTCTTATGCTGGTAAATTATTTTTGGGTAAAGATGATGATTACCAATTGTTTAATGATTCTAAGGCTAAATTAAAAAATGCTAAAACTGTTGCAGAAACAGAAGCAGCAATAAAAACAATAAAAGAGCGTACTGAAAAACAAGAAGAGGGGTTTTATAGTAAGGCGTATACAAAAAAATCATTTAGTAATATGAGCAAAGATGAACAAGCTACTTTTAGAAAAGCTTATGATATGGCTATTCAGCAGAGAACTATTGATAAAGCTTATGAAGAGGCAGAAGAAAAACCAGATACGAAACCCACGAGTAATATCTCCCTTCAGAAAGAGTTAATTAAAGAATACGAAAAACAGGATTCTAATAGTGCGACAGCCATAACGAAGGAACAATATGAAGAAGCTAAAAAGGTGGTTGCTGTTTACAATGATATTAAATTGGATTGGATGAAAGACGACGACGATAGTATTAAGGTATATACAGCAAATAAACAGCTTATGGAGCAAGCCAATACGAAATTGGAATTATTAAAATCTAAAGAAAAAACAGAAAAAAATCTTGAAGATATTCAAAACGAATTGAACACAAGAAGTTAGTTTATTAATTTAGAAAAAGATGTTCATATTATTAATGCTTTATAGATAATTATAGTATAATTGTTTATAAAGCATTATTTGTTTAAAGCTAATAGAAATACTATAATAAACTCTTTAAAGATGAGAAAAAATGCAGAATAAAAATAAAATTACATTAATGGGTAGTAGATT
Organism: uncultured bacterium; assembly: GCA_900317935.1. Lineage (GTDB taxonomy): Bacteria > Muiribacteriota > Ozemobacteria > Ozemobacterales > Ozemobacteraceae > RUG334. Next base: position 4,141 of record ONIU01000044.1, read on the forward strand.
GTTATTGATGCTTTTGTTGCTATCAATATGTGCTGTTTTTTACGGCTGCGGAAGTTCTGGCAATATTAATGACTGGGCTGACAGCGGTCATGTAATCAGGGTTTCTAATCTTAAAGGACGAGTAATAGCACCTATTAATGATAATTTTTCAGCCAGAGCAACAAGCAGCAATGAAGTTTGTTTTTCTCTTTTAAGCACTCAAGGAACAAAAGTTTTCATAGAAGATAATGCTAATCTTTGGGCTATAGCAGATGCAAACGGCAATTTTGTCATTCCTAATGTTCCAGAGGGAAAGCACAGAGTTATAGCGAACGTAGTATCAGGAACCACAGCATATCGTCAGAGAAGCGATGTCATTAATGTAACTGGTCAGTATGAAACTCAGGAAATACCTTATTCTATAGAACTTTATCCAGCTTTATATAGTGTTAAACTACATTTGTCTGATTTAACCACATCTTCTCCTGTATTTGGAAAAGTAAATATCTGGGGTTTTACCTTTGATTCTGTTAATGGAATAGTTGATGCCGGGCCTTTTCCTGGCGGAACTCTAAGCAAAGAAATGACTATTACTGCTGTAGGTTATAAAGACTTAAAGACCTTGGTAAACTTTGGTGATGATTATAAATCTGAACTATATATTAAGATGACGCCTACAACATCTCATGATTCCAATCAGGCACCTGTTGTTGAAATACAGAGAGTAAATAATATTTTAAGAACAAATGAAGAAATAGATTTAAATGGAACGGGCTTTGACCCCGAAGGAGATATAATTACCTGGAAATGGGCCTGTGATAAGGGGCAGATTTATAACTATAATTCCCAGAAAACAACCTATAGAGCACCTGCTGCTAGCGGACCAGTTAGGATAACATTAACCGGAAGTGATTCTAAAGGGGCTACTGGGCAGGCTATGCTTGATATTAATGTTCAGCCTGGAGGTAGTTCAGGGTATAATCCAAATAATCAGCCACCTGTTGCTCCAAATACTCCTTTCCCAGAAAACCTTGCAACCGGTATGGGCAAAGAAATAGAACTGGCTTGGAATTGTAGTGACCCGAATAAAGATGAGATTACATACACTGTTAACTTTGGAAAACAGGGAAGTGAGTTAAAAACTATAGCAACATCTTTAACTGAGCCTGTTTTAATGGTTAAAGATTTAGAAGCTCATACAAAGTATTTTTGGCAGGTTACTGCTTATGATGAACATTATGCATCAACTAATTCCGATTTATGGCAGTTTGAAACAGGTGATTTAGACAATATTCCGCCAAATACTCCGACTTATCCAAGTCCTGCTCATTTGGAAAAAGACATAGAATATCATGTTACTTTTTCATGGTCTGGCGGAGATCCTGATGGAGACCCGGTTACATACAAAATATTTTTGGCAACGGCCTCTACCTGGGTTCCTTCTGACCCAACAAATTTGAAATTGATTCATACGACAAATCTTCTTAAATATGATTATTATGGTTTGGCAAGAGGGGCGGTTTATCAGTGGCAAATTATAGCAACAGATAAAACAGGTGCTCAAACGGCTGGTCCTATATGGCAGTTCTCAACAGTTGAACCAGAAAACAATGTTCCTTCTTATGCATTAATTACTGAGCCTTTAGATGGATCTTCAGAAATCAGCGTAAGTCAGAAATTAAGATGGACTGCGACTGATGAAGACGGTGATACTTTGTATTACGATGTTTATTTTGGAACAGACCCAAATCCCGAATTAGTTTCTGCATCACAGGCTAGTCAGATTTATGATCCTGGAACTCTTTTAAATGCTACTAAGTATTATTGGCGTGTTGTTGTTTCCGATGGAAGAGTTGCTAATCCGCGTTCAGACATCTGGTCTTTCACTACAGAAGAAGTAACTGATGAAAAACCATACGTGGTTAGTGTAGTAACTCCAACTTCAACTACGACACCTTTAAGATTGACTTTCAGCGAGTATATTAACAACTCAAAAGAAGCTCAGGCGTTCAAGTTTGTTCCTGAGGTTTCTGGAACCTGGAACTGGTCTTCCGGAAATACAGTAGCAGAATTTATGCCTGAAAGCGGAAGTTGGTTACCTGGAAGTTACAATAAATTCACTCTTGTATCTAAAATATTGGAAGATTCTACAGGCAATCTTATTGAAGCAGGCTTGGAAAAGAAATTTGATGTTCCTTCATCTGTTCCTGTTCCGCCTGGTTTTCACTCTTATGCATTCCCTCTGGAAGTTGCCGCTAATACAACAGTATCAATTCCTGTGCCGGACTTAGAATACGGCAGAAATTCATATGTGGTTGCTGTTGCGGGAAAAGGGCAGGGAAGTCCTAGTGTTAGAGCAAATTTAAGTAGTAGTTTTGCTTCTAATTGTTTTAAAGATGACCCTACTTATGCTTTAAGACTTGAAGAAACAGAATTAATCTCAGAACCTATTGTTATCCCTGAAAGATCTGGTTCGTTGAGAGCATCAATAAATGCAGCAGCATCTATAGGAGAGTCTAAAGAGTTTTATCTCAATTCTATTGCAACTTCTACTTCATACCCTAATAATATAGTTCAAACGAAATTGGCAAAAATGTCTAACAATACACTAGTATATTTAGATGACGCTATTACTGATGCAAACCGGGAAGAAGTATCGGAAAGAGTTTTAAATATTTTTGACACAAAGATTCTTCAGCAGGTTCGCAATGCGTTTGGCAATGAACCTGAAGTTGGTGTCAACGGTGAGTCTAGAATTACTATAGTTTTGATTAAATTGCCTCCGTCTAGTACATTAGCAGGTTATTTCTCAAGTGCTGATCTTTATCCGAGAAAGAACAATAGTAATTCTTACAGAATCAGTAATGAAGCTAAAATTTTCTATATAAAATATGGAATGGCAGATACAACCACTTTTGGAACTCTGGCTCATGAATTTCAGCATATGATTAATTATTATCAGAAGAATAAAACTCTGAATTATAATGCAGAAATGATTAGAGAAGATACTTGGTTGAATGAAGCACTTTCTAAGTATTCAGAAGAAGTCTGTGGATACAGCATTCTTGATGGAGATACCAATACTGCTTCTCTTATGAAATTGTCTATGCAGAACAATAATGATTTGTCTTTAACCAATTGGGGTGATCCAACAATCAACAACTATGGACAGGTCTATATGTTCATGCATTTCTTTGCTCAGCCAGGCAGATACAATAGTGAGCCTAGCAATATTACAAGACTTCTTGTTAACGGAAACGGGTCTGCAATGACAGGAGTAAAAAATGTTGAGGCTGTAACCAATGAACCATTCAAAGAAACAATAGCCAAGTGGGCTTTAAGTCTTTGTTTGAATAACTATTCTTCTAAGTCTCCAACAGCATATGGAATATATAATATTAATCTTACCGGTAAATATAACGGTGTTACGCTACCTGGATATACGATTGAAAGTGTTAGTAGTCCGATTAGTTTAGGCAATATGCCTTACGAAAACTCTGTAAGATTCTTTAGAAAAGCTTCTACTGGTAGTGGTGATACTACTATTACTGTGACTACGGGTACTAAACCTGTTACTCTTTGGCTCTATGATGAAAGAGAGTAACAGAGCGACTAGCCACAAAGCAAAAAGAGCTAAGCAAAACTTAGCTCTTTTTTATTTGTTAAGATTTAATTAAAAAAGATTGTATTAAATAAAGATGCAGAAGAATGTGAAACTTAGAAATATCCAAATAGAAAAAATAGAAACAAGATTCCAATCAATTCCTGATTCTATTTTATTTATTAAATCAGGAGTTGTGGTTTCTTTTTTTTCTTTATCAATATTTAATTCTTCTGTTGATTCTGTTTTATTTTCGTATTCTTTATTATCGTATGGCATAGTTTAATAAGTTGGATACATTGAGAAATTCGGGTCTACTCTGCTAAGAATAGCCTGTTTCTTCACTACATCAGGATTATTAGGTGAAACTTTAGAAATAATAGACATTATTTTAGTTGAAGCTTTTACATTGCCTTGTTTCATCATTTCATCAAGCAAAGGCAAATTTACTTCTAATGAAGTCGGATATGGTGGCATATCTTTTTTGCTGGTACCATCTGCTGCAGTAAGTTCGTATCCGCATTGTGGACAGAATAGTTCGTGTGGCTTACTTACTTTTCCGCATTCAGAACAAACAAATTTTGACTTTGTTATCCAAACTACAGCTTTTTGGATAAGTTTATTTCCTGAAACAAAGCCGGCAGATTCTTCATAAATAATCGTTTCATCTGGAAGGAAGTCTGCAATAAAGGCTTTGGTAACTTTGTGCAAACGCGTATCTAACTGTTGACCAATGGTTTGAATCTTGGCAACAGCTTTGGCTTTTTCCAAAATAGTAATAGATTCTTTTGAACGCAAATAGATATCTTTATTTTCAAGACTTTCTTTAAGACGTCTTACTGTTGAAGAAAGAGTTTCAAATAAGAAAATGCATTCATCAGGGTTAAATATGAAATTGTTCTTCGCGTTTTCGGCATCAGCTTCTCTTGCTGCTATTACGTTATGAAGAGTTTCTTCAAGATTAGCAACTTTTTGTTCAAGAGTAGCTTTTTCTTTTAACAAACCATTTGGATTATCTTCGCTAAGTAATTCTTTTGCTTTTTTCAATTCAGTTTGGCTGTTGAATAATGATTCTTCTAGAAATTTCAACTTGGTAGCCATAGATGTCATATTGTTCTGATATTCTTCTTTACTTGGAAGAAGGTTAACATCTCTTTGCAGACTTTCAACTTCTTTTTGTAAATGTGAATTTTCTGCTTTTATAGCATTATAATCTTCAAGCTGAGTTCTATATTTTTCAACTTCTGCCTTTTCATGATTCATAGCATCCAAAATGGCGTCTTTAGATTTGTTTAATTCAATTTCTTTATTTTGAAGAGCTTGTCTAAGAGCTGCGACATCTGTTTTTGATTCATTATAAGATGTTTCAAGTTCTGCTAATTCTGCTTTTAGTTTAATAACAACACTTTCTTCAACCATTGGAATAAGTGAGTCGTTTTCTATTTGAGCTTTAAGTTTATCGTGTTCTTCACGATATTTTTCGTATTCTGCTTTGTATCTTTCGTATTCGCCTTTAAATTTTATATTTTCTTTTCTAAGTCTTTCGTTATCTATTTTTTGTTTATGAAGAACGTCTTCGTAAGCTTCTCTTTCGTTGTCAGAAAACTCGCTTAAAGTGGTATTAGCAAGTTGATCACTGAGTTCTTTGACCTTGTTTTTTTCAATGATGTTAAGTTCTTCTAACTTTGCGTTGTGTTTCTTTAATTCATCTATTTGAGTTAATAATTCACTTTGGTCTTGTCCACCGAAATTTTCGCTGTAGGTTGCACCTTCGAGTTGCACAATTGTTGATCTCAGAGTAAAAATAATACTCTGAACCTGTCTTAGTACATCATCTTTATTGCTTTTATTTGTTAAAGAAGGTACTTGCCCCTTAAGAAAAACTAATAGATTTCTAGCTACATCATCAAAAGATAAATTGTTTGTCATTGAAAAACCATAATTGTCATTGGATTATTTAATACAATTTAATGTAATTTCTATTCTTATGCAATAGAGATTAGAAAAAAAACAAATTTTTTTAAAAAAAATTAAAATATTAAATCTTCTTTTTACTTATTGTTAATTTAATTGTATACTATACACTGCATGAATTTTTTTCAGAGCGAATTGAATCAGGAAAAGGCGAATGAAAAAAGAAAATAAATGTTCTAGAACTTTTCTGGTTACCAGCTTTCAAGGTGGAATCGGGAAAACTTTTGTAGCTAGTGAACTAGCAAAAGCAATTCATGATAAGACCGGCAAAAATGTTGCCCTAATTGAACTTAACCTTTTAAGACCTTCTTCATTGGTTGAAAGTCTAGATAAAGAAATAGGCAATAAACTAGATCTTTTTGATTACTATACTTCAAACTGGGCTATTTACAAAGAAGGCGACTTAGAAAAACTGTTTTATTTGAAAGATGGAATATACTATATTCCATTTAGCGGTATAAGAAAGACAGAAACCCTAAGGCCATGTTTTAACTTTAATGAATCTGATATAACAGATTCTTTTTCTGCTCTTTTAAAACTTATAGAAGAACAAGATGGTTACACCGTTATAGATGCTACTTTCCAGTTCTCTCCTTTACCAGTATATTTGATGAGTAGAGCAGATTCTATTCTTTATGTTTTCTCTTCTCAGGCTCCTTCACCAAACTTTGCAAGAACTTTTAATGAAGAAATAGGGAAACTGAGCAGCAAAGTCGTTTGGGTTAAAAACTTTGCTGATTTAACTTCAGGCGAAGCATCAATATATGATAATGAGTTTCAGATCCCATTATCTGCCGATTTGGACGGCAATTTAGACAATACTATAACTCATAATGTTACGAATTGTTTTAAACAGTTGACTGAAGTTATTTTGAAAATGCCTGCAACAGGTGTTGTTCCTGGTGATTTTACAACTTATGATAAACAGGATAACAATCACGAAATATTGGAATATAGAACAAAACTGCGACAAGAAGTTCTTGATTCTATGGAAAAACGCTATGGTATTTCTGATGCTGAACTTAGAGATTCTGTAGAAAAAAAGATAGATGAAGCAATACGCAGAACCCCACCTCCTGTATCTGGAGGCAAAACAGCTGCTGCAGATGTTAAGAAATATTTAATAGATGAAATATTGGGTTTAGGTCCATTAGAAGATTTTATGCGTGACGAAGATGTCGATGAAATTATGGTTAATGGTCCTGATAAAATATTTGTTGAAAAACATGGCCGATTGCAGTTAACAGTTAGACAATTCACTAATGCAGACCATGTTCGCACAGTTATAGAACGTATTTTGATGCCGGTTGGAAGAACTGTAAACGAACGAACACCTTACGTTGATGCTCGTTTGTTGGATGGTTCCCGTGTTCATGCGATAATTCCACCTCTTTCTCTGACAGGACCAATGATAACCATAAGAAAGTTTTCTAGAATTCCTTTTACAATGGATGATTTGGTTAGAAGATTCAAGAGTTTGACTGATGAAGCTGCAGAATTCTTAAGACTTTGCGTCAGAATGAAGAAGAATATTATTGTTTCCGGTGGCGCAGGTTCTGGTAAGACAACTATGCTGAATGTTCTTTCTAATTATATTTTGCCTACAGAACGTGTAATATGTATAGAAGACTCGGCAGAATTAAAGCTTAATCAATTGAATCTTGGCCGTTTGGAAGCAAGACAGCAGGGGACAGAAGCAAAAACCCAAGTTACAATCAGAGACCTTCTCAGAAATGCCTTACGTATGCGTCCAGACCGAATTATAGTTGGTGAATGCCGCGGTGCAGAAACTATAGATATGCTTCAGGCTATGAATACCGGTCATGATGGTTCTTTAACAACATTACATGCTAATTCTTCAAAAGATGCATTAGCAAGACTGGAAACTCTGGTATTGATGGCAGGTGTTGATTTACCGCTAAGAGCAATTAGAGAACAGATTGCCAGCTCCGTGAATATTGTTATTCAGAGCGCCAGAATGACAGATGGTAAAAGAAGAATCATGGAAATAGTTGAAATAACAGGTATTGAAGAAAATGTTGTTCAAACTCAAACTGTTTTCAAATTTGAGAAAAAGTGGATAGAAGATGATGGAACTGTAATAGGTTCTTTGGAACCAACCGGATACATTCCTTCTTTCTTGGTTTCTCAAGCAGAAAGAAGCGGACATGATTATTCCTATCTGTTTAAAAAGAAGGAAAGCGCAAACAAGAAAGCAGATTCCAAAATTATAACAACTCAGACTGTTTCTGTAGACCAAGAAAAGAAATCTGAAACAATCGATGAAAAAGAAACTGCTGTAAAAGAATTATCTGAAAATAAAGCAAATGTAGAAGAAAAAAAAGAAGTATCAGTAAATACTAATGAATACAGAAGAGATAAAATACGAAGGAAGAAAGGCGGCCGTAGATAATGATTGCTATTAAAGTTCTAGCCATCATTGGCGTAATAGTAGGTATTTACTTTTTTATCGAAGAGCAGTTAGATATTAATCTCAACCCTGCCAAAATGGAAGGTAAAGAAGGAGATTCATCTAACGGTGGATACCTTGAAAGCGTCACTGGTGCAAGCTTAGATGAACAACTAATTGAAGTATTGCTTATGATTAGTTCTTGTTTAAAGGCTGGACGTAATTTGGACCAGGCATTTGAACTAGTTGCTGTTTCAACTCCACCGCCAATCTGTAATGAATTTAGAACCCTTGTTCAAGAAAGACGACTAGGGGTTCCTATGGTAGAAGCATTAACAAACTTGTCTAACAGAGTTCCTAGCCAGGATTTAAGACTTGCTGTAAATGCTACAATTTTCCAGCAGGAAACAGGTGGTAACCTGGAAGATTTGTATACCCAGATTTTGCAGACAATTTCTGAACGTAAAAAGATTATGGGCAAGATTGTTGCAGGAACTGCCCATGCTAGATTATCAGGTAATTTAGTTGCAACTATTCCTGTAATATTGGCTATTATATTATTAAATATGCAGCCGGATTATCTTAAGCCTATGTTTACTAATCCTTATGGGCAGATAGCTTTACTGTTGGCTGTAGCTGCAACCATAATTGGTGTTGTTTTTATAAATCGTATGACAACATCAATTCTTCCAGATGCCGAAGAGGCAATGATTTCAAAGAATGAATCAAGTATAAAGGGAAAAAGTAAATATAAAGTTTTGCGTTTATTATTAAAACCTTTTGAAGCTTTTATGGCTATGTTGCCATCAAATTTAACCAATAAACTAAAAAATGAAACTAAGTTTTTGTTAAATGCTTCAGGGAAGTCAGCTGTATTTGAAGTAAGTGAGTATATAGGATTAATGGCTTTATCTATGGTTGTTTTTGCCATTATTATGATGCTCTTTGTCAATCCATCTACTATGGGAGCTTGGGCTTGGTTAGTTCTTATATTCTTGCTTCCAATTGGTTTTAGACTCCCAAGAATATACTTAGCTCACTTAATTAGGAAAAGACAGAAAAACATTGAATTTGAACTGCCTTATGTTATTGACCTTCTTTCTTTGGCTATTGAATCCGGTCTTGATTTGACTGGTGGTATTGCAAAAGTTGTAGAAAAGTCTAGAAATACAGATATAATAGTTGAATTCAAGATGTTTCTTGCTGATATAAAAGTCGGAAAGAGCATGGAAGAAGCATTAGCTGATATGGCTGAAAGAGTAAAGGTTTTATCTTTCTTCTCTTTTGTAAGTTCTCTTATTCAGGCTCAAAGACTTGGTGCTGACATAGGACCAACTTTGAGAGCACAAGCAGAACAGATGAGATATCAGCGATTGATTCTTGCTGAAGAACGAGTTAACAAACTACCAGTTAAATTACTTATTCCTTTGGTTTTCTTCGTGTTCCCAAGTATTTCTGTTCTTTTGATTGGTCCGGCTATGATTCAGATTCAGACGAAGTTCCCGAAACCAGAACAATTACAATCAGAAAAAACTGAAACTGCGAAGAATGAAAAAATTGGTGTTCTTAATACTAATTCTGACCAGAGCGCCAAGCCAGCTCAGAATAAACCTGTTCAGCCTGTAAAGACAACTCCTGAACCTGTAAAGAGCAAAGTTTATCAACAGCAGAGCAATAGTTCTAGGAATAAGCAGAATGAAAATGTTCAGCCTACTGTAATTCAAGTTCCTGCAACTATTGTTATAGAAGAAAAAGCTAGTTCTAAGGAACAAAAAGTTAACACAATGCCAGTTGTTCCTAGTGTTACGCCAGCTCCAATTGTAATTACTGAACCTGTTGCAGCACCACCTGCCCCAGCTCCGGTAACAATAATAGAGCCTAAAAAGGAAAGCGTTAAAGAACCAACTGATTCTAATCAGTCTTCATTAAAAAAAGAAGTTTCGCCTTCAGCTATAGCAGTGCCTGTTGCTATTGAGGTTCCAAGCGAAAAATCTGTTACAGAAGTTGGAAAAGAAAAGCCAGCTCAAGAAAAAAACGGAGATAATGAAGCATCTTCTAAGATGGTTCCTATAGAAGTATATATTGGTGAATAACACTGAAAAAATAACTATAATGATTAGCGCCTGTTTATTGGGCGTTAACTGCAATTACAAAGGCGGTTGTTCTTATGATTTTACTAAGGATAGCCGCTTTTGGTCTAATCTTAAAACTAAGTTTAATATTATACCTATCTGTCCAGAACAGCAGGGTGGGTTACCGACTCCTAGAATTCCATCAGAACTATTAGATAAAGCAGAAGTTATTGAACAAGGAAAAGGCAGAATAATCAGTAAAGAAGGCTTAGATGTTACTCATAATTTTGTAAAAGGGGCCGAAGAAATATTACGTATTGCTAGACTGTACAGCGTACAATATGCGGTCCTTAAGAGTAAAAGTCCTTCTTGTGGGGTAAACTCGGTTTATGATGGCACTTTTAAAGGGGTACTGATTCCTGGTATGGGCTATACTGCTTATTTATTAAATAAGTCAAACATTAGACTCTTTGACGAAAAAGATTTTTGCGATTTTTTAAAGTGTACAATTTCGAATTTTAAGGTTTGATGCAAGTTCTGTTTAATTGTTAATTTTTGTTTCGTACTCTTAATATTTCTTTACAGATTGAAAGCTATTCTTTAAAAATACTTCAAAAAAAATAATACTCAATTTTGCTTTATTACTTAAAGGTGACCGTACCCTAAAACTATTTTTTAGAGATAAACCGCACGGAGTACCGAAACCCCGTTGTACCGCTGTTTTAGTGCTAAAAAGCATTGACTTTCTTTTTTTCTTTTTGATATTATCGACACATACGAGAAAAAACGTAAGAGGAAAAAACAAATGAGTGTGTGGAATTGTTTCAAGGCAATGAATGTTGAATATGCTGACGACAATCATGCCATCTATAGAACATCTAGAGCATCATCTGTTTTAGGAACAATGTTTACATTAGCTGGTGTTTCTATACTTATAAAGCTTCTTCTGCCTTGCAGTTGTGTGTCTTCTATGTTTGGCTTATGTATATTCTGCTTGTTTGTTGCTCTTGCTTTTATTCTTGCAGGAATCATTCTTATTAGTTTTCATAAAATAGTCAAAGTTGATAAGGCAAATTCAAAAATAGAAATTGTTGAATCCAGTATTACAGGTTTTAGTAAATCTGCTGTTCATTTTTCAGATATATCTGGATTAGAGATCTCAAAAGATTCTTCAGATTCTTCGAGCGTTATAGAAGAAGCAACAGGTTTGTGGGTAGTAAGAATTTATGTATCCTGTTATGGTAAAGACGGGCTCCGCCATTTTAGAAAAGTTGAAAAAATATTTTCAACAGATAGTATTAGCGAAGCCCGTAATGTAGCAGACTATTTTGCACGTATCGAAAATGTTGAAATAATCGATAGCAGTTTCCCTCTTCAAAGTCAGAAGAAGCTTTTACTTGTCAACTGATTTAACTTTATCTTTTGGACCTAGAATGCTTCTGATTTTAGCTTTTTTCTGAATAAGAATATTTTTTAATCTTTCAAAATCGGCTTTATCAGCTGGAGCACTCATATCTACTTTCTTTACACTGTTTGTGATTCCGGCAAATTTTAGTGTCTTATTGATGATGTTTACTGCTTCAAACCAGGTTACATATTCATTAGAAGAAAGTTTTCTATTGCCGTAGCTAAGGTTGATATTGCATCCTGCTAGTTTGGAAAGAGCAGTATATTCTGCATCTTGTTTTGAAACATCAATGTAGTCAATGTTAGCTGTCTGAATTTTATCTGAGGCAAATGAATCTAGCAAGAATTCAAGAACTAAGGCCATTTGTTTTCTTGTGGTATATTGTTCTTTATCAGAGAAAATGGTCTGAAGTCTGAGCATATCGCATTCTTTACCGCTTCTGTCAAATATTCCTCCGATTACTTCGGTAAGGTCATCTTGAAGTATATATGAATCACCATCAAAACTAGGTCTTAAAATGGCTCTATCAAATGCGCCAGCGGCTGTAAGGTCTTTAATTGTTTCCATAATAGGATTATCTAATGATACGTCTATAAAACATAAACCATCATTTGAAATAGATGTCATTCTGTCTGAAGATACGGCTTCATATAAGCGGAATAAGAAATAAACAGCTTCTCTTTGAGTCAATTTTTTATTGCTGCCAAGGTAATTGTTCTGAAGACCTCTTACAACAAATTTGCTCTGAAGATAACCCATGGGTTTGCTGTATTTTTCTGGAATAGAATAATCTTTGTAGTTTGTTGGCTTAACGTTTGCCATATTGAAAATATTGCTGGCACTCATGTGTAATAGGGCTCTAGACATGATTTCTACAGCTTCTTTTCTTGTAATATTTGCATTAATTCTGTTGGAATCTAAGATACCATAATTAAATAAGTCGGTTAGTTTTGTTTCCTGGACACCGACATTGCTCATTACTGTTCCAAGTTTATTTGCGAAGTCTCTTTTGGTAATGTTTTGTCTAAGGTATCTGTTATTGCAATTGCTTTCATTAATGATACCTAAATCAGCACCTAGTCTAAGTTCTCTTGGTGCACTGCCTAGACCGTTTGCGAAAATGGGGTTAAGTATTCCTGTGCCGCCTAAAACAGCTACACAGAGGACTGCAAGAAGTATACCTGCGATTGTGTGTTTGTCTGCCTTTATCATTGTTTTACTCCATGATGGATATAGTTTGTACCTATATCGGCAGTATTAACTCTTTTATTAATGATTTTGCCTTATTGTTATTTTTTTGATATCTTATCTTTAAAGAAGGAGCTAAGTATGAAATTACGCATTAAGATATTTTTGATTGCAGTAATATGTTTTATTTCTTGTAATATTGCTTTTGCCCAGGAAGAATTCGTTCTTGGTAATGGTATGAGAGTTTTTGTGAAACCAATGCGTGCGGCTCCGGTAGTTACAGTTAGTTTTTGGGTTAAAAATGGGTCTGTTTATGAAAGTGAAGGAGAATCTGGCTTTTCAGAGCTGGTTAGTCGCTTAATGTTTGTAAATAGTCTGAACTATTCAAATCATGGGTTAGAAAGCGAAATAAACAAACTTGGATTAAAACTTATAAAAAACAGCTCCAATGATTGCCAAAGTTATACTCTTACAGGTTCTTCCAAAAATTTTGAAAGAATTATGGAAATTGCTTCAGATGGCTTGTTTAGAGCAGTTTTTTCAGATAAAGATATTAAAAATTCTATTCAGGATTTAAAAAATGAAATTAAGGAATTGGAAAGCCGTCCTGATGTAGTTGTCCATAATGCTATGATGCAGGAAGCTTTTGCAATTCATCCATGTAGAAGGCCATATTATGGGTTAAATCCAAATTTTGATGGGGCTGATGCTTTTATTTTAAATCGTTTCTACAATAAATACTATACTCCATCTAATACTATATTGATTATTACTGGTGATGTTACCACTGACGCAGCAATTGGTATGGTCAAGAAGTATTGTGAAAAAGTTAGAGAATCAAATTTTAATGAACCAGAACTTCCAAAAGAAATAACACAAAAGTCCTATAGAGAAGTTATTAAATATGCAGATCTTCAAAAAGTTTATCTGTGCATGGGTTGGAAGATTCCACATGTTGAGGGTTCTGACAAATATGCTCTTTATGTTCTTGCAAAGATTTTAGGTGGGAATGAAGATAGTATGTTATGGCAAAGACTTGTAAAAGGTCGTCAGACTGGTGAATTTGTCTGTGCAGAATATGAAACTTCACGTTTCCAGGGAGTGTTAGTTGTTTCTGGTATTACTTCAAAAAGTAAGATGAGATATTTTATAGATGATATAAGACGAATCTCTAATGGTTTTATAGATGAATCTTTGTCTGAAAGTAATCTTGAAGAAGTTAAAAAGAGTATTATTAATGAAGATATTTTCACAAGAGAAGGTGTAGAAAGCAGCGCACTTGATTATGGTAGTTTTGCTGTTATTTCAAAGGCTTCGGATGCGGATAATTTTGAAAGCGGCATCATTTCCGTTAATAACGAAGATGTTAGACGAGTGGCATGTGAATATCTGAGAGATGAAAACTTGAGCGTTGCGATTCTTCAAGCACCTCCTGTTTCTGAAGAAGCTTTACCGGTAATGCTTACCTTAGACAATGGAATAAAGCTTATTTTAAAAGAAAACCATGCTTCTCCGGTTATTTCTGTTTCCGCTAAATTTATTGCAGGTGGCTTAAGAGAAGAGAAACGCAATGCTGGAATATCCTGTTTAGCAGGAGAATTGCTTTATAGAAGCTTGGATTCTGATGATAAATCATTCAGAAGCAAACTTGAAAAAAATGGTGCGAGATTATCTTATGAAGCATGTAAAGACTATGTGTCTATAAATATGAAATCAGTTTCATCGAGTTTCATACCTGCTTTCGATATTTTTATAAAAATGCTTGATAAGCCAGAATTTCCGTCTGCATATAGCAGAGCTAGAAATGTTTTGGAAAACAATCTTGAATTAGAAAATAAAGATATTGTTTTACAGAATGAATATAACTCTTTGAAAGCTGTTTTTGGTGCTTCCCCAATAACCTATTCGAATTTTGGCAAGCTGGATGATTTGAGTAAAATAAAGCGAAGTGATGTAATTGATTATTATAAGAAATACTTTGTCCCATCAAATATGGTTATAGCTGTTGTTGGTGATTTTTATGCCAGTGAATTGCGTGATTATCTTCTTGCTTCTCTTGGTAAATTTTCTTCTTCAAACAAATCATCAAGTAAAGAGATTAAGCCAAATGAAGTTGAAAATATTAAGTTTGGCACACCTGTTCTTATGAAGAATAATACTGAAAATGCTCATATTTTATATCTTTCAAGAACAGCTCCAATAAGTGATAGAAAAATTATTGCATTAAACTTAGCTTGTAAAGTTTTAGAAAATGCATTGAAAAACTCTTTTAAAGAAGCTGATCAGACTGGCCTTATGGCATCTTCTGTTAAAATAAGAAATAGAAGTTTTTGTAATGATGGCTATTTTGAAGCAGGTGTTATGACAAAAAGTGATAATGTTGCTACAGCTGCACAGTTATTGAATCTGGAAGTAGAAGCTTTTAAATTCAGTACTATTCCGTCTTATAAGATTCAGGAAGCAAAAGATGCTTTATATACTGAATTTGCTTTGACAATGACTGATAGCATGTCTTTGGCTGATGTTTTTTCAAGAGATGAGATACTTGGCTTAGGCTTTGATTATTATTCAAAATATGGTTCTATTCTTTCTTCTATAACTTTTAATGAAATTATTGAAGCTGCAAAAGAATATATGATTCCAGACAAAAAATATGTTGTTGGAGTTTCTTCTTCTAATAGTTCTGATTTGGTAATGGAAGATAAAAAACTGATTATTAAACAGCCCAAAAAAGAAGAAACTACTAATAAGGAACCGAATAAAGACAGCGGAAAAGATACGTCTAAGGATAATAAAACAACCAACAATAACGGTAAAAAATAATAAAATAGTTTAAAAAAAGAAAAGCCTTTCAATATTTGTTTTATTGAAAGGCTTATTTTCTTTACTTAAGTTTGTTTTACGAACCGTACTTAGCTTTTATTAAATCTAGAACCTTAAAGCCCAGGGTTACGGTTATGCTTGATATAATCACAGCAACGGTAAACAAACCCAAAACAGTAAGGATTACCATTTTTTACTCCGTTTAAACGGCTGCCATACTTGCTGGAATATTATTATATTCTATTTCGTGATTCCTTGCTCTCATTGATTCAAGAAATTCGCTGCCAAGTCTTGTAATATTGCCAGCGCCCATAGTGAATATTACATCTCCTGGCTCTACATAGTTCAACAGCATGTATTTAACATCATCTACATTTTTTACCATCTTAACTTTACGTCTGTTTGAAACAGGCATGTGGTCAAGAATTACTTTGCTTGTAACGCCAGGAATAGGCTTTTCAGAAGCAGCATAAATATCTGTTATGAAAAGCTTGTCACAATTATCGAAGCATCGACCGAATTCCTGAGATAAGAACAATGTTCTTGAATATCTGTGTGGTTGGAATACTACTACTACTCTCTTGGCTCCCAAACTGCTAGCAGCTTCCAGAGTTGCTTTGATTTCGTTTGGATGATGTCCGTAGTCATCAATTACTGTGACTCCTTCACATTCTCCTTTGATTTCAAAACGTCTTCCAGCCCCATGGAAATTCTTCAGGCTTTGGAGTATGACTTCGAGTGAAAGACCTATTTCGAGGCAAAAACCAATTACAGGAAGGGAATTCAAAACATTATGTCTTCCGGGGACAGAAAGTTCAACTCTGCCGTAATTCTGACCACCTACAGTAAGCGTATAGCTTGAACCAAATGGATGATAACTGATGTCTTCAGCCATAAAGTCTGCTGCGGTATCAATACCGTAGGTAATAGTTCGAAGTTTTTCTGGAAGTGACAAATTACGGGCGATAACATCGTCAGCACAGAGGAAAAGTCCTCCGTTGTCGCTGATGTGGCCGGCAAATCTTTCAAAAGCATCAATTATAGCGTCTAAGCTTGAATAATGATCCATATGATCATTGTCAATATTAGTTATAACGCCATATTGTGGAAAATACTTTAAGAAAGTTCCGTCACTTTCATCTGCTTCTGCTACAAGAATGCCAGATTTCCCAAAAGATGAGTTACCGTTCAGTGCTTTTACATGACCACCTACTACACAAGTGGGGTCTTTGCCTGCTTCTGTAAGAACTGTAGAAATCATTGAACTAACTGTGGTTTTGCCATGACAGCCTGCTACTGCAATTCCGCATTTAGCATCAAGAAAAAGTTCTGCTAGAAGATCAGAACGATGAACTATGTTAAGTTTACGTTTATGAGCTTCAACAAGCTCTGGGTTGTTGGGGCTGATAGCTGAAGATACTACAACTCTATCTATGCCGTCGGTTATATTGGAAGATTTATGCCCAATGAAGATTTCTGCACCTTCGTTAACCAACCTTAGGGTTCTATCGCTTTCGCTAATATCTGAGCCTGAAACTCTATAACCCTTCCGTAAGAAAATGCTGGCAATGCCACTCATTCCAACACCGCCGATTCCAATAAAATGAATACCCTGCTGTGTCATCTGCTTTTAAAACGCCTCCTTGCAATCCTGAACAGTTCTGCCGGTTCAGTCTTTCTTAACAATATCATCGGCATGCCTCTGATTTTTCGTTAGGAAAAATAAGATTGCAAAACATAAGAATGAGTGAACTTTGTTAACTTTAGGCCGTTATACTATCACAAAAAGCTAAAGATTGCAATCATGAACGCTGCTTAAAAAAGTTACATCTTTCGCCAGAAGATGATCTGACTACAATAGAAGGCATTTGAGGGCCTTTGAAGCCATAAGCTTTGCAACCATATGGGCAATTTTTTTCCCAAGTGACAAAAAAATGAACACATTTTCGGCAGTCTAAGCTATCTGATTTGTTAGAACTGTTGTCTTTTGAGGCAGGCGGAAGTCTTTGCCCTAAGTCGGATGATTGTATAAGCAGATTTCTTGCTAATTGTCTTTTTGATAATTCGTCCATAATGTTATAGTATTATTAAAGATTAACTAAATTATAAATACTATATTATTAAGAAACAAATCAATGAATCCAGATAAAATTGAGAAAATTTTTTGGTGTTTGATAATTGCCTGGTTTATTTTAAGAACCTGTTTGCTGGGCTGTCAGTATTTTGGTAATACAGATCCTATTTTTAGGCAAGAAGTATTGAAGTATTTCTCTGAAGACGATATTCAGACAGGAAGGGCTTACGCTTTAAGTGGTTTTTGGTTCAAGGCTTTCTACGGTGCTTTTTATGTGATTATACTTGTTTTAATGCTTAGATTTGGCTTTTTTTCGGCACTTTGGAATAAACTAGGGGTTTGGGTCGGAGATAAATATAGAATCAGGGAATATCTTTTTCCGTTTTGTTTTTTGTTAATTCTTCAGCTTTTATCTTTCCCTTCTTCTTTATATTTTGGTTATTTAAGGGAAAGTGCAGCAGGTTTTTCAAATATTAATCTGTATGGGTGGCTTTGGCTATATTTTAAATCTGCTTCATTGAATATATTTCTGCAAGGTGCTTTTCTTATCTCTATAGTAGAGATTATTCGATATTTTCCAAATAAATGGCCTATGGCTCTTCCTCTGATTTGTGCTTTAATAGTAGCGTTATCTATTCTTTTAATGCCTGCATTGATAACCCCGATTTTTTATAATGAAACTACATTAGAACCGGGTGAATTGCGAGAAAAAATATTTGCTATCTTAGATAAAGCTAATATGGATGTGAAAGAAATATATGTTGTCGATGAAAGTCGTTATTCTAAGCATACTAATGCTTATTTTACCGGATTCGGCAGTTTTAAGAGAATTGTTCTTTATGATAATCTGATAAAGAGTCATACTGCTGATGAAGCAGCCTTGATATTTGCTCATGAGGCCGGTCACTGGAAACATAACCATATGGCTTGGGGTCTGTTCTGTGGTTTAATCGGGGCATTTTTGGCCAGTTATTTTGCTTATTGGATTTTTGATTATCTGGTTCCTGTAAAATGGTTTGGATTATCACAAATAGATAGCACTGCTATAGTTCCTTTTTTTATGATTTCATATATAGTTTTGCAATTGTTCTTTGCTCCGATAGAAAGCCAGATTAGCCAGTATATGGAAACTCAGGCAGATAAAACTTCTATAGAATTAACCGGCTTGAAAGATGTTTTCCAAAAGGCAGAAGTAAGATTGGCAAAAGACAATAAGTCTGATTTACTTCCGCACCCATTCAGGGTATTCTGGTTATATTCCCATCCAATTGCTATAGACAGAATCCATTTAGCCAAATAGTATAGATTTTATATCTTCTCTTGACCAATACTTACAAATTAGGTATTATCAATACCACATCAAAAAGAGGTAAATAAATGATTTTAACAGATTTTTTAAAGAGAGTTCCGTTGTTTTCTGAATTGACTGATGATGAATTAAAAAACCTTGAACAAAAGGCAGAAGTCCTTTGTTTCCCAAGAGATGCCTTTATTTGTAAAGAAGGTCAGCAAGCAGATACAATGTTTATTATAAAATCTGGTATTGTTCAGATTTTCTGCGATGACGGTGCTGGTGGAAAGAAAATTCTTACTCACTTAAAATTAGGTGAATATTTCGGTGAAATGGCACTTTTGACTGCTGGACCAAGAACAGCTTCTGTTGTTGCTTTGGCAGAAACAGAAGTTATCAGATTGAAAAAAGTCGATTTTGATGAATTGCTAAAAACTCACAATGGTGTTTGTATAAGTATTATCAAGACTTTGTGCAATCGTTTGTCTAAGACTAATATTGGCGGTGCTCAGATAAAAAGCCACAATGTTTTTGCTGTTATGGGTCCAGATACTTCATCTGGGAAAAGTTTATTTGCAAGAAACCTTGCTTTAGCTATGTCGCATGCTCTTAAGGAAGACGTTTTACTTTATGACCCCAATTTGAGAGATGATAGAGTTGCTAGAATGCTTTCTGTAAATGAACGTTCTAAGATTATTGATGAATTGGTTGCTCGTGAAAGAATAGCAGATATCAGCAAATACGTTGTAAAATCTCCATGTGGGTTACTGACTATATTGCCCCAGGAAAACGGCATAACAGACTGCCGCTTAAAGGAATTCCATACCTACGCTTTGATGTCTACAGTTATGGAAAACTATAAATATATTGTGGTAGATTCTAGTTCAATGTTTACAAAGGTAACAAAAGAAATAGTCCAAAACTGCAATAAGATTATCTATTTGATTTCTAGCAAAAATGTTTCTGTTGCTGGTTTGATGGATTATTTCGACAAGACTAGAAGAGAATGGAATGTATCACCTGATAAAGTTGTTTATGGTATAAATCATAATACTAATAACACTAATGAAGAAGGTGTGATTACTGATAAAGACAGAGCAAGAACTACTTTTGAAATACCTTTTATTCCCGAATTTAAAGGTGTTAGAGATCCACATCCGGATGGTTCTCTTACTGTTCAGTCTAATCCAGATCATGTGCTCAGCAAGGTTAGTACAAAAGTAGCCAATGAAATTCTGTATGATCAGAAGATTGGTTTGTGTATTCCTACATTTGCTGGTGATGTTGCTAAGAGTAATTATGTTGAACGTTGGATAGAAAGCGGATTACAGGAATTCGCTGTTGATATAAAAGATGTAAATTTAAGCGATACAGTATTGAGAAATGAAAAACCTTTCAAGATTATATTTGGGCGTACTTCTAAGTGGCAACTTAACGACCAGGTTGTAAAGGTGGTGGATTTTGCCAACAGATTCAAAAAAGAATTTGATGTTAAAAATGTCTATCTTACTTTGAACGGTGAAGAAAGCACGATTTGAGGTTTAAGATTTAAGATATAAGATAGAAGATTTAAGATATAAGATAGAAGATATAAGATATAAGATAGAAAACAAAAGGCTTGCAAACTTGAAGTTTATGTAATGCAAGCCTTTTTTTATTTTAGAGTTTATACTTAAAAAAGAGAGGGAAGGGAGACTTTACAATTACTAAGAATAGCATTATACTTTAGTTAGAAAGCATTCAGGTGCTGCTAACACCCGAATGCTTATAACCGCTCAGTTAAGTGTTGAAGCTAAAGCTAACACCATAACGGCGGCTAACAAGAGTATTATGGCTACTCTTTTCACTGCTATACCTCCCTTCAACTGGTCTGTATAGCACTTCGGGACCGCTGTAAATCTAGCTATACGTTTAGGTTTATAGCGGTTTTTCCATAATTGGATTATCAAAGAGCTTTTTTACTAGGTTATAATTTATATAAAAAAGAGAGGGAAGGGAGGCTTTACAATTACTAAGAATAGCATTATACTTTAGTTAGAAAGCATTCAGGTGCGCAAACACCCGAATGCCTATAGCCGCTTAGTTAAGTGGTGTAGCCGAAGCTAACACCATAACGGCGGTTAACAAGAGTATTGCTACTACTCTTTTCATCGCTATATACCTCCCTTCGTCGGTATGTATAGCGCTTTGAGACCGCTGTAAATCTAGCTATACGTTTAGGTTTACAGCGGTTTTTCCATAATTGGATTATCAAAGAGCTTTTTTTATATAAAAAGAAATTAGAAATAAAAGGATAAAGGGAGGCTTTACAATTACTAAGAATAGCATTATACTTTAGTTAGAAGCATTCAGGCGCTGGTTACACCCGAATGCCTATAAGCCGCTTAGTTAAGTGGTGCAGCCGAAGCTAACACCATAACGGCGGTTACTAAGAGTATCTCTACTACTCTTTTCATTGCTATAACCTCCTTTTATCCAGAGGGCAGTATAGCAGACGAAAGGTTTGTAGGCTTGCTATACGTGAGCTTTTACAAACCTTTTTTATTTCTTTAATTTGAATCTAAGCTTCTATATTGAAGAGCTTCAGATAAATGTTGGCTGAATACCTCGTTACTTCCTTCCATATCTGCTATGGTTCTTGATATTCTTATTATCTTGTCATAAGCTCTTGCAGATAGTTTTAAAGTCTTTGCAGCTTCAACAAGTAGTTTTTTTGCGTCATTATTGATTAAGCAGTTTTCAATAAGATTGTTAGAAGGAAGATGAGAGTTTAAAACACCGTTGTTGGTTTGGCGGTTCTTTTGTCTTTCTCTAGCTGCTAAAACTCTTTCTTTTACTTTTTCAGAACATTCTCCTTGGGGTTTGTCAGCTAATTCGTATGGAGCTAGAGGTGGCACGTAAACATGAAGATCTATCCTATCCAATAAAGGGCCGGATATTTTCGTTCTATATTTATGAATTTGGCTAGGTGTGCAGGTACATTCCTTTTCAGGATCATTGGCATATCCACAAGGGCAGGGATTCATTGCTGCAGCCAGTAAGAAGTTGGCTGGAAATCTGCATGTTTGATTTGCTCTAGATATTGATACATAACCGGTAGTAAGAGGCTCTCTTAAAACTTCGAGAACAAACCTTTTAAATTCTGGTAATTCATCGAGGAATAGAACCCCATTGTGGGCCAAAGAGACTTCGCCTGGACTTGGAATCCTACCGCCGCCTATTAATGCTATATCCGATATTGTGTGATGAGGGTCTCTGAATGTTCTTGTTTTTATTAAACCTGAACCTGGCGGCAGAAGGCCTTTAATACTATAAATACGTGTAACATCTATTGCTTCATTGAAATCAAGCTGTGGCATTATCGTTGGCAGGGCTCTTGCCAGCATAGTTTTTCCTGAACCTGGAGGACCACAGAAGATAATGTTATGACCTCCGCTCGCTGCTATTTCCAACGCTCTTCTTGAAAAATTCTGGCCTTTTATGTTAGCCATGTCATTGCTGATTATTTCTTTGCTGATTATGTCTTCTTCTGCAGGTGGTAATTTAGATACATCTGTTGGCGTTAACGGCTTATCAGATTTGAAACTTTCTATCATTTCCTTAAGATTGTTAAAACCAATTACTTCAAAATTAGGAATAACCATAGCTTCTCTAACATTTTCCATTGGTAGGACAATCCCTTTGTAGCCTTTTTTTACTGCCATAAGAGCAATAGGTAGCACACCTCTAGTGTGACGTAAGTCTCCATTCAAGCTTAATTCCCCAATAAAAACATATTTTGAGGTCAATTCAGCCGGTATAACTTCTGTTGCAGACAGCATAGAGGTGACTATTGCCAGATCTAAGCCGGAACCTTCTTTGCGTAAATCAGCAGGAGCAAGATTTACTACTAGTTTTATTGAGGGAAAAGAAATGCCACTATTTTTTAAAGCGGTTCTGATTCTGAGTTTTGATTCTGTAACAGAGGTATCTGCAAGACCTACAAGTTCAAATTTGGGTAACCCACCAGATAAATCTGTTTCTACAAAGACTTCTAAGGCTTCAAATCCTGAAATTATAGCGGATGCGATTTTTGAGAACATAATAAAATTTCCTTTTTCATTGAATTAGGAAATTTAAAATCTGTTACTTTAAATTTCCTACATAGTAATCAACCGAAAAAGGAAAATTGGACAAAAAATTTTAAAAATTTTTTAAATCTGTGATTTATTTCACAAACTAATAAAAGCTGAATTAATAGATTGTATTCAATAAAAAAGAAAACGCTAGTATACCCTGAAGTGTTGGCATACTAGCGAGTTTTATTTTTTATGAGAAAAATTAAGAATTTGCTTAGGATATTTTTCAGAGATTAGAAACCGGCTGCTAAGGCTAGTTTAATAGAATCCAATCTTATTTCTTTTGTATCAGCTCTTGATAATAATATTACAGGGCATTTAGCACCTATTATCATACCTCCGGCTCTGGTATTGCCATAATAAAGAATGCTTTTCCCAAGAATATTGCCGGTATCAATATCAGCACAGACCATAACATCGGCATTTCCTTCAAATTTCTTTTTGATATGTTTTATTTTGGCGGCTTCTTCTGAAATTACGTTATCGAGCCCAAATGGGCCATCAACAATACAATCGTCTCCAAAGTAACCTTGATCACTCATTTTTGAAAGGACTGCGGCATCTAAACTACTTTGAACCTTGGTATTTACAAGTTCTGCAGCAGAAAGAACACCTACTTTTACAGGACTACAGCCGAATTTTTTAGCTATTTTATTTATAAGCATTTTTAATTATTTCTATTTTATTTTCGAGAGTTGGCGCAGGAATCATACCGCCGTCTGTAAGAAATCTTAATTTGCCGTCATGTTCATAAACAAGTGTGTGAGATAGAACACTTGAGTCTTTTATGCCAGTTTCAGAATTTAATACAGCTTTAAGAAGTATTGGGGTAGAAATGTTGCCTTTCATAAGAGCTTTGGCTTTACCCAATCTTACTAATTCAACAGTTTTAAAGGCAGCTTCTTCAGGGGTTTCAGCGTTAATCATTTCAGGCTTGAAGTCAGGAGCAAGCTTATCTATAAATTCCTGCATTATTTTTATATTCCCAACAAAAATACAGTTTACAAAGCCAAGCTTTGAAGCTTCGTAA
>ONIU01000245.1 GCA_900317935.1 uncultured bacterium
GGAGAAACGGTCTTATCTTCAAATGGATCAGAATAACCAATTGAAGATATTAATGCCAGACATAAACAAAGCATTGATAATTTTTTAAACATTAGTAATGTCTCCATTAGATGTTTTTAATATATAAAATGATACCTCATTTTTTTTTAAAAGTTTATACTTTTGTACCCTATTTCAAAAAAAATATTGACTATTCTTAAAAATTAGAATATTCTAACTTAAAAATTAGCCTAGTCTATTTAATTTAGAAAAGACTAATTCAAAATATAAATCAAGGACTAGATAAAATGATAAACAATACCATATGTCTCGCAGACCTAAAAGAAAATGAATCTGGTATTATCACATCTATAGACACGAAATCAGCTACGGCACAAAGGCTCCTTGATCTTGGATTCGTTCCCGGAACCCCAATTAAAGCATTAAAAAGAGCTCCTATGGGTGATCCAACAACCTTTGAAATTCGTGGTTACCAACTAGGTTTAAGACGCAGTGAATCAGAAATTATCGAGGTTGAAATAAATACTAATGGAAAATAATAAAACTAACATTACTCCGCAAAGTATTTATCTTGTAGGTAATCCTAATTGTGGGAAAACCAGTTTATTTAATGCTATTACAGGAGAACATCTCCACGTAGGCAACTGGCCTGGCGTTACAGTTGAACGTCTTGAAGGTGTAACCCACACCAAAAACGGTGATATTCACATCACAGACCTGCCTGGCACTTATTCATTAACTCCTGCTACTCCAGAAGAAGCATTAGTTCTTGCAACTATTGATGAAGCAAGCCGTGGAACAGTTTTAAATGTAGTTGATTCCACAAACATGATTCGTAATTTGTTTCTTACCACCCAATTAATAGAGTTAGGAATTAATCCAGTAATTAGTTTAAACTGCTATGACTCTTTTACAGAACAAGGCGGGAAAATAGATTTATCAAAGTTTACCGAACTTACCGGTTGCGAAGTTTATCCGACAGTTGGCAGAACAGGTGTTGGGGTTTCTGCACTTGTTGAACACCTCTCTCAAAGAAGTATAGATCAGATTAGAGTAAAACATTCTGCTCTTTCACTTCCAGAAAAATGGTTAAATGCGGCAAAAGAAGCAATTAAACTAGATAATTTAAGATGGGAAACAGCTACAGCAACCCAGCGCTATAACGCTATTAAGTCTCTAGTCAAACCGCCAAAAGAAGACGAAAAGCTTGAAGCAATCAGAGAAAAACTCTGCAAAGATTTAACTACAGATTCATCAAAACCAGTTACCAAAGCAACATTAGCTTGCAATCTAGCAGAAGATCGTTATCACAGAATTGAAAGAATGGTTCCACTCTGTGCCACTGTTCCAGAAAAAAGCATACCTGACTGGCAGCAAAAGATGGATAAAGTGCTTGTTCATAAGTATTTGGGAGTTCCTGTTTTTGCCCTTTTGATGCTATTTGTTTTCTGGACAACCTTTACCATAGGCCAATATCCAATGGACTGGATGGAAGCTTTTGTTGAATGGCTGGCTGGAAAAGTAGAAAACTGGATGAGTCCTGGCATTTTACGAGAATTAGTAGTTAATGCCGGCATAAAAAGTGTTGGTTCAGTAATAGTTTTTATACCTAATATTCTGATTCTATTCTTCTGGATAGTCCTGTTAGAAGACTCCGGCTATATGTCAAGAGCAGCATTCATAGTCGACAGAATGATGAAAAGTATTGGTTTACAAGGCCGTGCCTTTATACCAATGGTTATGGGCGTTGGCTGCAATGTTCCTGCAATTATGGCGACAAGAATCATAGATAGTAAGTTCCAAAGACTATTAACTATGTTTCTTATTCCGTTAGTTAGTTGTAATGCAAGATTACCTATACTTGTTCTTCTTTGTGGAACATTTTTTCCAAACAATCCTAGTTTATGGATGTTTGCATTGTTCGTAATAGACTTAGTAGTATTAATGTTCTTAGGTCATTTCATAAGTCTTTTCTTCCAAACAGTCGAAGATAGTCCATTTATGCTTGAAATGCCACCTTATCGTATTCCAACCCCCAAGAGTGTCTGGAATATGTTAAAAGAAAAAGCTATGCATTTCTTAGAAAAAGCAGGAACAGTTGTTCTTGCCGGTTCAATAATAATCTGGGCTCTTTCAGCTTTTCCAAGAAATATACCTCTAAGTTTTGACTATGAAGGTCAGAAAGCTGCAATAGAAGCTCCTTATTTAGCTCAGAAAGCTGCAATAGAAAAGAATACCCAGCTTAATAAAAAAGATAAAGAAAGTAAAATTGCTGAAATAGACAGCCAAATGGAAGATGCAACTTCTGAAATTGAACATAAGAAAAATGAAGAAAAAACTGAAAAAAGCTATTTAGGCCGCATTGGTGGTTTCTTTGCACCAGTTATGAAACCTTTAGGTTTTACTTGGAAAGAAACAGTAACTTTGATTCCTGGTTTCTTCGCAAAAGAATCTCTTGTTTCAACTCTTGCTGTTCTTTATCAAACAGATGAAGAAGAAGATGACAACGATGATGAAAAAAAAGTAGAAAACAGGAAAAAGTTAGCAGAAGCGATGAAGAAAAACGGAATGACTCCATTAAAAGCTTTTGTTTATATGCTTTTTACTCTTCTCTATGTCCCATGTATAGCCACTGTTGGTGTATTATGGAAAGAAACAGGCTCAACTAAGTTTACAATCTTCTCACTTTTGTGTTATTTTGGTATTGCATACGGTGTAAGTTTCGCAGTGTTGAAAATTGGTGAAATTATTAGTTCCAGAGGTTCAACAGGAGCTCAGGAATCAATAGTAGTAATCATAGCATTGATAGCCGCCTGGATAATGATTGCCAGATTAGTTAATGCATTAAGAGGCAAGCCAGGAGCAGTAGGCTGTGGATGCGGATGCGATGGCTGCACTGGATGTAATACAAAAAAGCCAAAATAACATGGAGTGATTCAATGGAACGAGTATCCCTTGCTTTGGAATCTTATCTTGAAGCTATAGCTGATATTCAGAACGAACAAGGGGCTGTAAGTCCTTCTGTATTAGCAGAAAAAATGGGATGTAAACGTTCCTCCGTAACAAGTGCACTTCAAAGGTTAGCAGAAAACGGGCTGATAAATTATCACACTTATCGACCCGTTACACTTTCTCAAAAAGGCAAAGAAGTTATAGAATCCCTAGACAAATACCACAAGATTCTAGCTAATTTTTTTGAAAATGTACTTGGTCTCGAAGAAGAGTTTTCTCAAAAAGAAGCCTGTCGTCTAGAGCATCAAATATCACCTAAAACAATAGAAAGAATATCTGAATACGTTGAATTTCTAGACAAACCAGATGCTTTTATTAAATTTTTGAAAAGTAAAAAATAACTCTAACTTTATAATTGCTAT
>ONIU01000029.1 GCA_900317935.1 uncultured bacterium
ACCGATTTGCCTATAATTAATTATAAATTATTCTAATTATTTATTTGTTAAGAAATGTAAAGACTCCATATTATGGGGTGTATTCAAAAATTTTAAATGTGCTCCCGTTCATTCCCATAACATATATTTTCGAACCAAATGGAACTGCACAACAAGGCGATAAAGTATATGTATTGCCATTTTCATCTTTAATATTATTCAATTTTCTTACAACGCCAGTTTCTGGATTCCATGCATAGGCATCACTTAAAAAACTATTAGTTCCTCTTTGTCCGCCAAAAATAAATATTTCATCTCCGAAACTGCATGCTCCATGATTAGAACGCTTCAAATCGTCTATAGAACCATCTGCATAATCAAAAATAAAACTTTTAAAATAAGTATAGCATACCCAGGACATATAACCATTATCAGACTCTTTATGACCATTATCCCATATCTTGGTAGAATTATAATCTAAAAATTCCGCGAAATCATCTCCACCATAAGAATTAGAAATATTATTGTTATTCCCACCAATAGCATAAATCTTTCCCTTATGCCACACAAGACTATGTTGCATTCTAGGATTATTCATTTCTGGTAACGAACGCGAAATACCATATTCATAATATTGACCATCATATTTGTTTATTGCATGGGGCCAATAAAGCAAAGCTGTTTTGGTTGCCAAATAATTATCTTCGGTTTTTTCAAATTGCCCTCCTGTGATTGTTAATCCATAAGGAGTAGAACAAGCTGCAGCACTGTCACATCTAATATTATTTAATTTATCATCGACCAAAGATGTTAAATAATTATCATTAGGAACTTCAATAGATGAACTATTTCCAGAACCTGTTCCAGAATAAAGTTCTAAGCCTGCAAGTTCAAAATTTGATGAATCAGCCACACTTTCAAATTTTACAAGATAATACTGATAAGGGGTATTATTTCCAAACTCATATGTAACAAAACTAGTATCTATTAAAGGATCACAAGTATTATGGAATATTTCTTCCCATTTTGAGGTATCAGAGATATTATTACAATCACTAGGTATATTTATACTAGTATCTTTAAAACCATATAATTTAAAACTAACAAATCTTCGTCCTATTTTACTATTGCAATATCTTAAAATTGAAACAGTTTCTTGATGAGGAAGCTTAAAAAGAACCCATCTATCAGAATCATCACATTTCCAAACTTTTGTATTATCATCTATTCTTATAGTAATATTATTTGAAAAAATATCAGATAAAGGATATTGATAAGTCGCAGAATGATCCTCTCTGCCACGCCAACCCCAAGTAGACCAAGTTTTTGTTTCTGTTTTATGAGAAGACCAGTATACTTCTAATTCCCCGTCAGATATATCATAAACAGCCTTATGATTTGATAAATCTAATGATTTAGGATTTCCCTTAGGAGTTAATCTTTTAACTCCTGTTCTAAACATCTTAACTTCTGTAATTCCAATATTCTTTTTTGAATCATGATTATTATTAGTCTTTAAAACAAACTTATATGTTTTATACTTTGTATTTGTTGGATTATTTAATAAAGCTTCATAAGATGAAGTATTCTTTGGAATTATCCCGCTACATAACAAAGTTTCAGAAGTTTCATCATCGCTAACACCATAAAATTCAAAAGACTTAACTCCATATTTAGAATCGGTTACTCCATAATTACCAATAGGAACCCTAGTATTATTAATCTCAAGTTTATTAACTACAAATTTAAGTTCAGGTTTGTCCAGAGTATATTTGAGGAAATGCTCACTATCATTATTTTTTGACCTCCAACCATAGTTACTATCTGCATCAAAAGCATATTCTGGATTTCCTCCCAAAGCGCTATTTGTGTCATTATTACCATTACAACTAACAGAAAATTCATTCTTCCAGCCGTTATTATATCCTGAATTACCCCAACTACCACTATATTCAACAGCACATAAATTAGTCCAAAATTGATCTCCGCCTTTCACTATTTTCTCATCTAACGAACACATTGAAATTTTTGTATTCGGATTAAAACTCTGAACTCTACCATTTAAATAATCATCTGTTTTTATGTTATTTCCAAAAAGATATAGATTGTCATCATAAACAGCTAAAGCACTAAAACAAGACTCCTTTTTTAATACTCCTTCAAATGTAGATGTATCTACATTTGTGTAAGAAGCTATTGGATTAAATAAACCTACATCATTTGAATCCGAAGCAATAATATAAATACCTCCAGAAGCTACAGCAACTGAATTATTTGAAGAAATAACATAGGACTCTGAACACATCAATTTATAATCACCCTTTACACTAGACGACTTATACGAAGCAAAAGGTTTAGCAGTTAATAAGGTTGGGGTTGAATCTAAAGTAATACTTGCAATTTCTCCTAAGTATTCCTCTGCATTAGTATTAATTGGTGCTGAAACAGAATTAGCATTGAAAAAGGTATCACTTGGAATAGAGATATTGAAAACATTTAGTATTTGCCCATTACTAAATATTAATTTTTGCCCATCTGTTGATATAGCAAATGTTTTTGAATTATTATTAGTATAGTTATTTTGTAATCTTATTAGCTTATTATTATATAAAACAAATAAGTTTCTTTTACCTTTTATGTAAAGAACAGGTTTTGCCTTATCTCTTGAAAACTTCATATCAACAAAATTTAAATCTAATTCAAAAGTTGGATTTTGAATTTTATAAGAAGAAATAAATGTAGGTTGATTTTTTAATATATAAGTTTGCGAAGAATTTATAGGTTCCCAATCAGAATCATTATTTGCAGTATAATATTTTTCATTATTTTCTTTTTCTAAAAAAGAAGACGGATTATTTATTTTTGATAAAAATAACGCCAAACTTACTCCACTACCACCTTGAAAAGTTTGGTCAATCTGTAATAAACCACTAGTAAAACTATTCAAACCCAAAACAGGTTTTTGGGTATCATCTATTTTTTCATGAGTATTTTTATAAGAATCACTACCATAAATTAGATAATTATTAAAAAATAGCCTTAAATCTTCAGAATAAACAGCTTGAAGATTTTTTACATTGTATTCAGGTCTTATATAACTAATAAATCTTTTATTTTTATTTATTAATTCATTTGAGTGACTTGTATTTATATTAGCAGGGTATATATTAAAATACCCCCATAATGGACTATGCTTTGTTATAAGAGAAGGGAAACTACCTATTATATTTTCAGATTCCCCTGTTAAATGATAATTATCGCCAACTTTCAAAAATGCTGTATCATCTTTTTCACTAGGCCAATTATAATTTAATTCTGAATAGTTCTTATAAGATTTTTGTTCTCTATAATCAACCAACATACCTTCAATTTGAGTTTCTGCTCCATAATTATAGTTATTAAAATCATAAAGGCTTACCCGAGGAACCTTTTCTTCTGGATCAGAACTTATAGTGTTTTTAGTTAAAACAGCAAGAGTACCACAATCAGGACTTATTGCTATTTTTTTTGAGTAAAAAGGTGGAAAACTAGTAGAAATATCAGCAATTGCCACATTAAAATTTAAACTATAATTTCTTTCTTTATTTGATGCTGTAGATTCATAAAATACTTCAGATAAATTTACTACTGTTGAATAAGCTATACCATCACTAGCATTAATAGAACCTGTTTTAGAGCTAACATTATAATCGGCAATAAAAAAATTATAACTAGCATCTGAAAATTCTTTATATATAAAAGCACCCTGTGTACCATTTGTAGAAGAATCTCCAGAACCTCCATTATAAAAACCGATACGACAGTTTTCGTTTTTTATTATTCCTCCATTTAACCAATTAATATGTCTTCCAGTAACACCAGTCGTTCCAGATTTAAAAGAGAAAGATTCTGAATAATCTATTACCTTAAATCCAGAACCTGATTTTTCTAGAATAAGAAAAGTAACCCATCTATCCTCTCCTGATGACCAGTTACCAATTACTGCACTAAATGATTTCACTACTGAGTTAATTGGGAATAATTGATCTTTAATTATATGTATTCTTCCATACCAGCCATCTAATTGAGCTCCAGTAAAATCAAATGTACCCTCAGGTATTGTTTTACTATAATAATTTCCACCTGTTNNGAGTTTGTATTTACCTTTTTGAGGATCTTGTGCCCAGTTACGGCGGCCTATCCATTCAAGCATTGACGAACCATCATCTTTTCCATATAAAACCATGGCCCCACCTCTAGGCATACCTATCATATCTAAGCGTTTCCAATTTGCGTTCAAGCTAAAGTCTCTACGATCATAAGCAGTCCCAGACTCCTCGCCCCAATCGACAGGATTATTATTTATATTCCAAATAGTATCACTATTTACTCCTGTATTATCTTCTAAAGCAAAAAGCATACCAGGAACTCTATCATCAAATACAAGTTTTTTTCTATAACCTCCATTGTCACTAATATCTTTATATAAATCATTTAAATGCAAAATAAAGTGACCTTTATTAGATTCTCCAGTATTGTTTTCTTTTTCTGAATTTGCATAACCGCCAGCCAATGTGCATCCTAAAGGATTAAATGAGAGCGATGTAATATTTTTTTGTATTTCAAATCTTTCATCTTCAAGTTTACTCAAAGTATTTAAATCCAAAAGTTGAACTTTATTATCTGATGCGAAAGCCAAAACGTCCCTTTTGTTTGTTGCAATTTCTGTGCTATACTCTTTAATATCTTCATTGTCAGCATCGTCATCGTTGTCATCATTATCATTACTATCATCATCAAAATTTTCTATTTTTCTATAACTAAGTATTTTTCCACTTGTTGAAAGATAATCTTCATCGGCACTATCAAGTCCAACATTACTAAAATAAACTCTTGCTTTTTTAAAATCGTTAATTACAACAGATCTATTATCTGGAGTAACCAATACTCCACCAGCACGAATCTTATCTTGTATAGAATTAGTTAGATTTCTTAAAATCTTTCCAAAAAAAGTAGGAGCTGTATTAGGGGTTGTGTTTAAGGTATAAAAAATCTTTGCAAATAATTTATTATTACTTGCCTCACGATTCGTAACTACAATACTTAAAGATTTATCATCATAAAAATTATTACCAGAAGCATTAGAGCAAGTTACAAAAGCAGATTTAAAAGGATTTTTATAATTACTATCCACCTTTATCTTTTGGTCTTTATACAATTCCATCCCATCTCGAGTGTCATAAACACTAAGATTTTCATTTTTACTAATAACAACTAACTGATTTCCATCAGGACTGACATCAATAGAATAAATAAAATCATTCTTTTTTACAAATACCTGTCCAACCCATACAGACCACTTCGAAGGATACATAGGAAATCTCAAAATATTCTTTATATCCTTTTGAGCAACATATAGATATCCATCATTGGCAGGAACTAAGCCAGTTATTCTTTCTGTATCTAACCCAATATTAGTAGTAAGAAAACTAGTAAGATTAGGAGTTCTGTTTGTTCCTGCAGCCTTCCAATCAAGGGTTTTATCTGATTTAATAGTATAATTAACCTTTAATGGAACCAATTCGTTTCCGCCAGAACTATTTTTTGCTACAACAAACAAACATTTGCCATCAGGTCTGAAAACAATTCCTCCATATTTAGACTTTCTTGTAAAACCATTATTTGTCGCAAAAATAGTTTCTTTATAATGAAGGCTTTTTCTATCAATATTCACCAAATATAAATATTTATCCGTTTGATATGCTAAAAACTTTAAGCTAGGATGAACAGCGATATGCCAAGGTCTGAAATTATTCTTTTCAGAATCGTTACTTGAAGACTGAGGTAAATCTATTATAGAAGAAATGGTTCTACTGACAGAATCGATACCGTAAAGCTTCCAGTTATACGCATCAGCGAGCCAGATCATTTCGTCGCTTACTGTCGGCAGATTTACAAAAGAAAAGAGAGTAACTGGTGTTACACTATTAATATCATCTGAAGTTACAGAAGTGCTTGTTTCTGTTCCAGTGCCAGTAGATGTTTCAACAAGCATATTTCCATTGGTTTCATCGTAATTATAGCCATCGCTGTAAAGCAAACAGGTTTTTACCACTATTCCCAAAAGAGCTTTTGGGGTTTCTACAGGTATTTCTTTTCCCTGTTCATCTTTGGCCCCAAAAACAGCTAATGAAGGATTATCCTTAGTTTCTACAGAAGTCTTAAATAAGGGGATTTTCCGTTATCTTCTTTTGTGATTCCAAATAAATTACATGCTTCTTCAGACCAAGTATCTTTCACTACTGTATTATTTAAACTCTCTAATTCTTCTTTTTTTAGCGAAGTTTTAACTAACTCAATTTTTTTGGCTGCCTCTTCATCGCCGTTTTCATCGAAAAAAACTATATAGTGATATTCATCTTCTAGATTTATTGATTTATGGTCAAAAGCAGCATTGGCTATTTCGGCAGTTAGACGAGAACGGGCATACTGCTGCATTTTAGACTGATGATCGTAATTCTCTGTTCGAATCTGCGCGTTCTGCATCGTACCTAAAATAGGCAAAAGACAGGCACCTGTCATAACTGTGATTATTAAAGCTTCAGCTAGAGTAAAACCCCGTCTTTTATTTTTTAGACAAAAAGATAGCAGAAAAAAGCAAATTAGTTTCTTTATCATTATAACGACCCTTTGTGTAACTAAAACTGTGATTGTACTGCATAACAAGAAAAACTCAGACAATAGATTACCTAAGTCTTTCTAAAAAAAGGAAACTACTTTTTCTTAGTATAACTGAAATTAATATTTTGCGCAAATCAAAGCTGAGATTACTTTTTAATGATATAGAATTGTTTCGTGGCAATTAGTTTTAAACTTTGGATTTACTTAGTCAACTAAAAAAGACACTTGAACAAAAAAGCTGTTTTGTTGTAAATTTATTATGTATAAATCTTATTAGTTTAAAGGAAAGTCAAATGAATTCGCTACCCGACAGATTTGATATATCTGTAACTTCAGAAATAGGCGAACTTGAAGGCGTAATACTCCACACTCCAGGCATAGAAATGGAAAACATGACACCTGCCAATGCTGAAAGAGCATTGTACAGTGATGTTTTAAATCTTTCTGTAGCCTCAGCAGAATACAATCAATTAAAAACAGTTCTTGAAAAAACAACCAATGTATTTCAAGTTGGAGATTTACTTGTTGATGTTCTAGATAATGCAAGAGTTAAAAGCAATCTGGTTGAAAAAATCTGTGAAAACGAAAATGCAGAGGAAATACATGATGAACTCTTGGAAATGCCGAAGGAAGAACTCGGCAGATGTCTGATGGAAGGCGTCTTAATGAAAAAAGATAATCTTTCACGTTTCCTGAGTAATGAAAGATATTCTTTAAGGCCGCTGCATAATTTCTTTTTCACAAGAGACCTTGCTGTAGCAATTAACGATTGGGTTCTTGTTTCCAGAATGGCAAACAAGGTCAGAAGCCGCGAAGCAATGATTATGGAAGCAATATTCGATTATCACAGAATGTTCTCAGTTAAAACCCTTGATATGCAAAGTATTCAGACTGCAAATATCGAAGGTGGAGATGTTCTTGTAGCAAGAAACGATATTCTCATAATCGGTTGTGGTCAGAGAACAAACCCACACGCTATAGACTTCTTAATCGACCATTTAAAGAACCTTAAAAAACCTCAATACATATTGGTTCAGCAGCTTCCTTCTGAGCCAGAATCTTTTATCCATCTCGACATGGTTTTTACTCTTCTCGATAAAAACTACTGCATGGTTTACGAACCTCTTATAATGCAGACTAATCAATATAAAACCGTTATGATTAGCATAGATAATGGAAAAGTAAAAATCAATGAAGAAAGAAATCTTCTGACCGCTCTAGAAAAGCTTGGAATGCCGATGCAACCAGTCTTCTGCGGCGGATCATCTGATTTGTGGATACAAGAACGTGAACAATGGCATAGTGGCGCCAATTTCTTTGCTTTGGCACCAGGTAAAATCATTGGCTACAGAAGAAACATAAATACTATTGAAGCTCTTGACCAAGCAGGTTTTACGGTTATAGACGCTCTTGACCTTATGGATGAAGAAGGAAACCCAAGTCAGGAATTTGATTTAAAGAAACCGGGGAAATATGTCATAACAATTGACGGCTCTGAGCTTGCCAGAGGCGGCGGCGGCTGTAGATGTATGACAATGCCGATTCGCCGAAAACCAGTTGAATAACCACAAGGCTAATAATAACAGTAAAAATTCCATAAAAGAAAAAATAATCATATCTATTATGATTGTTTCTGTATTATTTGGTCTTTACAACACCCTCCATTCCTGGTTAAAAATGCACTATCAGGAATGGAGAACAGAATTAACACAAAAAAGAATAGCAACAGTAGAAAAACTGGTCGCAAATACCGACCAGCATTTTTTTGTAACAAACAAAATTCTTCCTCTTCTTAAAATCATAAGCGAAACACCAAATATTGATTTGACAGCCATTCAACAAGATTACTTAAACAAATATGACTTAGATATTTCTATTTTTCTTTTTGATACAAAAGGCAATCTAGAACAAGTTGTTCCTAAACGAGCTCCAAATCAATGGTTAATGAAAAATATTTTTCCCTATTTAATCGAAAAAGATTTAAAGAAAATAGAAGCTGGCAGCAAATTACTAGATAAAAAAATAGAGTTTACTTTTGGCTATGGAAAAAATTTAATATCTCTTAGAGATAACCCCGAAAAGATATTATTCAGTTTTAGCGCAGGTCAAGACTGCTTTTTTACATGGACAAAAAGATCAACCAAAAGCCTATTGATATTTGGTCAGAAACTGCCATCTCCTGATAAAATAATCCAAATAGAGGAAGAAAAAAGCTCAAAAAATAAAGATTTATTATTTGCTGGCAAACTCTCCAATGTTTTAAAGACGGAAAAAGCAATAAAATCTTTTGAGGCATATAAACATCTTTCTAGAAAATCATTAGATTACGGAACTTACAATAATCAAGAATGGTATTTTTCGGCCAACAAAAACGGAGAGAGGTTTTATTGTTCTTATAGAATTGCTTCTAGTATCTATTCAAGAGGTTTAATATACTTAAAGTTTATTTTTTTAATACTACTCCCATTATTTCTTTTTATTATAATTAAAACTAACAAAAATATTGATTTAAGCTTAAAAAAGATGGTTTTATTAGTATTCTTAGCTTCTTCCATGATTCCTTTAGGAACAATCAGTTCTGAAAGCTTTGAAAACATAGAGACATATTCTGAGATATATAAAAATGAAATAAAATCCTCAATGGAAGAAATAATAAATAATTGTATTCAGAATTTTGAGAATTACTTAGCTTTGCGTTCTACACAGTTGAATAATATGATTAAACCAGAAAATGGATCATACAATTTTGAAAAAATAGAACAAAATATTTTAAAAGAATTCCCTGATGCTAAAATTTCATTACGTGATGCTGCTTGTGAACAAATATATACAAATTATCCTCAGTATTCTTCTGGCCAAGACACTTTATATAAAGCCATAGGAAGAATATACATGGATAGATATAATAAAGAAAGAATAAACGAATTGCCTTATAATGGAAATGTTTTTGCAGAAAAAATGGTTTCTAGAGAAGATTTAGGCTTAAGTACACTAACAAATAATCCTAGTAAACTTCAATTCGTTTATAATTCTGGAGTTAAAATGCTTATATTTATAAAAGCATTACCTAAAGAAGCAGGTAAACCAGCTATCCTTTATAGTATCTTAAACAATCAGAACACAATAAATGATTACATTAAAAGTATAGATAAAAGAACATTGGTTTTTAATCAGCAGCAGATAAATTTAATAACATTAGATACTCTAGGCTTCAAATGGATTATTTCACCAAATTCAAATAAGAATCAATATTTAGAACAAGCCAAAACTGCTTTTATTACAGGTAAACCTATATATAGAGAAATTAGACAAAACAACAATACTCTGTGTTCTTTATGTATTTCAAGTTCCGGAATTAGCGATGTATGCTATATAGGAACTATCTCCTTAGAAAAATTAGAAAGAGAAATCAAAAATAAAAAATTAGTTATTTATATTTGTGTAATAATTGCATTAATAATGTTCTATTCAATAACTCTCTGGATAATAAGCCAGTTGATCAAGCCAATAGGAGAGTTAGAAAAAGGTGTAATTGCCTTGGAAAAACGTGACTATGAAACTAAAATATCTGTTCCACCAGGGAAAGATGAATTTGTTCAGCTTTTTAAAGAGTTCAACCACATGATGGGCGAAAACTATGATATGCAAATGGCAAAGAATGTCCAGGAGGGAATCATAACAAATGTTTTCCCTCAAGCGAATAACTTTATTATTGCCGGAAAGACTTTTGCGGCAGATAAGCTTAATAGAAACTGTTTAACTTCTTTTAAGCTGCCAGACGGGAAAATACTTTTTTTAACAGGAAATGTTACAGGATCAAGCATAGGCTCTGCACTCATGAGTGCATTTATTCGTTCAATAACCTTTCACTGGAGCCAAAAGGAACAGAGTAGCCCAGTTCCTTTAATAAAATCCATAAATCAAATGGTTCGCAATAATAAAATGAAAAATATGTTTATAGGTATTGTTTGCGGAATACTTGATCCAGAAACCGGCAAAATTAAATTTGTTACTAAAGGTCATATTTTCCCTTTAATTCTACATAAAGATAAGACTGTCGAGTGGCTTGGACAACCATCATTTCCAATGGGTGCTGGTAAAAATAAAGAGATAAAACAATTAGAAACACAACTTGAACCCAGCGAAAGATTATTGTGTATCACAAAAGGAATTATCCAAATAAACAATAGTTCTACAAATGGGTACGAATTAATAGAAAAATGGGCTGTTCAAACTTCAACAGAAAAGGATGTAGACTGGTTAAGCCTCATAAAAACAAAATTCGATGAATGGTGTAGATTAAATAATAAAAAACAAATAGATGATATAACTTTATTCTCTATTATATCTAACCCTCAAGAAGGGAAGATTTTACAATGAACGACGAAAAAAAGAAGTTATATTCTGTCTCTTTTGGGAAATTACTTATTATATTTTTAATTATTCTGGTTTTTGTAGTTTATTATATCTCTTCAGACACCTCGATTAAACTTATTCAGGAAAATGAAAAAAGAACAGAAAATTATATGGCTTCTGAACTGGATTCATTGATAACAGATACTAGTGACCAATACTATGTTTGGCAAAATTTCAAGGATATTATTAATGCTGCTTATAAATATGGAATTGAAAGCCAACAATTATCAAAAATCATTTCGGAAAACAATTCCAAATATAATATTTCTGCTAAGTATTTTTTCTATAAAAATAATAAATTAGTAAAAAGTTTTAACAATACCGACGAAGACCTGCTTTTATTTACCAATATATTACAACACTTAAATTATGATTTTAATACTCCAGAATACATAGAAGCCAATAGATACGACCATAAACTGCTTCAAGAATACTTTGGTCCAGGTAACCGTCTCGAAATAATAAAATCTAATAAGGGACTTCTAAGAACATTTAGTATAAAAGAAAATAATCAGTTTTATTATTGGAACAATTGCTCGGATGAAATAGGAGTATTCTTTTATACAAAAGAAATTCCTGACTTTATAGAACGTTTTAACATTGTGTTAACAGAAAGGTCTAATAACAATATAGGAGCATTAGACAGCAATAATAAAAAGATTATTCCTCCTCAAAACTTTTCAGAAGATCAAATTCATTCTGCTTACATTAAGTCAAAAAAGCAAAATAAATCTTTCATAGATTCAAATAATCATTATTGCTTTTTCCAGACACTGATTAATTCCGATAAAATTTGTTATACAATTCCAATAAATTCTAATATTACTAATTTTTTTAACTGGGCTGATGTACTTGAAAAAGTATCTTTATTATTTTTCTTTATATTATTAATAATTTATATAGTTTCTTTGGTTAAACAGGAAAATAATATTATAGTATTTTTAGATAATCTTTCCATTAAATACAGAATAATTGGAATACTGCTGATTTCATCTATTTTCCCTGCGGTAATGTCTCTTATTTTTGGGTTTGAACTTCTTACAGACAAATCAAAAGTATTAGAGGAGGCCATTCTTAGCGAAAGTCTTGCTGGTATCAGTAATATTGAAGACCAGTATAAAGAACTGAAAAATAAAATATCTAATTTGTCCTTAGAATTAAGAGAAGCTATTAAAAATGAAAAATGCTCAATAGAAATGTTTAAGAAATATTTAGATAAGTATTCTATAGAATCTAGTCTAGCTTATCTAGAAGTAAGAGATGAAAATATTAATAGTATTTTTTCTCCACATGACCGTCAAACCAGTGGTATATCTGAAACTATGGATCTTATATGTAGATTAGTATTAAAGCTGCACAATCCCGAAAGATTAGATACTTCAAAACTGAATATTTCCCCAGCGGAGCTTGTAACAGAATCTGTATTATCCACTGATGAGATAGGTTTTTCTACTCTTCTGAGGCAAAGAGGCAAACAATGGACGCTTAGGTCAAATTCTCACCCAACAATATGGTATTGGGACGTTTACCCAGAACTAGCTACAGGACCAGCTTTTATTTGTTTTACATCATTGACAGCAACATCATATAGAAAAATAATAGAAGATTACTTTGAAAATTTACATCTCGCAAGCGATAGCCTGCAATTATATGCCCTTATATGCAAAAACGAATTCTGTTCTATTATAAAACCCAATATTAATAGTTCCCTGCCCGAAAAGAACCTGTTAAACATAGCTCAAACAGCTTTAAAAACAAACAAAGTTTTATTCAGAACGGTTAATATTAACAATAAATCCTATT
Source organism: uncultured bacterium (assembly GCA_900317935.1). GTDB lineage: Bacteria > Muiribacteriota > Ozemobacteria > Ozemobacterales > Ozemobacteraceae > RUG334. The sequence continues at coordinate 12,859 of ONIU01000029.1, forward strand.
GGGTAACTGCAAAACAGGAAAAAGAAGTCGAAAGCCATGTATTTATGCATCTTATAAATAAAGAAGAACGTTTAAAAGTTCTTGAACCCTATAAATGGCAACTAATAATAAGCGGTTTTTTTACAATCATTGTTTCTCTATTAGGAGCGTGGTTTATTATCAGTCTTGTTATTCTTCCTGTAGGCAATCTTAGTCAAGGAATTGAAGCAATAAGATATCGAATCAGAGATTTTACTATTCCCGTCACTAGAAAAGATGAGTTTGGTAAACTTGCTTTAGAATTTAACAAAGTTATAAAAGAATTTGATGAAATGGATTATGGCAAAGTAGTTCAAGAAAGCCTTCTGCCAGATAGTTGTCCAAAAATAGAAGGCTATGATATCGCTTACTTTAACATTGCTGCCTCGGATTTAGCAGGAGATTACCATGACCATGCCATCTTAAAAGATGGTAAACTAGCAATATTGTTAGGCGATGTATCTGGTCATGGTATTTCGGCATCTCTTGCAATGGCAATGGCAAAAGCTACATTCGACTACGCCCAATCCTTAAAAGTCAATTTTCCAGAAGATTTTATGGACATGTTAAACACTATGTTCAATAAAGAATTGAAACCTAGAAACAAATTAATGACAATGATTTCAATGGTTTTAAACCCCGAAACCGGAGAAGTTATTTTTGATAATTCAGGTCAGGCTTATCCTGCTTATTATACGGCTTCAACACAAACAAGCGAAGAAATAAAAATGCCTTCACTTCCCTTAGGTGGAATGAAAAAGCGTAAAAAGAAAGCCTTAATAAAAAATATGGAACCCGGAGATGCCTTTATTTTTTATTCTGATGGAATAATAGAAGCCTCTTCTTCAAATGGAGAAATGTTTGGCTATGATAGATTTTTTGCTAAATTCACAGAAGAAATGAAAAAAAATATTCCGGTAAAAGAAGCTATTAACAACATTTATCAGACAGTTGAAAACTTCAGAGAACCAGGTCATCATTCAGATGACATTACAATGATTATAGTTAAACGTAATTACAAATAAATATTGGTTCGGAACAATACAAATAACTGTATTTTTTTTTAAATACAAGGTAAAATAATATAGACTTACATGAGGAATAAATGAGTTTTAAACCCAAAATAAGCAACTTTAAAGAAAAAATAATCATTATTATAATGATTATTTCTGTTTTGGTCGGTATTTACCTTGCTTTAAGCTCATGTTTGTCTATGCAGGACAGTGAATGGATAAACAATAGAAAAGAAGCCTGCATAATGCAAACAGAAAAACTTGCAGCAGATGCAGATAGAAATTTTTTTATTACAAGAAAAATTCTGCCATTATTAAGACAAATATGTGAAGATCCTCTGTTAGACATAAAAGCAACTCAAAAAAACCTGCTTGATAAATATGACTTAGACCTTTCCATATACAAATTTGATAAGAATAAATTAATAGAAACAGCACCCGAACAGGCTGGCAATAAATGGTTGATGAGAAATCTTTTCCCAGCTTTAACCGAAACGGATATTCAAAAAATAGAAGCAAAAAGAGCCGAACTTGATAAAAAAATAGAGTTTACCTTTGGTTATGGAAAAAATCTTATTTCGATAAAGAATAATCCAGAAATAATAATAAATACGGTCATCTCGGGGAAAGAAGCTTTCGCAGCCTGGACAAGCCGCGGAGATAAAGGAGTAATCATTCTTAGCAGTTGTCTACCTGATAATAACAAAATACTTAATGAAGTAATTGCTAATTCTCCAACTATACAAGATCAGAAATATTCAGGCAGAATAACTGCACAGAATATTACTACAGAACAAAAACTGGCTACTATAGCAAATAAATTTTTCTCCAGATATTCTCTTGAACATGGAATATACAACGATTTGGACTGGTATTTTGTAACCACAAAAAACAATGAAAGATATTACACTGCTTATGAACCAAGAAACTCTGTATATTACAGATGTCTTATCTTTTTAAGAATATTCTCTATTTTGATAATGTTTTTAATTTCAATTGTAATATTTAACTATTCCAGTAATTCCATGCTGAGTTTGAAAAAATTTGTTACACTAATATTCATTGCTTCATCAATTCTGCCTTTAACTATTACAGGAACAACCAGTCTTGAAAGTATAGATACTCTCACAAATATTCATAAAAATGAACTTCGTTCTTCTATGGAAGAAGCAATAGGAAATATTATTCAAAAATTTGGAACTTATTTAAACAATTGCTCAAATATTCTTACTGACCTCACAAATCCTCCTTTAGAAGGTTTTAAAGGGCAAAAATCTTACGAAGATATTACCCAAAAAGTTGTCGCTGCCTTTCCAGAAGCAAGAGTATCTTTCAGAAATGCGGGCTCTGTTCAGATTTTCTGCAACAGCACCAATTATTCTTCAGGTCAGGAAACACTTTTTAAATCAACAAGCAATAGGTATTTAGAAAAATACATGCCTTCCAGGCTAACAGAAATGAAATATTCCGGTAATCCATTTGCTGATATGCTTGTCAAGAAAGAAGACGTGGGATTCAGCCAGATATGCGGTTATCCAAATAAACTCCAATTTATCAAAAACGCTGGTTATCCTATGTTTGTATACATAAGGGTTTATCCTCCTTCAGCTGGTGAAGCTGCATTGATTGAAGTAGAACCTAGATTGAAACATGTATTAAAAAGCTATAATCAGAGCATAGACCAGCGAAGTCTGGTATCTAAGCAGCAGATAATCAATCTGATTGCTTTTAATCCTCTAAAATTCAGATGGTCTATTCCACCCAATAATTCTATAAAACAATTATTTGAACAAGCAAAGGCTGCCTATGTCATCAACAAACCAATATTCAGAAAAATAACAAAAAATGGCAAGCAAATTTATTCTCTCTGCATTCCAAATACTAATTACGAAGACGTCTGCTATACCGGTTCTTTGTCTACCGATGAATTTCAGAAAGAAATAACCAAATTAAAACTATATATTTTTATTGGAGCTATAGTTGCTATAGTTTTACTTTTATGTATTATAAGCTGGCTGATGAAACAGCTTATTGCTCCATTAGGAAATCTTGAGCTCGGAATTAAAGCTCTATCAGAACACAAATTTGAAACAAAGCTTCCTGTGCCTGAAGGGAACGACGAATTAGTCACTCTTTTCAAAGAATTTAACTTTATGATGGGCGAAAACTACGACATGCAAATGGCAAAGAATGTTCAGGAAGGTTTGATCACAACAAAATTTCCTGAAATTCCAGGTTATTTAGTTTATGGATTCTCAATTCCTGCCGGAGATTTGGGTGGAGACTGTCTTACCTCTTTTACTATGCCAGACGGGAAACTGCTTTTCTTAGTCGGCGATTTAACAGGGCATGGTATCGGCTCAGCATTAATGATGTCTTTCGTTCGTTCTGTAACCTTTAACTGGAGCCAAAACCCGAAAGAGAATCCTTCTTCTCTTGCTGATTCAATAGATCAGATGCTTCGTGACAACAAAATGTCCAAGATGTTTATGGGAATAATCTGCGGTATACTAGATCCTACTGATGGAAAAATCAATTTTGTCACAAGAGGACATATCTATCCGCTCTTTTTACGTAATGACAATACTATTGAATGGTTAGGCAAACCAGCTTTACCTCTTGGAATCGGCAGGAAACACCTTTCAGAAGAACAAACTACAACTCTTCTGCCAGGAGAAAGAATATTATGTATTTCTGACGGAGTAATAGAAATTCATAAAAATAACGGAATGACAATTGATTACCAACTAATCGAAAAATGGGCTCAGGAATTGATACCTGGCGAAGACTCTGAATGGTTGAAAAGAATTGAAAACAAATATAGAGAATGGTGTAAAATGCATGATGCTGAACAAACAGACGATATTACTTTCTTCTCTATTATTTATAAAGAACATGTAGGAGGCGATTATAATGGCTGATGAAGAAGTAAAGCCTTCTGCTGCATCTTTTGGAAAACTATTTCTAGCATTCTTATTGATACTTCTGTTTTCTTTGTTTATTATTTCATTGCAGACCTCAGTAAAACTTAAAGAAGATAACGAAAAGAATCTTGAATACAATCTGTCAACAAAATTAGACGATATAATTTCAGACTGTTTTTTGCACAACTATGTAAAAAACAGTTTCAAAAAAATCATAGATGAAGCAAAACATAAAGGTCCTGATTCTCCAAATCTTCCAAAACTAATAAATGACTGTAGATTTGATGATTATATTTCATTAAAAGGTTTCTTCTACAAAAACGACGAATTAATACAAACAGTAAACGTCAACCAAGAAGAAAAAGAGTTTTTCAAAGATTTCTTTAAATACCTTAAAATAGATAGATTATCTAAAGAATTTGTTGAAGCCCATAGAAAGACTCTAAGAAAACTTGTAGATCATTTTGGTATTGGAAGCCGATTAGAATTAGTACAGCTTCGAAAAAGTTTTTATTCAAACTTTGATGTTCAAAAGACTACTCAACAATTTCACTGGGATGAGTATGACAATGGTGTAGGATTATTACTATATACAACAAAAGTTCCTTATACTGTCGAAAGATTTCAAAACATCTTAAACAAAAAAGAAGATAAAAACTATGGATTTATAAATAGCGATAACAAGGAAATAGTCCCTCCTAAGGGCTTTACAAAAGAACAAACTCTTGCGGCATTTATAAAAACAGGTAAATCAAACAAACCTCTTATTATCGCTAATGACCATTATTGGTATTTCCAAACAAATCGATTTGATCAGAAATATTGCTATGTAGTTCCTATTAACAATAATCCTTTTATTTCTTATGATTGGGCAGAATTACTTCAAAAAATATCTGGCATACTATTTATTCTCATAGTTATTATCTATCTGACTTCAATAATAAAATGTATTCCAGGGGAAAATGTTACAGAATTTCTAGACAATCTATCTATAAAATATAGAATAATAGGCATTTTTACTATGGCTTCCATTTTCCCTGTTTTAATGACTGCGGTTATCGGTAATTCTCTGCTCTCAGATAAACAGAGTGTTATTGAAAAGAATATATTAAGCGAAAGCCTTGACGTAATCTATAACATTGAGAATCAGAGAGAAGTATTATTAGAAAATACAAAAAAAATGTCTGTTGATATTAGAGAAAAAGTAAAAGAAGCCTACTTAAATAATCAGCCAATTGACGGACAAATGTTCTATAAGTGTCTTGAGAAACATTCCATCTCCCCAGATCTATGTCGACTCGATGTCAGAGATAGTGAAATTAAAAATATTTTTACAATGGACGACAGAGAAACTCAAGGAGCAGCCAATCTCTTTGATTTGATATGCAGACTTGTTTTAAAAACACATTGCCCAAATCGTATCGGGAAATTAAATCTCAAAGTTTCACCAGCTGAATTAGTAAGTGAATCTGTTCTTTCTACAGATGAATTAGGGTTTGCTTCATTAATCAGACAAAGAAACGAACAATTCACATTCAGAGTAGGCGCTTTTCCAACAACCTGGTATTGGGATATTTATCCAGAACTTGCAACAGGCCCAGCATTTATCTGCGTTACAACTCAAGTAATAACGACTTTTTCGAAACACATCGAAGATTATATCTATTCATTGCCAGTAAGAGATGAAAATATACAATTAGCTGTTTTTGTAAACAATCCTCATTTTGTTGATAAATTAATAACACCTTACAAACATCTTCCCCACGATGAAATAATAAAAACAGCAAACGTCGCCTTCGATACAAATAAAGTGCTCTTCAGAAGTATAGATGTTCAAGGGAAACCATACTGGATAACAGCAAAACATGAAAAACAAGCTAATAGCCACGTTATCATGAATATGGTATCTAAAAAAGAACGCTTAGCAGTGTTAGAACCATTCAAATGGCAATTAACAATAATTGGCATATTTGCTCTGACAATTTCTCTATTTGGAGCCTGGTTTATAACTAGTTTGATTATTCTTCCTGTTGGTGACCTAAGCAAAGGAATTATGGCCATAAGACAAAGGAACAAAGAGTTCACTATTCCCGTAAGACGAAAAGATGAATTTGGGGAATTGGCCAAAGCATTTAATCAGGTTATAGAAGATTTTGAAGAACTGGAATATGGGAAAATTGTTCAGGAAAGTCTCTTGCCGCCATCTGCCCCTATTGTTGAAGGTTATGACATAGCTTTCTTTACCGTTTCCGCTACAGACCTTGCTGGAGACTATCATGACTATGTAACCCTTGATGATGGGAAAGTATCCATTATTTTAGGTGACGTTTCTGGTCATGGCATCTCAGCATCATTAGCTATGGCAATGGCAAAAGCAACCTTTAATTACGCAAAGTCCAAAAAAGTTAAATTCCCTGAAGAATTCATGGATATGCTTAACATCATGTTCAACAAAGAATTAAAACCTAGAAACAAGCTCATGACTCTTATATCCATGACTCTAACTCCTGAAACAGGCGAAGTAATCTTTGATAACGCTGGTCAATCATATCCTGCTTATTTCACTAGTTCAACTCAATCTAGTGAAGAAATAAAAATGCCTTCTCTTCCGTTAGGTGGTATGAAAAAACGTAAGAAAAAACCAATCAGCAAAATGATGGAACACGGTGATGCATTTATATTCTATACGGACGGTATGATTGAAGCTTCAGCAGCAAACGGAGAGATGTTCGGATACGAAAGATTCTTCGCTAAATTCACTGAACAAATGAAAAAGAATATAAGCTCAAAAGAAGCAATTAATAACATTTTCCAAGCTATGGAAGACTTCAGAGAACCTGGCCCTCACTCTGATGACATAACCATGGTAATTGTTAAACGATTGTAAAAATTGACTTTAAACAGCACCAATAGTATTTTATATTAAACTAAAGAGACCCTTTTAAAGGACCATAAAAATGGCTAACATTTATACTTCTGCCGAACAATTAATAGGAAATACCCCTCTTTTAGAATTAACTCATTTCGAAAAAGAATTAAATCTAAAAGCCAAGGTATTGGCAAAGCTGGAATACTTTAATCCAGCCGGTTCAATTAAAGATAGAGCCGCGAAATCAATCATAGACGATGCCGAATCCAAAGGCCGTCTCAAACCTGGTGCTACAATTATAGAACCAACATCAGGCAATACGGGAATAGGGATTGCTGCAGTAGCTGTTACAAAAGGTTATAAAACTATAATTGTCATGCCTGACTCTATGTCAGTTGAAAGGCAGAAAATTATTGCTGCCTATGGAGCAAAACTAGTATTAACTCCTGCTTCTGAAGGAATGAAAGGTGCTATAGAAAAAGCTGAGAAACTGGCACAAACTATCCCTAACTCTATCATAGCCGGACAATTCGTTAATCAGGCAAATCCCAAAGCACATTTTGAAACTACTGGCCCGGAAATCTGGAAAGACACTGACGGGAAAGTAGATATATTCATAGCTTCTGTCGGCACTGGTGGAACAATTACCGGAGCAGGCCAATATTTAAAAACAAAGAATCCAAACATTAAAATTGTGGCAGTAGAGCCTGCATCATCACCATTTTTGGCAACAGGAAGAAGTGGAAGACATTTAATACAAGGTATCGGAGCCGGTTTTAAGCCTGAAGTTCTAGATACATCTATTTATACAGAAATAGCTACTGTCTCTGACGAAGAAGCTTACGAAATGACGTGCAGTATTGCCAGAACAGAAGGAATACTTGTAGGAATCTCTTCTGGTGCGGCCTGTGCAGCTGCACTAGAGCTTGCAAGCTATGAAAAGAATGCGGGTAAGAATATTGTAGTCATCTTTCCAGATACAGGAAACAGATATCTTTCCACCACAGGTCTCTTCGGAGTATAAAAAATATATCTCTTGATAAAAAATAACCCTTTGAAAAATCAAAGGGTTATTTTTTTTGCTTATTTTATCTTAAAAAAATTGAATATAAAAAACTGCCTTGAACTTAATCAAGGCAGTTTTTTACTTAGAAACACGCTTTAAGTTTATAAACGAGTTATTTATTAATTATTCACCAGAAGAACGGAGAGCATCATATCTAGCCTTGGCAGCATTCATCTTCTGAGATACTTCAAGAGCTTCATTAGTCTTACCAGCCTGGATCAACTTGCTGTATTCATTGTAGTAATCAGTGTATTCAATGTAAGCAGCAGTGATATCATCTTCGTTAGCTGCAACAACTGCTTTGTCTTTTTCTTCTTCTTCTTCAGCAACTGGAACAACAGCATCAGAAATTGTTACGCTGGTAACTTCATCGCCACCAAGAGTAATACCATCGGTTTTACCACCAATTTTAAGTCCAGAGAAACCAGTGCTTGATGGCATTTGGATAGTTGGAAGATTTGCTTCGCCTTTACCGAAGAAACCAGCAATCTTGTGAGCAGCCCAGTTACCGAAGTAACCACCAACCATACCACCGAGAACAGTACCAACAGGACCTAAGCAAGAACCAAGAGCGGCACCAACGGTAGAACCGATAGCCTGACCAGTTACACCAACCCAGTCAACTCTCCTGAAAGCTTCTTTAATTGAGAATCTGCCGTTCTTAATATCGCCAGCCATGTATGCACCAACAGAAGAACCTACAACAGAACCGAAAGCTGGAGCAAGAGCGCTGAGTGCACCACCAACAACTGGAACACAGCTTAAGAATGGAACGAAGAATGAACCAGCAGCAGAACCAAGAACTGAACCAGCTACGCCACCAACAAATTCAGCACAGCATACAGTTTTGATAGCTTTCTGAAGGCTTGGATCTTCACCACGCATAATCTGAGTAGCAAGGTCAACACCAACAGTAATACCAGCAGTTACAAGAAGGTTCTTAGCACTGAAACCAGATTTCAAACTGTCTTTAACATTCTGGAAACCTTGATTAGTCAAATTCTTTCCAGTCTGATAACCAGATTTGAATTTATCACCAATAGAAGTTTTGGTCTTTTCGCCAGAAGCAGGAGCTGCAGCCTGTTCTGTTGTAGCTTGAGCAGTTTGAGCTGAAGAATTACCAGATTCACCGGCAGGAGCCTGAGCAGTTTCAGATCCACTGGTCTGAGTTGTCTGAGAAGATTCAGTAGTCTGAGCAGTCTGACTGCTCTGAGAAGAACTAGAAGAAGTGGTTGAAGCATCTGCTGGATCCATTAAACCACGAGCAATTGCTTCTTCGTGAGAAATGAACTTACCAGTCTGAGGATCTCTTGGGTGTTTTGCAGGATCCCAAGCTTTCTTAGTGGTAGTAGTAGAAGACTGAGAAGAGCTGCTGCTTGTAGTAGAAGCGCCTTCAGCTACAGAAGCCTGAGGAGCTGAAGCACCAGTCTGAGCAGATGGAGTAGAACTCTGAGTAGTATTAGTAGACTGCTGAGTAGCTGGTTTAGAAGTCTGGGCGGCAGTATTAGAAGTAGTATTGCCAGCTTTATAATCTTTCCAAGCCTGGCTCATTTCAGAACCGCTCATACCTTTACCTGCATTGGCCTTCTGGAATTCATTCCAAGTCATTTGGCCATTGTTGCTACCAGAAGTAGTAGTTGTCTGGGTTGTTTGAGTAGACTGCTGAGCAGTAGCACCAGAAGTCTGAGAAGCTGGTTTACTAGTAGAAGCTGGCTTGCTAGTAGAAGCAGGTTTGCTTGTAGATGGCTTGCTGCTTGTAGATGGCTTGCTAGTAGAAGCTGGCTTGCTTGAAGTAGAACCAGCGTTAGCACCAGAACCGGCATCACCGAAAATAATTGAAGTAACCTGAGTCATATCAAGAGCAACAGGTTTACCGTTAACAAAACGAACGTTATAAGTAGTAGTTCCACCAGGAGTGTTTACTGTAACATTCTGACCTGGGGTTACCTGGTAAGTTTGATTACCAATAGTTACCGGAATAGTAGCGGTATTTGCTGCTTCAGCAGCAGGAATTGGAGCCTGGAATAGGCTTACCAAGAAAGTGAGTGCGAGAATAGCGCACATAATGCGTGTTCTAAGCGTTTTCTTTCTCATAATATAACTCCTTATAAACTTATAAAAAACTGCAATAAGTAAACGGTACCGTCAAAATGTACCGATACTCCTTATTTATATTTTACTGAAATTTCTACAATGCGCAAGAGTTTGAACAAAAAAATTTTATTTTTTTTAACATTTTTTACATTATTTTAAAATTAAATATAGATAACTATCCCATTACTCTCTTTTGAATAAAAATATATAAGGGTATTGATTTATAAAAAAAACTCTATTATAAGTATAATGTATGAATCAGATGTTATTTTAAGGTTACAATTTTAGTCATAGTATTGAGGCAAAAAGATGCGCACAGAAGTCAACGGAATCAACATCAATTACGAAAAAACTGGCAAAGGCGAACAAAGTATAGTTCTTCTTCACGGAAATGGTGAAGATCACACAATGTTTTATGAACTTTCACAGCTTCTTGCCAAAGATTTTACTGTATATGCATTAGACAGCCGAGGGCACGGCGAAAGCGATCCCGTTGATTCTCTAACCTATGATGAAATGGCTGAAGATGTTGTATCTTTTATCAAAAAGAAAAAAATCAAGCATCCTATATTATATGGTTTTAGTGATGGCGGAATACTTGGTCTTTTAATAGCAATAAGACATCCTGGTCTGATTTCCAAGCTTATTGTCAGCGGAGCAAACCTTAAGCCAACAGGTTTGAAAAACTGGTTTTTAAGACAATGCGAATTAGATTATGAAGCTAACCATTCGCCGTTAATTGAATTGATGCTTAACAACCCAAATATCTCTCACGAAGAACTTCACACAATTCACATTCCAACCCTTATATTGGCTGGCGAAGATGATTTGGTAAAGGAAGCACACACTGAATCCATACACAGAAACATTGAAAACAGCCAAATGCAGATTTTAGCTGGAGAAGGGCACGACACATACGTAATTCATAACCCAAAACTTTACGATGTAATGGCACCCTTCTTATTTGGAGAATAATTTATTTAACTTCTAAGCCTATTATTCTGCCGTAACTGCCACGAGAATGGCCATAAGTAGCAATAGCTTCATCGGAATCGTTTCCAAAAACTTTGGAATTTTCAATAGAAGCTTTATTTTGGCTGTTATCATTTATTCCTACAATTCCACCTCTTGCAGAGACAGATTCCAATGCTGAAATCGGATTAAATGAACGCAAAGCAGTAAAACTGCTAAGAGCTTTTCCAGAAATAGCAAAATAATTACAGCGACTAATGATGCCGGCATTTCTGCCTGCAATTCCGCCTACCCCTAAGAATCCATCACTAAGCATCTGAATACTTGAAAGAGAAGATGAATTATAGATAGTTCCTGTATTATCGCCAGTCACGCCGCCTATCAAAGCACTTGGCACATCATTGCATCTAACTATAGAACCTCTTGTATTTGAACTTGATTGAGAAATACAGTTGGCAACTTCAGCAACATTAAAACCTACGATTCCGCCTACAGCTATTCTTTCCAAGCTGTAACCGCTGACAGTTCCAGCAGAGTTACATTTGCTGATTTTTGTAAAAACTCGCTTTAAATCACCATATTCTGGTTTTAAATTCATGGGAACAACAGCATGACAGTCGCAAACATAAGTTGAATCTTCATTAAAGCCAGCAATTCCGCCAACCCATGCAGGAGCTATAGCAGAATTACCAGAAACAGATGCAGTTTCAGCAAAAGTGGATTTTTTAATTCTTGCACCCGTGCGATTTTCACCAACAATACCGCCTATAGCACAAACGGCATCAATATCACCTCTAGAACGCCCATCAATACGACCTTCGAAAGAACAACTTCTTACAACAGTATCAAAAGCAGAATAACCAATTATTCCGCCGGCATAGAGACATTTTTCAGAATTAACATATATTTTTGAATCAGATGAAACGCTGCAACTGCTGACGTTAGTCTTGTTTGCACAGGCAGCAATGCCTCCCACGCAAACACGCCCTTCCAGATTCAAAGAAGCATTTACATCAACAATAAGATTCTTTATTTCTGCTCCAGATGTAAAGCCCCAAAGCCCGGCAAGCTTAATGTTGCCTTGAGTAGCACCCAATTCTTCAATAGTTATTCTATGGCCTTCTCCGTCATAATTGCCAGTAAAAGGCTTATCAAAAGAACCTATTGGTTCAAATATAGCATCACCAGTATCAATATCCTTGGTTTGAACGAAATAAGCGTTAGGGAAAAGTCTTACATTCTGTAAATGTTCTGCGTTTTCTACCCAATAGGGAGATTCTTTTGTTCCGTTCCCTGCCCCGAAATACTGTTCATTACCGGCCGCAAAAAGGTTGCTGCCGAATAAAAGACTAAAACCAGCTGCCAAACAGAGAAGTTTACAAGAGTTTTTCATATTTCCCCCTAGGTCTACGAAGTTAAAGATTATTATAGCTTAGTTCTTTTTCTGTTACAATTTTTTTAGTTTCACCTACCACTCACCACTAAACACCCATCACTCATCACTAATCACTAATCACTAATCACTAATCACTAATCACCTAACACTTACCACTAATCACTCATCACCTACCACTTACCACCTACCACCAATCACCAATCACCTCGTTCTCAATTAGCCTTATAAATACATATTCTCGTATTAGAATCAATTTCGTTGAGAATAGTTATCATTGCTTCTTCATCAACGGCTATACAACCGGCAGTATATGGTCTTTTGCCTTTAACATGAAAGAATATAGCTGATCCCTTTGGATAAACCCCTTCTTTATTATAATCTAAGAAAAAACCGTAATTATACTGTGGAACATAATCAATTATATGTTCGCCTTTGCATTTATGGTTAACGGCCTTTGCGTCTATAATCTTATTATAATATTGACAGTCTTCATCGCAGCAATAATGGTCTTTTGTGACATTCAAATAATTAATCGAAGTCCCAGGATTGGCTTTAATTCCAAAAGCCTGTATTATTCCAAAATCACCTTCTGGCGACTTGGAATCACCTTCTTTTTCTTTTCCCAAACCATTTTTACCAATAAAAGCATCGTAGTTAAAAGTATTTATAAAAGAGTTGTTTTCTTTCTTATATAATGAAACTTTTGCATTCGAACCGCCAGTGCATTTTACGAATATAAGACTCTTCACATTTTCCTGCGAAGCATATTCATTCAGCTTATTCTGCCAAATCGGGTTTTCTTCGGTTCCAGCAAAGGCATTATCAGCAAATAAAAGCCCCATGGCCATAAACATAATTGCAACACACAAAGTTTTATACATAATTACTCTCCTGATTTTTTCAATCTACACAGCCTAAACAATAATTTCTTTCAAACAGTCAATCTATTTTCGGGGGAACTAACGCAATGAAAATATCATTTACATTTGTTCCTGTATAGCCAGTTTTTATTAAACCACCAACTCTATTAAAGTAGTTATAGGAATTATGCCTCTTTAAGAGATCTTCATAATTCTCTCCAAATGACCTGGATTTCAAAACGGTTTTATCGGTAATGATAGCCCCAGCAGCATCGGTTGGGCCATCTATACCATCTGTTCCGGCCGCCAGGAAAAACATTTGTCGTTCAGGGAATTCAGCAAAATGTTTTAACATACACATCGCCAATTCCTGGGCCCGACCACCTGAAACCTTACTGTTAATCTGTTTTTGTCTCAAAGCTTCACCAAGCTGCTCAATATTTTCTGACTTGAAATTACTTTTAAAACTATTTTTAGGAAGCTCACCAAAAGAATTTTTATCAGCATCTTCATGCTTAGCATCTTCGGCTGTTTGTCTCTTAAACACCACAACAGGCTCACCACCTGCTATTACAGCAAATGGGTCAAGATTGTCTTTTTTCAATTTGGAAACGTAAAAGAAGAATTCCTTAGCCTCCTCACTTACTTCCCCAGTCAACTCTTTTGGATAATAATAAACTTTGAAGTCATAGTCTTCTAAGAATTTTCCAATAGCACTAATAGCAGTTTGATTATCAGCAATAATAGAAGTGGAAACAGAATCAAAAACACGGTTTTTCTCTTCATCAGAAGAGTTTTTGATCTTAGAAAAATTGCTTGCGGTTAGCAGACTAGCTACAGATTCAGGGATAGAATCCCATATAGAATACTTCTTCAACACATTAACAGCATCGTTAAAGTTGGTTTTATTGGGAACAGCCGGCCCGGAACCTATTATTCCGAGGTCATTTCCAAGAACATCAGATATTACAAGTTGTATCACTTCAGCAGGGTATGCAAGTTCTGCCAGCTTTCCACCTTTAATCGCAGACAGCTGTTTCCTGACTGTATTGATTTCTGAAATATTTGCACCGCACTTGAGCAATAGATTGTTAACATTCTGCTTATCAGACAAAGAAATACCTTCTGCAGGCAGACACATCAGACTTGATGCTCCACCGGAAAGCAGGAAAAAAATCAGGTCGTTAGCCCCGGCTTTACTGGCAATTCGGCTTATTATTCTGGCACTAAGAATAGAATCCATATCTGGTATCGGGTGAGCACATTCCATTAAACGAATATTACCAAGCATTTCTTCAGGAATATTGCTATCTTGGGGTACGCACACACAACCTTCTGTTATTTTTTCACCTAACAGGTCATGTATAGCCTTAGCCATTCTGTATCCTGCCTTACCAGCCCCAATCACATAAATATTATTATAAAAATCAAGGTTATAGTTTCTTTCTTTAAATGTTAAAACATTTCCCTCAAGCTTAAACTGTGCCATACTAGCTTTATATGGGTCACAAACCTTTATGGCTTCTTCGTAAGCAGATAAAGCAACATTTATAAAAGCAGAATCCCGACTGTCGTAACCTGAATTAATATCCCTTAAATTTTTTACTAACATATACAACTCTATTATTAAAATTAGAAAACCGACTCAATTATAATTCTACCACATTTCTTTTAAATAATAGAATTTTTTGATACACTATTACAATACTTTGAGAAGAAGGTGCTTTATGAACAACAGAAAAAAAGTCTTCGTAACTAGAGAAATACTGCCGGAAGGCCTTGAACTTTTAAAGAAAAACTTTGATGTAGACCTTTGGACTGACTATGCTCCACCCTCTAAAGAAACAATAAAAGAACATATAAAAGATGCTGATGCTATCTTAACTATGCTTTCTGATAAAATTGACGCAGAAATAATAAATGCTGCTCCAAAACTTAAAATTATTGCTCAATTAGCTG
The DNA here is from genome assembly GCA_900317935.1 of uncultured bacterium. Lineage (GTDB taxonomy): Bacteria > Muiribacteriota > Ozemobacteria > Ozemobacterales > Ozemobacteraceae > RUG334. Next base: position 28,030 of record ONIU01000029.1, read on the forward strand.
TCGGCTATGACAATATCGACTTAGAAGCAGCTAAAAAACGCGGAATCTACGTAACTAACACTCCAGATGCCTTAACTGATGCTTCTGCAGATTTTTCATTTGCATTACTTATGGCAATAACCAGAAGAGTTGTAGAAGCAGATAAATATGTCAGAGCAGGAAACTGGAAAGTTGCATGGCACCCAAGTATGATGCTGGGCGCTCCCTTGCGTGGCACAACTCTTGGAATCATAGGTGCTGGCCGCATAGGTCAGGCAATGGCAAAACGTGGCCGAGGATTCGACATGAAAATATTGTATTTCAATCGTTCTGCCAAACCAGAATTTGAAAAAGAATGCGGTGCCAAAAGAGTAGATTTAGATACTCTTTTAAAAGAATCAGATTTTGTAAGCCTTCATGTACCGCTGAACGATCAGACACGTGGTCTTATTAACGCCGAAAAACTTGAATTAATGAAGAAAACAGCTTATTTAATCAGCAATGCCAGAGGTCCGGTTATCGAAGAAAAAGCTCTTTATGAAGCCTTGAAAAAACATAAAATAGCGGGCGCTGCATTAGATGTTTTCTGCCAAGAACCTACTCCAGCCAATAATCCATTGTTGGAACTTGATAATATAGTGGTTGCTCCACATATTTCCAGTGCAAATACAGCAACAAGAACAAAGATGTCGGTAATGAATGCAGAAGACATTATCGCAGTTCTTACAGGCAAAGAACCTAATAATATTGTGGTAAAACCCTAATTCATTATTTTTTTGAATTTTGAGATTTGAAAACTAATAGTTTTCAATAGGGCAATTTTCTGACCATTGGAAAACGTAGAGCCTGCGGCTCTTGTGCAGATAGTGGGACAGTTGCTTACGCAACTTGTGGGACGGCAGCATAGCTGCCTGTGGGAATTGTTGGAAGGGTTGGAAGGGTTAAAAGTGTGACGCTGCGCTGTGGGACACTTCGTTGTGGGACGCCCTCAGAATGCGTTAGCATTACTGGGGTTGCCGCCATGGATGGCGGCGTGCAAGCGAACCACAGGATGTGAGCGATAAGTCACATGGATGTGACTATACAAGCGAGCGGCAGGAGGCCAGCGAGTCGTAGTCGCAGAACTGGCGAGCAAAGCGAGACTGAGGGGGTCTTTCTAAACTACCTGAATATGGTTACATTAATTGCTGTATCATCAGATAAGCCATAAACTTCCTTGAAAACTCGGTAAGCTATTTCTACAGCTTTGTCGTTATTTTCCATTTTTTCATTGAAGCTTTCAAACTTTTCTTCACACTTTTCTTCGCCGTCACAGCAGTCACAACCACAGTCTTCACCATGTTCATGATCATCACCGCAGCAGCAGCAATCGTCTTCTGATGGTTCAATTTCTCTTTTGGAAATACCATATTCACCCATTAGCTTTTCAGCTTTTTCTAGTTCTTCAGGCTGTAAAGCTACTACCGGCAAATCAACCTGCAAGCCATAACCTTCATCATAAGTAAATTGAATGAATTTTTCGCTCTTTGGTTCTTCTAAAACAGTGAACCAGTCTTCACCTTTATTAGTAGTAAGCATTTCAATAGCATTCTTAATTCTTTCTTTCATTTATTATTCTCCTTTTACTAATGAACTACCCTTTGGGGATGCAATTCTAAACAATGACTGAAGGATTTTAGTTCTTTAATGTTTGAAAAAGGCAACTGCAATCTTTGTACACAACGCAGCATTGTTCTTAACTAGCTCAATATTAGTCTTTAAGCTTTCACCACCAGTAATTTCGTATAATCTTTGTAGCAGATAAGGGGTAACAGCCTGCCCTTTTATTCCCTGCTTGTCAGCATCTTTCAATGCTTCATCTATCTTTGCTTCAATAGCATTCTTATCCATTTCAAATTCTTTTGGAACAGGATTTCCAACAAGAATTCCACTCTTATAACCTAGATTAATAGAGCGTCTGAATATTTCTGCTGCATCTGCAGGGTCATCAAAACGCTGCGGAATCTTTACACCAGAATTTCTATAGTAAAAAGCCGGCATTTCATCTGTCTGATAACCGAATACAGGAACACCCAAGGTTTCTAAATATTCCATAGTATGAGGAATATCCAATATAGCTTTGGCACCAGCACAAACCACCATTACCTGGGTTCTGGTAAATTCCAGCAAATCTGCAGATATATCGAAACTTTCTGATGCTCCTCGATGTACACCACCTATTCCACCGGTTGCAAAGAATTTAATTCCTGCTAAATTAGCACAAATCATAGTTGCAGCAACAGTTGTAGCAGCATTTTGCTTTAAAGCAATAATCGAAGGCAAATCACGTCTAGAAGCCTTTCTTATATTTTTGCTTGTGCCCAATATTTCTAGTTCTTTTTCGGTAATACCTATTCGGATTCTTCCATCTAATATAGCAATAGTCGCAGGCACACCACCATTTTCACGCACCGTATTTTCCAACATTCGTGCAGTCTCAATATTCTGAGGGTATGGCATACCATGAGAAATTATTGTAGATTCAAGAGCTACAACAGGTCTTTTGCAAGCTAATCCGTCTTTCACTTCAGCATTAAATATTAATCTATCACTGATTTTCATATTGTCAGTCTGTCTCCTATCAATATCATTCTAATTCAATGATTAATAAAAGACAATCCTTTTTTTAGCGACGACTCTAAGTCTTCTAACTCTTCTTACTCTTCCAACTCTTCCAACCCTTCCAACACTTCCAACCCTTCCAACTCTTCCAACCCTTCCAACACTTCCAACCCTTCCAACTCTTCCAACTCTTCCAATTCTTCCAACTCTTCCAACTCTTCCAACTCTTCCAACCCTTCCAACCCTTCCAACCCTTCCAACTCTTCCAACTCTTCCAACTCTTCCAATTCTTCCAACCCTTCCAACCCTTCCAACCCTTCCAACTCTTCCAACTATTAAACTATTCAACTACCGATAAAAATATGTTAAAATAGGATAACAACAGACAATTTACAAACAGGGAAATTCAATGGCTGTCTGGGATTTTATAAAAAACATAGCAGAAAACATATCTGACACTCTAAACGATTTAAGTGACACTGTCAGTGAAAACTCTGGTTCTATTATTCCCTCAGGTAAAAAGCAAAATTCATTTTACAAATATTCTTCTAGCACAAACCCTGTTCCGAATTTTCCTAAAATAGAATTAATTGGTACAAAAGGAAATAAAAGCAAAGCCGTTAAAAATCATCTAACTATAAATGATTACCAAAAGAAATATGTAATTGAAAGTCTTCAAAAAAAGATTGACTCTATGTCGAATCAGGAAAAAGCCTATGTTTACTACTATTTAGCATACAAGCACAATAAACTAAGAGGAATACTTGGCTGTAAGATTGAAGAAGCAGAAATTGCTATGAAATACATAGAAAAAGCCTTAGAGCTTTACCCAGATAATTTAGATTTTGTTTATGAGTATTTCAGAATATGTGATAATGATGATTTTTGCTTTTGTAAAGATAAAATAAAAGATGTTTGTGAATTATGCATTAAACTATCGAATAATCAAGATGTAAAAAATGAGTTTTGCAATATATATTACTTAATGGGTAAATATTATTATCGAGAAGAAGAATTATACTCAAAAGCTATAGACTGTTTAAATAAAGCCATAGAATATACAAAAGATAAGCCACAATCTGATTTCTTATATATGTATGATTTACTTGCTACCATTTATGATATTATTGGAAACTTCAAAGAAGCTTTAAAAATATGCGATTATATCCTAAGCATTAAGTCTGACTATTATGGGGTTCCAGAATTAAGAGGGAAAATATTAAATAAAATAAAAGCAGGGGTTAAAGTAGAAGCGGTTAAACGTAAAAACTATGAATCCAACATGTTTTTTCAATTCAAAAGAAGCGAAGGAAAGTATCCTTTAAGACATATACAGGAAGCTTATGATCATTATACAAACGCTCAAAATCTAGTTCAAAAAGGTAAAAGAGCTGAAGCAATAAAAGAGTACCAAATAATAAAAAAAATGCTTCCAGAAGAATCTGAACAAATAAACAATCTTATTAGTTTGCACATATCTATCGGCTTAGATCAAAATGAAGAAGGCATGAATACAGACCTTTTATTTGAATCTCTGTTTGAAAACCTTAAAATAGTATCCGCTTCAGGAGATCAAAAAGAATTAGCAAGAATTTATAATTCCTTGGGCTGCGCATATTCACATATTGAAGATTATGAAAAATCAGTAGAGTATCATAAAAAATCTCTAAGCGTTATAGAAGACCCTTTTCATTATTCAAATTTAGCAATCACCTACTCTTCGATGGGTAAGTATTATGAAGCTATTGAAATATATGAAAAAATAAAGAAAAAATTCCCCCAAGCAGATGAATACATAAAAACAGATTACAATATAGAACGACTTAAAGGTATTATCGCTGGAAAAATCGATCCAAAAGAAAAAATAGATGATAATAAAGTTTTAGCAGATGAACAGAGTAAAAAAGGCGATTTACAATTTGACAAACAATATTATATTAAAGCAATAGAAAACTATAATGCAGCATTTGGAACAAAAGAAAGCGTAGACTACTTATTTAAAGTATTATTGGGTAAAAATATTTATGAATCTCCTTTTTATGAAGAATCAGAAAAAGGATTTGAAGCGGTTAATCTTTGTGTAAAAGAAGATAATTTCAAATATTTACCTTTCATTTGTACAGTATATGGTGACGCTGTTTCTTATGAAGCCTGGGGTCAAAGCAAATTATCTGCAGAATACTATGAAATAGCAGTTTTTCTCTTAGATATGGTTCCCATAAGTGAAAGATTTGCTGCACCCTACTATAAACTAGGTCTGTTAAAAGAACAAGATTCGAATTATAAAGAAGCCTTAAAACTATTTGAGCAGACAAAAGAAATAGACAAAAACTACAATGTTGAAGAGGATATAACCAGAGTTCAGAATATTCTTGCTGAAAAAGAAGAAATAAATAAGAAAGAATATGCTAATCATTACACACTAGTAAAAAAATATCAGAACGCCAAAATATTTAATATGTTTTTCGAAGAGGGGAAAAAGGCTTTACAATACTCTCCAAATAACATAAAGCTTTATTATTTAATCGCGGATACTGCCATCAAGCAATCCATGCTCTTTGAAGCGAAATGGGCAGCAAAAGAAGGTCTGAGACTAGATTTAGATAAATATGACGAAAACAAGCTTTTTTATAAGTTTATTCTTATTCTTGGGAAAATATGTAAGTATGAAAATAAACCAGAACAAGCCAAATACTATTTTGAGGTCATAGTTGAAAATGAAGATGATAGTTCCTGTGATTATTATCAAGAAGCCCACACAGAATTATTTTCTTTAGAACAATATTAAGATATTTTAATATTTATCGTAATCGAAAAAATACAAAAAAATACCCCAAGAATTATCTTGGGGTATTTTTTTAGAAACTTCAATCTTTAAATAAAAATATATTTACAGACAAATAATACTGAAAGAACATATAACAAAGGATGCACTTTCTTTCCTTCTCCACATAACAAATGAATAAGTGTGTAAGAAATAATGCCGAAAGATATTCCTTCAGAAATGGAATAGAAAAATGGCATTGCTATTATAGCAAGAAAAGCTGGAACTGCATCTGTTAGATGGTCAAAATTAATATGAACAACCTGTCTTACCATTAAAAAACCAACTATTACAAGTGCTGGAGTTATCGCAAAAACAGGGATTGTAAGGAATAAAGGTGCAAAAAATAGAGACATTAAAAACAAGAAAGCTGCTACAATAGAAGTCAGCCCAGTTCTACCGCCTGCAGAAATACCTGAAGCTGATTCAACAAAAGTAGTAACAGTAGAAGTCCCACAGACAGCTCCGAGTGTAGTTCCTATTGCATCAGCCAGAAGAGCACCCTTAATACCTGGAAGCTTATACTCTTTATCAAGCATATTTCCAGAAGCAGCACAACCAATCAATGTTCCAATAGTATCAAACAAATCTACAAACAAAAAAGCTGATAATACAGTAATGAAATTAAAAAATCCACCAGGACCCGATATTTCACTAAAGCCTCTAGTAAAAGCACAAAAAGTAGGCTTCAATGTAAAATCAGTAGAAAGAATATTATTAACATGAGGGATTACAGAAAAAAAATCTTTGTCATCAGGAACATACAAGCCTTGTAGTTCAAATAACATACCCACTAACCAGGTTGCTACCATACCCCATAGTATGCTGCCCAAAATTTTCTTATGCATTAAAATCGTAGTTATTATAATTCCGACTAGTGCAAGAAAAGCGGAACAGGTGTAATTAGACCAAGTCTTAAACGAGATTAGAGAAACAAGTGTCGCCGGGTTATCAACTAATACGTGACCTGATTTTAAGCCAATAAAACCAATGTATAACCCTATACCAACTGTAACAGCTATTTTTAATGGATGTGGGATTGAATTAAAAATAGCTTCTCTGACATTTGTCAAAAGCGAAATAAGCGTTAAGCCCCATACCGGCAGACAATACAAATGGGAGATTAGCAATCGTTCCCATTAAAAAAGTAGCTACAAAAGAGCATAAAACAGTAGCAGTAAAAACTGCTGTTTTATCCATTCCGCATTCGCCAAGTATCATCGGATTAACAGCCAAAATGTAAGCCATTGTCATAAAAGTCGTAATACCGGCAATTACTTCTGTTTTGGCGTTAGTTTTGTGATCTTTAAGTTTAAAAAATCTTTCAAAGAATCCAGAATTTTTCAATTCTACTTCTGATTGAACTTCGACGGGTTGTTCATCAGGTTTATTAATGTCTTCCATTTTATCATTCCTCAACAATTAAAATTCTCTTACTTTTGATTTTAGCAAAAAATATCAAGTAACACTATACTAAATTAAAATATCCCTTTTTTCTATAAAGAGTAAAAACTGCTAAGACCAACTATAATAATCAGGTAAAAAAAATACCCCAAGAATTCTCTTGGGGTATTTTTTTACTAATTTAGCCTACAAGCGCAAGCAAGATACCTGCGGCAACGGCAGAACCGATAACACCAGAAACATTCGGCCCCATGGCATGCATAAGCAGGAAATTCTGTTTATCGTATTCCTGACCAACTTTATTAGAAACACGAGCAGCCATAGGAACTGCAGAAACACCAGCAGAACCGATTAGCGGATTAATCTTTTCATTAGAGAAAAGGTTCATAAATTTAGCCATAAGAACACCGGCAGCAGTACCAAAACTGAATGCCAACAAGCCAAGAACAACAATTCCGCCAGTCTGAAGAGTAAGGAACTTTTCTGCAGAAAGCTTAGAACCAACAGCCAAACCAAGTAATATAGTAGTTATATTACAAAGTTCATTCTGAGCAGTCTTAGAAAGTCTTTCTGTAACGCCACATTCTTTAATGATGTTACCGAACATCAAAGCACCGATTAGAGGAGCAGCATCCGGAAGAAGCAAAGCGCAGAGAAGAACAATTACCAATGGGAATATAATCTTTTCAGTCTGGCTAACTTCACGAAGTTGTTTCATTTTAATCTTGCGTTCTTCTTCAGTAGTGAGAGCCTTCATTATAGGTGGCTGAATAATAGGAACCAAAGCCATATAAGAATAAGCAGCAACTGCTATTGATCCTAAATATGGAGTTCCAAGATGAGAAGCTAAGAATATAGAAGTAGGACCATCAGCCCCACCAATAATTGCGATTGAAGCACAATCTTTCATAGTGAAACCTAAGCCGGCCTGAGAAAGAAGAACAGCTCCTAATAAAGTACCAAAAATACCAAACTGAGCAGCTCCACCGAGAAGTGCCATTTTAGGATTAGCAATCAAAGGACCAAAATCTGTCATTGCCCCAACACCAAAGAATATTAATATTGGGAAAATACCAGACCCGTCTCCGCCAATACCGAAAGAGAATATTGTATGAAGGAAACCTTCTGTTGCAATATTAGCAACTGGAATATTTGATAATAATCCACCAAAAGCTATAGGCAACAATAATAATGGTTCATATTGTTTTTTGATAGCAAGATAAATTAGGAACAAACATACCAAAATCATGATAAGTTGTCCCAAACCACCACTCATTACAAAATAATTATACAAACCTGTTCGATGCCAAAGATTAACAAAGGACGTTCCTAAATCTAATGAGGCAGTTTCTGTAGCAACATTTTGAGCAAGAGTTGAAACAGACTGCGTTATAGTTGCAATATCAGCCATAAGTTTGACAACTCCTTATTATCAATTTATTGTTAATATTTCTTGATCTTTAACTACTGCAGAACCTTTAGTAGCAATTATGTTACCAACAGTACCAGCAACGGGTGATGGAACGTTAATTTCCATTTTCATTGCTTCAACAACAAGAAGGTCTTGATCTTTTGCTACAGTATCGCCAGGATTTACCAAAAATCTGACAATAGTTCCATTCATTGGAGCAAGAACTTTTGTTCCGGCGCCAGAAGAAGTTGGAGCAACAGCAGTATTGGTATTGAGTTCAGCTGTAGTAAAATCATAAGTCTTTCCATTAACAGTAGCTTTGTTGCCATCTAATTTAACAGCGTAGGTCTTACCATTAATAGTAACGTTCATGCCATTTGAAGCACTCTTAGCAGCAGCTGGTTTAGCAGGTTCATTCTTTCTGATACCAAGTTTAGCTTCGCCCTTAAGATAAGTAATACCTTTTTCAAGACAGGTTGCAACGATGAAAATATTTTCATCAGTTACTGGCAGACCATTATCTTCAAGAGTCTTTTTATGAGCTGCAATACTCTTCTTTGGATTAGCATCGTTAATTTCAAGAACGGTCTTGGTTGTTGGTTCCATCTTCAACTGTTCAGAAGCAATCTTAACAATTTCTGGGTCAGGAGCAACCGGAGTCTTACCAAAATAACCGAGAACCATCTTTCCGTAACCTTCAGTAATCTTCTTCCATGGGCCGAACATTACGTTAGCCATTGCCTGCTGGCAGTAGAACTGAGAAACTGGAGTAACAGAAGTGCCATAACCACCCTTCTTAACTACGTTTTCCATTTCAGCAATAAGCAGTGGGAACTTATCAAGAGTGCCGTTATCTCTCATCATCTGAGTATTAGCAGTTAATGCACCACCAGGCATTGGCGAAAAAATGATAGCTGGATTAACAGCTCTAGATTCTGGTGGCATCATATAATCTTTCATACAATCCATGAAAACTTTTTCAGCTTCATAAATTTTATTAAGATCGATACCCAAATCATAATCAGTTCCCTTAAGAGCATGCCACATAGTGATAATGTCTGGCTGGCAGGTTCCACCAGATACAGGTTGCATAGCAAGGTCTAATCCGGTAGCGCCACCTTCTAATGCTGCCAAATAAGCAGCAACACCGTTACCAGCTGTTTCATGGCCATGGAAAACGATGTGCATATCTGCACCTAGCATTTCTCTAGCTCTTCTAATAGTTTCTCTAACTTTTGATGGGCAGGAAGTTCCTGAAGCATCTTTAAAGCAAAGTGAGTCAAAATGCAAACCAGAATCAAGAATCTGGCGAAGAACTTTCATGTAGAAATCTGGAGTATGAGCTTCACTGCCTTCACAGCCAGGAGGAAGTTCCATCATAGTAATGGTAGCCTGATGTTTTAAACCAGCGTTAACAATACACTGACCACTATATTTAATATTGTTGATATCATTTAAAGCGTCAAAATTTCTTATTGTAGTTGTGCTGTGTTTTTTAAACATTTTTGCGTGAAGATCAATAACTTCACTGCTTTGAGAATCAAGACCAACAACATTAACACCACGAGCAAGAGTTTGAAGTTCGACATCAGGACCAACAGTCTTTCTGAAGGTATCCATCATATCGAATGCATCTTCATTACAATAAAAATATAAAGACTGGAATCTGGCACCGCCGCCAAATTCAAAATATCTGATACCTGCTTCTTTTGCGGCAGCAACAGCAGGCATAAAATCCTTAGTTAAAACACGAGCTCCGAATACAGACTGGAAACCATCACGAAATGATGTATCCATAACTTTAATTAATTTTTTTGCCATTTTTTTAATTCACCTCATGCATTAGCTTTTACAATAGCAATAGCTGCGGCAATTTCTTCCATTTCGGTTGTATTACCAGTTGATACAGGGATAGCCGGAGCTGGTTTGGGTTGTGGGAAATATTTTAAGAAAGTTTCAGAAGTGAGAACCCTAGAAGTAAGGTTCATAACCAAAATCATTATGCTCAAGAATGTAAAAACAACAAACATTCCTATGACCATAATAATTACAGAGTTTAAAAACATCGTTTTACTCCTGTAAATTATTGTAATTCAGGTATAAAAACTGCCCAAATTATTTATGGGGATTGTAACATAATTCACAAGCAAATTCAACTTTATTAGATTTAAGATTCAAGACATAAGTTACAAGTTACAAGTTACAAGTTACAAGTTTCAAGTTTCAAGTTAAAAGTTATAAGATTTAAGATATAAGTTACAAGATTCAAGATTTAAGATTTAAGACCAAGTCTCAGGATATAAGTTTTACTAGTTACTAGTTATAAGTCATAAGTTGCGAGTCACAAGATTCAAGTTAAAATCACCTTGCTAAGACACTTATTTTTATAAATAATAATTTATACAAGTTCACAATCGGTGGAAAATTCTTGATTTTATAAATAAATCTTTATTTTTCTTGTTTTTGTTATTTTTAACCCTCATTAAATCAGAAACCTCATATTATAAATAAAGATTTATTTATAATATGAGGTTATAAACACCCAAACTATGATATTATTTTCACAAAGAGCTTAGTCTGGATTAGTCTTATTCATATTATAAACCTTATCTTCTCCACACAGACCTGAATTTTTGACAAAAAAAATGAGCCAAAAGGCTCTCTTCTTCATCCTTTCTAAGACAGACTTAGTTAGCACAAGCCAGCTTAGAATGTAAATCAGACAAGGCTTCTTATTGTCTGATCCTATTCAACTAGTTATTAACACCCACCTTTCTTAATTCAATTCCTATTAAAAGCTTTATTAATAAAGACTTTCTTGTTCTATAACACCTGTTTATTCTTATTCTTAGTATGCTCTTAAACGTATTGTAGAGCTGAAATTCGGATTAAAATAAGGTCTGAAGGCATACTTTTCTGAAATGGAACTATTGCTTTTATTAGAGGAGTTATCAGCAATTTTACTATTATTAGCAGCTTCTGGAGGAGCCTGAGGTGCCACAGAAGCCTTCATAAGGTTATTATCCTTATTTGGTTTCTTGTTATCTGCTCGCTTAATAAGATCTACAACAATCTTATGCATGCGAACCATACTGGCTGACCTTCTAATAGAAGCCATTTCGATGCTGTCTGATTTTTCATCATAAGCATGTAGTCTCTTGATCCTTGCCATTTTTTCAGAAGCTTCAGCAAACAAGGGCTTTGTTTCTTCTACATTCTTTGTTTCAAGCATTACAACCGGCTTATTATAGGAAACAACAGGTGCTTCTTCCTTAGTTTCAGCAATTTCTTCAACTACTGGCTTAGGTTCTACAACAGCAGCCGGAGCGGCAGGTGCTTCAAAAGGCTTAACTTCAACAGTTTTTTCTGGTTCAGCCTTCTTAACTGTTTTTGCAACAGTTTTCTTAGTCTTAACAACTTTATTTTCAACTTTAACAGGTTTTACAACCTTAACATCATCATTAGAGGTCTTTTTAGAACCAATAACAATCTTAGGAGCATTCTTATCAGCCATAAGAACGAGTTTACCATTAGCATCTCTTACAAAAACAAGAGGAGCTGAGAACCAATCCCATTCTGGTGGGCATTCGTTATCATCAACTCTAACCTTTTTGGTAACTCTTCTAACTTTTGAATGTTTCTTTACTTCTGGTTTAGATTCTTCTTTAACTTCTGTTTTTTCAGCCTTTTTCATTTCAACCGGCTTATCTGAAGATTTAGAAGAAGATTTAACAATATCTTTCTTAGCAGAATTATTGGAAATAGTCTTTTCTGCTGGTTTTACTTCTGCTTTCTTTACAACTGGAGTTTCGACAACAGCTTTAACTGGAACATCTTTCTTTTCAGCAGTCTTAACTTCAGCTTTCTTTTCTACAGGAGCCTGGGCTTTAACTGTAGAAGTCTTTTCTTTAGAAGCCTTAGTAGTAACTGGAGAAATGTCTTTTTCTACGATTTTAGCAGAAGCTATTAAATTACTTGCTGGTTTTGGCGATTCATCACCTTTGATAGAAAAATCATCATCAGCATTATCGTCTTCGTCATCAAGCTGCTTAATATCCTGATTTTTAACTGAGTTAACCAATAAAGAAGGTGGAGCTGCAGGAGTTAATTCTTCTGATTTTTCTTCTACGGGATTCTGTTTTACAACTGGTGCCGGAACAGCATCAATTTCTTTCACGCTTTTTTCAGCATTACTGCTTGCAGAAACAGCACTAACAGAAACAGGCTTAACTTCTTTGGAAGATGCCAAAGCCTTTTCTGTTTTCACATCTTTTTTTTCAGAAGGTTTTACAACTTTATTGCTGCTGTTTGTTTCGCCATTTTTTGCTGAAGCCATCATTACAGATGGTGGCAGAGAGGGTGCTTCCAGACCATAAGCTTTATTGTCTGAAGATAAAGAACCTGAAATAACTGCAGTAGAAAATAGCAGCAATCCCAGATTTTTTGATAATCTAAAACCCTTTTTTGGCTTAACAAATCTCATAAAAACACCTTCATTTATTAGAGTGAATATCAAGCTGACTAAGCCAATTAAGGCTTTGTGTCAGCTTGTTATTAACAATTTTGCAGTTAAAAGCAATAAAGTTTTCACTCTAAAAATATTTAATATTGTAAAAATTACAACTTATTTTTTGCAGCGTTCTAGATATTCGCCTGTTCGAGTGTCAACTTTAATTGTTTCACCGGCTTCGATGAACATAGGAACAGTTACAACATGTCCACCTTCGCAAGTTACTGGTTTATTACCACCACTAGCAGTGTTACCCTTAACATTCGGCGGAGCTTCAATTACCTTAAGTTCTACTGATGGAGGAAGTTCTGCACCAATAGCTTTACCTTCATATAACTTAACGTAAATTTCCATCTGTTCTTTCAAGAACTTAGCCTGTTCTCCTAAGAGATCAAGTTCCATTTCCATCTGTTCATATGTTTCCATATCCATGAAATGGAGGAAATTTTCATCAGAGTATAAGAACTGCATCAACTTTGTTTCTACGGTTGCTTCGTCTACTTTTTCAGTAGTCTGGTAACGCTGAATAAAAGTTGAACCTGTCTTAAGGTTTCTGAGCTTGGCCTGAGCCAAAGCACGCCAGTTACCTGGACGGATAAATTCTATATCAACGACCTGACAAAGATCGCCATTATAAAGAATTATCATACCTCTACGTAAATCATTAACTACAATAGCCATTTAATAATCTCCCTGGCTTAGATTTCTTTTCGGCAAAGTATAGCATATTTCATACTATAAGCAAAAAAAAATTTGTTTTTTTAGATACTTTTTTTAAGTTACTCACAAAAAACAGCATATATTTATTTTATGATTATATTATCATTTTTAAATCATAAAAATTTATCGTTTCAATTTCAAAAATTAAATTATCGTTTTACTAATAACAATCATTTTATTATCATATTTATAGCAATCACAAATAGTCGTTTAATTTATTATCAACAAATAAATAATAAACTTACCATCTATCAATATCTATCATATTTTAGATAATCAATGTTATTTGTTTTGTTTTTATGAATTTGAACTATAAACTTTGGACATTTAAAATGTTGTTAGAAGCGTTGGAAGAGTTAGAAGGGTAGGAAGTGATACGCTTCGCTGTGGGACACTTCGTCGTGGGACGTTTCACTGTGGTAATTGTAATCGGACAGTAGACGCGAAACCTTTTATTCTCCGCACAAGGCTCGTTCCATCAAAGTCTATTCGAAGGTAGATATTTTCAGAGACCGCGGAGGAGAATAAGGTTGAGCAAGCAAACTGTCCGACATTTTACCTAATGAATTATTATACGAGTATGAAGTGGTGGAAGGGTTGAAAGAGCTAGAAGTGTTACGCTACGCTGTGGGATGACAACTCTATATTATATGTAAGAAAATTCAAGTATTCCTTAAGATGTTCCGATAACCTTAATGTATAAGTGTCAAACAATATACTAACAAATCCGCTTAATCTAACAAGAAACAGAGATTAACCTTAAAGGAGGCAATCTATGTTAAATACTATATTGCAAGGTATAATTCAGGGGTTAACTGAATTCTTACCTGTATCCAGTTCGGGACATTTGTCTATATTTCAATACTTTACAAAGTCCCAAACTATTGAAAATGGCTCTACCATGACCTTCGATCTGGTTCTCCATTTTGGGACTCTGATTGCGGTCATATATTATTTTTGGAAAGACATAGTTCCTTATTTTACTATTAAAGGCTGGAAAGATCCCTCAAGACGTAAAATTGCATGGCTAGTTATAGCAGCCAGCATTCCAACAGCTATAATTGGATTTACTTTTAAGAAAAAAATCGAAGCAATGATGGAAAACCCAATAGCTGTATGCTGCTGTTTTTTATTTACAGGCGCAATTCTTCTTATTTCCGAAAAGCTAAAGAAACAAAATGAAAATTCCACCACCCTTCCAGAGCTCACTTATGGCAAAGCAGTAGCAACAGGTATTGCTCAAGGCATTGCCTGCGCACCTGGTATCTCCCGTTCTGGTTCAACAATTGCCGCAGGGCTTATTTGTGGACTTAAGGGAGAAGAAGCAGCCAGATTCTCTTTCCTTCTCATGATTGTTTCAGTTGGCGGAGCAACCCTATTAGAAGGCATTAAAGTTTTAAAAATAGTAAAAGAAATAGGTCACCTTCCGGAAGGCTTAATTCCATCTCATCTTATTGTCGGAGCAATTACTTCTATGATAGTAGGCTTTTTATCATTGAAGTTTTTAGTATATATCATCAATAAGCAGAAATTATCTTATTTTGCTTATTACCTTTTTGCTGTTTCAATCATTTGTATTTCACTGATCAAATTCGCGGGGATGTAAACAATGAACACAAAAAAAATACTCTTACCTGATTCCTCTTCAAAAGAAAGAACCAGAACAAGGAAACGCAAACGAGACGACACCACAGAACTTCATAAAAACAGTGAAGGAACCTTCTCGGCTCGCCCTTCAGGTTCAAGATACGCACCTGTCATGGTAGACCAGCGTCAGCGGGACGAAGCAGTTGGGCTAGTAATGATAGGCTTAAGCGCCTTTTCTTTGTCATTAATACACTATATTAGTTCTTCAGGTATTCCTGGTCTTATAAATGGTTCAATGGTCTATTTAGGAATAGGAGTGTATGTTGTTCCAACACTTGTCGGAATAATGGGCATTCAGAAATTTTTGGAAAGACCATTTCAGAACATTGGCTGGCGAATAGCTGGTTCTATCGGTACTGTTCTGTTTACTCTCGGCCTCTTTTATTCAGAAGGTGGCAAGATAGGAGCCTGGACATTTACATCTTTCTCTAATATTTTTGGGAATATTCCAACCAAAATATTATTCACAGCTCTTTTGCTTTCTTCAGCCATCTTCGCATTAGACATACTATATAAAGATGTCTTAGGAGCACTATTAATATTAGGAAGCCTCACTACCAGATTCTTAAAATTCTGCTGGGAAGTAAGCCTGAATCTTATCAGCATGTCTATAGGTGCTGTCAAAACAACTACTAATTTCTGTGCTGTTTCTTATAAAAGAATATACGAAGCCTGCAAAGAAAAACAGATTGATCCAGACAGCAACCTTGGCAAATTGCTATCCTTCAGACCTCATTTAAATAGTGTATCCGAAGAAGAAGCCAAAGAACAAGAAGCAGAAAACAATACCCACATGGAACAGAGACAGGATTCTCAGTCAGAAGACAATAATCTAACAGAAAGTATTACTGATAAAGTAGAAAATAATGCCTCTGTTTCCGAAAAACAGGATTTACAAAAGAACAGCAAAATAGAAGATGAAGAAGAAGCTCAGATAATTCCGGTTCCAAAATTATATAATCCAGGCACCGAAGAAGAAGTTAAGCCTATTGAAGAAGAAGTATCCAGCAGCAACAATACTCCCGCAATTCAGATTGCTAGCATTTCTTCTGAATGTATCTTTGTAAACTCTTCTATTTCCGTCATAGCTGCAAATGCTATTTCTGAAACAGAAGCAAAAGAAGTCCCCTACCCTGCCGAATCAAAAACAGAAAGTCATGCAGAAGCAGCCGAAAGCACAGCTTCAGATATGGAAGAACTTCTTGGCTATTCAGAATCTTCAGAAGAAGATGATACTAATTCAGAAGATTCTTCAGAAACAGTTCTTGCAAAAGAAGAATTAAAAGCTGAAGAAACATCAGAAAAGACAACTACAGAAGAAAATTCTGTAAGCCAGAAAACTGCAACAGAAGAACCAGTTGAACAGACTGCAGAAAAGATTGAAAGTAATGAATCTGAAAATAAATTTGTTGAAAAAGAACAGGTTTACCTTGAAGACAATCGCATTGATCACGAAATTAAACAGGCAGAAAAAGAAGAAGTTCCAAAGAAAATAAATCAGTATGCAAATTGCAAGCTTCCTCCTTTAGAAATTCTAAAGATTCCACCTGTTAAAGTTTCCAACGCTGATATTCAGTCTGAATTAAGCTATCGTTCTGCTCATCTGCTCAAGACTCTTGGAGAATTCGGAATCAAAGCAAGCATAACCGATATTGTTCAAGGCCCCGCAGTTTCAAGATTTGAATTGAAGCCAGCTCCAGGCGTTAAAGTCAGACAGATTACTTCTCTAACAGACGACATAGCTCTTTCTTTAGCTGCTCAGTCTATTGCCATAGAAGCACCAATTCCTGGCAAATCAGCCTTAGGTATCATAATTCCAAACTCTAAGCCAACACCAGTTTATTTCTATAATCTGCTTAATAACGAAGAGTTCTTGAAATCTCCGAACCTGCTTCAGATTGCAGTAGGTGTAACAATTAACGGAACAAACATCTACTACAACCTTGCTGAAATGCCTCACCTGCTGATAGCTGGTTCTACAGGTTCCGGGAAATCAGTATGCGTTAACTCCATTATAGCAAGCATATTGTTCAAAGCCAGACCAGATCAGGTCAAATTCATAATGATTGACCCAAAAATGGTTGAATTATCTGGTTATAATGGTATCCCCCACCTCATCGCTCCAGTAGTTACAGACCCAGCTAAGGCTTCCGGTGCATTAATGTGGGCTGTAGAAGAAATGGAAAGACGCTACGAACTTCTATCTAGATGTCAGGGTGTTAAAAACATTTCTACATACAACGAAAAACTTGAAGAACTTAGGGAAACAGTTGACCCAAGCTTCGAACCAATGCCATATATTGTAATTGTAATCGATGAGTTGGCAGACCTTATGATGACATGTTCAGCAGAAGTTGAAGGTTCTATCTGCCGTTTGACTCAGATGGCCCGTGCAGTTGGAATGCATCTAATTATTGCAACTCAGAGACCTTCAGTCAATGTTATTACTGGTTTAATCAAAGCAAATCTGCCAAGCAGAATAGCATTTTCTGTTTCTAGCCAGGTTGACTCAAAAACAATTCTTGACGCAGCCGGTGCAGAAAAATTATTGGGCAAAGGTGATATGCTTTTCCTGCCTAAAGGTCTTACAAAACCAAAGAGACTTCAGGGACCATACGTTTCAGATAACGAACTCAATGACCTGATAAATTTTGTAAAATCTCAAGGCAAACCGGAATATTTAAATATTGCTATAGAAAGAAATAAAAAAGATGAAGACGACGAAGATGACGAAGAAGTAGATTCAGACTTATCTTTGATAGATTCGATTAAAAAATATTTAGAAAATCAAGAAAAAACTTCAACAAGTATGCTTCAAAGAAAATTCAGAATAGGGTATAATAGAGCGGCAAGAATTATGGATCAATTAGAAGAGGATGGTATAGTTAGTCCATCTGACGGTTCAAAACAGCGTAGAGTTCTTAACGGAAGGAGCAATGCTCAAATATGACCAAGGAAAGATGTCCATTTCTAGGGAAGTTAAGAGATGGAAACCTCTCTGGATGCGAATGCGTTCAGGAACAATGTATGTTCTATCGTGCCGAAGACGCTAAATGTGTTTTCATAGAAATAGGCACAGCTTCAAGAGAATATCTTGAATCACTTAAAAGAATGGCTGAACAGAACGAATTGACATTAATGCGCGAACGTGCAGCCAGTTTTTCTGATTCAGAAAAAGCCGAACGTGTTCAGCTATATGCTAGTCAAGGTGGAATAAACAAGAATCAGGGCAATTTTGAAAAAGCTCTTTTAGATTATAAAAAAGCTCTTATTCTAATGCCTAAAGACCACGCAATTCATCGTTCTCTTGGCGATATATACTCTATTCAGGGTATTATGGATGAAGCTATTTCATCTTATCGCCAGTCATTAAAAGAATATCCGGATGACGGTGAAACCTGGATCAGACTTATACTTCAATATAGAGCAATATCTGCACATATGCCTGACCAGGAAAAGCGTTATGCGGGTGTTATAAAGAAAATTCAGCAAGAACTATCAGAAGTTAAGAACGAAGCAACCGTTAATGCTGTTTTAGGAAACGCTTACCTTATATTACACTCACAAGATACAGAAAAATTTGAAGAACAACGCTCAGAAGCTCAAAAATTAATGCAAAAAGCATTAGAACTTGATCCAAAGAATATTTGGGCTTATTTAGGACTCAAAGATGTAAGACTCTACGATAATGACTATGAAGGCGCGATTAACCAACTTCTAGAAGGGATGAAACATAACCCTGATAATTCCCGCCTTAGTTTTGAATTAGGTGAATGTTATCTTATTGCTCATGCAGAACACGCCTTATCAGATGAAGATTGTTTAAACAAAGCTCACGACTACTATAAGAAACTGTTGGAACAAGACCCAAGCTATGCTCCTGCTTATTTCAGACTTGGTTATATAAGCGAACAAAAAGCTTCTTACGACCAGGCTATTGAATACTACAAACAGGGTCTCGAAATTAATCCTATCAACCAGTTTGCCCATTTCAGACTCGGCAAAATACATCTGATTATGGGAATGACAGAATTGGCCATTTCCAGATTCAAAGAAGTAATCGAACTTTCCAAAAACAGAATTCATGAAGTTTATCAGGAAGGTTATAGATTCAACAAGCTCAGATTCTTTAAAGAAGCCAGTGCATTGGAAGCATGGATTGAACTTGGTAAAATACTTGTCAGACGCAGACAGTATGACGATGCTTCCGAAGCCTTCCAAAAAGCTCTTACTATTGATAAATCCAGTCCTCTTGCAATTACTAATCAGATTGACCTTTACAAAATCAGAACAGCAGACAGTAAAGATGTTGATACTCTCTACAGTAAATACATCGAACAATATAAAAATGCTGCAATGATTGACTTCCAGAATCCTGTTGCTCACTATGCTCTTGCATATGCATGCCAGGTTCTTCCCGCTATTCTTGCTGATAAACAGGAAGAAAGAACAGAAGAAGCTCTTAACAGCTATCAGATGGCAATCAACCTTAAGCCTGATTTCAAATGGGCTTATTGGGGTTTGAAGAACTCTTACCTTACTATAATGGAAGACTCTACCCCACTCTATGAACAGGCACTTGATGCTTGTAAAGTAGTTACAGAATTTGACAGCGAAGACCCAAGAGGCTACTTCGAAACTGGTGATGTATACCATAGAATGGGCGATACAAAACAAGCTATCAGCTATTTCGAAAAAGCACTTGAAAAAGACAAGACCTATATTCCTGCCTATTTGAATATGGCAGAAATAGAACATGATTCAGGGAATCAAGACGAAACAATAAAGCTTTATCAAAAGGTTATCAGAATTAATCCAAACTTTGCTCAGGGTTACTATGAACTTGGTAAAGTCTATCAGGAAATAAAAGAAAACGAAAAAGCCTTATCTAACTTACGTAAAGCTATCGAACTTGATATAGATTATACTGAAGCTCATTTTGCAATTGGCCAGATCTGCTACGAAGAACATCAGGACGAAACTGCAAAAATCCGTTTCAGCAGAGTAATAGAACTTGAAGAAGACAATGCTGATGCCCACTATTATCTTGGAATGATTCATCACAGAAATGGTCATTTCAAAGAAGCAATTGAAGAATTAGATATAGCAATCCGCTTGTCTAAGAATCCGATCAAGATGAAATTCGATCTTGCTGGTCTGTATTGTAGTGCTAATCAGTGGATTGAAGCATCTAAGGTTCTTGAAGAAATACTTGAAGAATCTCCTGATTATATTGATGCAATTCTCAGATACGCTAATGTTCTTGAAAATCTGTCTCAGATTAACGAAGCCGAAGTTGAATATGCTAAGGTTCTTGATTACGATCCTCAGAACCTTACTGCTCATGAATGTCTCGCCAGACTTTATGAATCTACAGACCAGATTTACAAAGCAGAAGACGAATACCTGAAAGTTGTTGAACTCAAGCCAGATCACGTAGAAGCTTTAATGTCTCTTGCCAAGATTTATCTAATCAGAGATTTGCGCGACAAAGCTCTCGATGCTTTGAATTCTGCAATAGAAATCAAAGCAGATATTTTCGAAGCACATCTTGAAGTTGCTAGAATTTACAATAGCCGCAATCAGTTTGAACTTTCTGTCGAATCTTACATTAATGCAATCAACATTAAGCCTAGTGCTCCACAAGCTCACGTTGAACTGGCCGATGTTTATATGAGCCTTGAAAAGACAGAAAAAGCCATCGAAGAATTCAATAAGGCTCTTGAAATCGATCCATTGCTCTCAGACGCTTTGGCAAGCCTTGGCGATTTGTACAATCTCAAAGAAAATTACGAACTCGCTGGCAACTGCTATCGCCGCTTAGTAGAAATAGATCCGAACAACCATTCAGCCAGATTCAAACTTGCTGAAACCTATTATCATCTTGGTCAGCTTGAAAAAGCTCTTGATGAATATCTCAAAGTTACTGAAATCAACGATGAAAGAACAGATGCTCTCATCAGACTTGGTAAGATTTATTCATCTTTGGAAAAATGGGAAGATTCTGCAAAATTCTATGCAAAAGTTCTTCAGATCGACCCAGGCAATTCTATTATTCATTTTGAACTTGGTAAAGATTACGACCATCTCAACAGGCTCACAGATGCTCTGCATGAATTCGAATCTGCTCTCGAAGCCGAACCTAACAGTGAAGAAATCGTTACCCAGATTGGTCTTATACACAGCAAACAGGGTAATGTTGACAAAGCTATTGAATATTTCAACAAAGCAATTCAGCTTGCCAATACCAATCCTATTCCACATAGAGAACTGGCAATGGCATACATCAATAAAGGCCGCGTAGATAAAGCTATTGTTGAATTCAAAGAAGCTTTGAATCTTGAACCTAATAATATTTCTGTTAACCTTGAACTGGCAAAAGCTTACGCAAGTCAAGGCATTATTGATGAATCAGTAGAAGCCTACAAGAAAGTCATAACTCTTGACCCGCGCAATTCTTCAGCTCACTTCGAATTAGGTATTATCTATTCTACTCAGGGATTAGCCGAAAACGCCATTTCTGAATTCAGAATAGTTATTGGTCTAGCTCCAAATAACAAAAGAGCACATCTTGAATTGGCAAGACATCTTAGAGATATTGGACAAACAGAAGAAGCAATTGAAGAATACAAAAAATCAATTGCACTTGATTCTGAAAGTGCAATTATCTACTACGAACTTGGTGATATCTACTACGAAAGAAATGATTATCAGAATGCGCTTCCAATGTTCGAAAAGACTCTTGAACTGCAAGATGATTACGTAGATGCATACCAGAAATTAGGTATGATTCATGCCGCTAACGAAGAATGGCAAGAAGCAAAAGAATTCTTTGAAAAATCAATTTCAATGGATGCTGAAAGCTATGATGTCTACAAAGAACTCGGTGAAGTCTGTGAAAGACTTGATGATAAAGATAATGCTGTTAAGGCCTTTGAAAAAGCTCTTGAACTTAAACCAGGTGATCTGAACATAATTTATAGACTTGGAGCTCAATACAAGAATACATCTAATTATAAGAAGATGATTGAACTCTACTCTAAAGCAGTCAAAGCAGCTCCGAAGAACGCTCTGTTCTTCTTTGAACTTGGTGAAGCTTACGAAGGCAATTCACAGAAAGAAGAAGCTGTTGAATACTACGAAAGAGCATTGTCACTCAATGAAAATCTCCTTGAATGTATTTATGCCCTTGGTAATATTTTCTGGGAAGTTCAGAATTATGACAAGATGGTCAGACTTTACAAGAAAGCCGTCATGCGTTATCCTACTAATAGCAAAGCCCACTTTGAACTTGGTAAAGCATATTACAAGATGCTCAGAGTCGGTGATGCAATAGAAGAATTTAAGAAAGTAATTAATCTTGATTCTAACCACAAAGAAGTCTATTATGAATTAGGTAAGCTTTATGTAGATAATGGCATGCATCAGGAAGCTGTAGGAATTCTTGAAAGAGCTGTTCAGATTACTCCAGATAATGGTGAAGCCCACTTCTTGCTGGCAAAAGCTTATGAAGGCATCAATAGAAAAGACAAAGCTACTGAATCCTTCAAAAAAGCTCAAGGCCAGATGGAAGAAAACTACGAAGTATTGCTTAACGTTGGTCAAGACTACTTTGAACACGGCAATTACGAAGAAGCACTTAAAGAGCTTACAAAAGCTTCGGAATTCCCAGAAGCCACTTCTATGGTTTACTTCATATTGGGTAAGACATATAAAGCTTTGGGTATGAAAGAAGAATACGCTCAAGCGATGGAAAAAGCTGACCAGTTAATGGCCAAAGAAGAAGATTTGTAAAAATAAATTCAGAGATTGTAAATAGGAGACAGGTGAATGATTAACCGCTGGGAAATCCTTTTAGAAAAAGGGCAGGCTTATTTGGAGCTGCAAAATTATGAAAAGGCCAGCGCTGCCTTAGAAAAGGCATTAGCAGAAAAGCCAGATTACGTTCCAATATTAAAACTACTTGCAGATTGTCATTTGCAAAGCGGCAAAAAACAAGAAGCCATATCAACTTTAGAAAAAATAGTTAAACTTTCACCAACAGATTATGAAAACACTCAAAAACTGGGTGATTTGCTGTTAAAAGAAGGTAAAACAGAAAAAGGCATTATGGCTTTAAGCAAAGCAGCCTCTTTGCGTCCTAACGATAAAGACCTCCAATACAATCTCGGCTTGTTGAATCTTCACAGCGGCAAAGAAAAAGAAGCTGAAAAGTGTTTCCAGGCTGCAATCAGAATAGATCCATCCTACTCTCCTGCAATAATAGAAATGGCTAGACTTCGTATTAATTCAGGCAATATAGAAGTCGCCATTCAGATGTTCCAAAAAGCAGTTGAAATAGACCAGGACAACGCCAAACTACATATTGAATTGGCAGAAGCCTACGAATTAAACGGTCAGTATGATGATTCCATGATGGAATATAAAAAAGCTGAATACCTTAATCCGAATGATTCTGCAGTTCATTTTAAACTTGGTAAAGACCTAGAATCTAAAGGCAAATATGAAGAAGCCTTAGAAAAGTATCAATCTATAAAAGAAATAGATAAAGATAATATCGAATTATATTATCGTTGTGCCAAGATTTATCAGCGTTTAGACATGCCTGATGAAGCACAGAAAGAATTTGAAACCATCGCCAAAATGAAGCCGGATTGGCTTGAAATTCGTTATGAATTGGCCAATCTTTATGGTGAACATGAGCAATATGACCTTCAATTAAAAGAATTTGAAGCTATAGCTCAATACGATACTTCTTCACCAGAAATCATGGAAAACCTTGCCGCTTCTTATGCAGCAAATGGCGAACTGGACAAATCAATAGAATACTACAGAAAAACCTTAGAAGCAGACCCAGAAAACTACGAAATACTAGAAAGAATATATGAAGTAGTAGCTGCTGGCGGAAACCCTGCTCTATGCTTAGACAATCTTGTAGCTCTTTTCGAAATGCGTCCTGATGACCCAGAATTGGCATTAACCTTGGCCCGCGCCTATAGAGAAAACTCAATGGTGGATGAAGCAAATGCCTATTACATGAAAGTTCTAGAATTAGACCCCAACCGAGCTGATATAAAAGGCGAACTCAGGCTTATTTACAGAAGCAAAGGCATGGTCAATGAAGAAATAGACGCAATCAACAACTTGCTGGAATTTGAACCTGAGAATAAAGAACTATTAACTGATTTACAGGAACTCCAAGTCAAAGCAGGCAAAGATCTTGATGCTATAAATACTTTAAATAGGCTTTGCCAGATAGAACCAAATGTTGAATGGTATTTAAAAATAGGCACAATTTACAATAAGCTTGGTTTCATTACTGAAGCTATGGCTGCTCTACAGCAGGCTCTTAATATCGACCCCAACGATACAAGACCCCATCTTATGCTGGCAGATATCTATAAATCTCGCGGCATGAATGATGAAGCAATTGAATCATACAAGATAATACTTAGTATGAATCCAGAAGATCTTAAGGCTAACTTAGCATTAAGTGACCTATATAGAAATCTTGGTAAAACCCAAGACCAGATGGAAGCTCTTAGAAATGCAGTATCACTTGGCGCTTCTGACCCAAGACTTTATCTGGAACTAGGTAGTCTCTTGCTTCAGGAAGGTGAAGCAGAAGAAGGGCTTGATATTCTTTCTAAGGCAAAAGAACTCAGCAATAATTCACCAGAAATTACTAACAAGCTCATAGACATTTATCTTTTCCGCAACTGTCCACAGGAAGCTCTTAACGAACTCGAAGAACTCAGACAGCAGGAACCGGAAAATGTTGAGCTTTACCTTAAAATCTCCAGAATTTATAAGAGTCAGCAAATGTTTGACGAAGCTCTTGAAATTCTTGGCCAAGCTAGAGTTGTTGCTCCTCAGAATACAGATATTACCTTAGAAATAGCTAAGTTATACAAAGACAGCGGTGATTATCAGCAGGTAATACAGCTTCTTGTCGAAGCAAGACAGAACCAGCCAAATACAGACGAAATCAGCACACTTATTTCCGAAGCCTATGCAATGTCTGGTGACCAGGAAATGGCCATTATGGAACTCAATAATCTCATAAAGAAGAATCCATTGAATTATGCTGCTAAGATTCAATTGGGTAAGGTTTATGCGATTAGCAACATGATTGACCAAGCCACAATGACATTTAAGAATATAATTGCAGAAAAAAGCGACAACACAGATGCACACGTGGAATTGGGCAAGATTTTTGTTGGAATGGGCAGATCATACAACGATGAATCTATGATAGAAGCTGGCTTAACAGAAATAAAAACAGCTATAGAATTAGACCCCAACCATGTTGACGCCCATTACGAATTAGGTGTTGCATATTATAATATGGAAAAATTCGACCTGGCTTTACCTGAATTTGTTAAGGTCTTAGATTTAGAACCTCTTCACGTCAAAGCTAAGGAATATTACGGCAAACTTGTCGGTATCAAGACTGATGAACAGGCTAACGAAGGAATTAAGCAAGCCAGAGTTTATTCAGAAAGAGGCATGTCTAAAAATGCTATTACTGAATATGAAAACGTCATTAAACTTCAGCCCAATAATCAGGTTGCATGGTTTGAACTTGGTTCACTGCAACTCAATCTTGAAAATTACCAGGCTGCTATTGAAGCTTTACAGAAAGCCAAAGAAATTAATCCAGAAGAGCTTGAAGTATATATTACCCTTGCTCAGGCCTATTTAAAAACAGAACAACCCGACGAGGCCTCTATCGAACTTCAGGAATTGCTTGGCATGTGCCCAGACCACTACACTGGTCTGTATATGCTTGGTAAAATATTCCAAGAAAAAGGTTGGATTGACGAAGCAATTGAAAAATATCAGGCAGCTCATGAAGTTGTTGATACAGAAGTTGATCCAGTTCTCCAGCTTGGTATTATGTGCAGAGACAAAGGTGATATAGAAAATGCCAAGATCTGGTTCCAGAAAGTAATTGACTTAGATCCAAGCATTACAGACGCCACGGACTTCTTTGCTAATCTCTCCGCTTCTCAGCGTAATGCAGAAATTGATGAAGCTTTCAATAATGCTGTTGAAGCCGAAAAAGCAGGCAACATCGATACAGCAATCATGTATTACGACAGTGTTATCGACTTGGATAACCATAACCTTGAAGCTAGATATAAACTTGGAACTCTGTATGAATCACTGAATAAATTTGATGAAGCTGCTTTTGAATATGAACAGGCTATAAACAATGACCCGAACGCCAAATACAAAGAACTTCCATTAAAACTTGGCAAGTTACATATTAGAAAAGGTAAGATAGTAGAAGCTGTCGAATTAATGAGACAAGCTAAGGTCTACTTCCCTGACAATATCGATATTCGTATAGACTTCATAACCCAACTGAAGTTCAAGCAGCTAAATGGCTTCTGTTCTAAAGAAGAATTAGAAGACACCAATACGGAAATAAGAACAGCTACAGCAAACTCAGCCAACTTCTGTGACTGGATGGAATTAGGAATGTTCTTATCTAAGGGTTTAGACAAATCAATAGATGAAGAAACAGCAATATCACAGTCAATCGAATGTTTCGAACGAGTTTTGCAGTTAGATCCAGACAACTCTTTTGCTATGACAGAATTAGCCAAGGTTTATCATAGAAAGAGCATGTTTGCAGATGTTGAAAACATTTATAAAAAGGTTCTCGAAAAAGATCCAGACAATGCATATGTTCATAGCAAACTGGCAGACTTGTACATAACCATGCAAAGGTATCCGGAATCTCTCTCTGAATTGCGTCAGCTTCTTGAACTTGAACCCAATAATGGTGAATATTACATGAAGATAATAGACACCAGCAAAGAAATGCTTGCAAAAGCTCCAGATCGTGAACATCAGCTCAGTGTTGTTCTCAGAGACTTCCAAGCTAAAGCAGAAGCAAACCCAGAAGATGCAATGGCTCACTTTGCTCTTGGCTATGCCTATATTACCCTCGGCTCTGGCTTCACTCCTACAGAAGAAGAACAGGAAAGAGCAATCGACCAGTTCAAGATATCAGACATGCTTGGAAAGAATACTTTGTTGTGGCCATTGTGGGGTCTTAAATATGTTTATAGCAAACAGTCAATCAGTGGTAAACATATGTATGATGAAGCAATCACAATGTGCCGCACCGCTCTAAAACGTGATGAAAGCAATGCTAGAGCTCACTTTGAACTCGGTGAAGCTTACAACGAAAACTACGACGTAAATATGAAAAATGAAGCTATGCAGGAATACAAAAAAGCCATTCAGCTTAATCCAAACTACATTGAAGCACACTTCAGACTTGCTAGTATTTACAGAGTTAAGAACATGTTTGATAGAGCTAGTGAAGAATACAACAAGGTTATTGAATTAGACCCGACCGGACCTCTGGCCAAAGATGCTCAGCGTTCTATCATTCACATCGAACGCTCAAAAGGCGACTAATTAATGAAATTTCATATAATATCTTTAGGTTGTTCAAAAAACACAGCCGATTCAGAACATTTAGCCAATAACTTTAAAGCTACTGGCTGGGAATGGAGCGATAAGCCTGAAAAATCAGACCTTATTCTCATTAATACCTGCGGTTTCATCAATGACGCAAAAGAAGAGTCATTGCGTAACATAATGGAAGCTATTGCTATTAAAGAAAAGCACCCAAAAATTAAATTGGCTGTATTCGGCTGTTTAATTAAGAGATATCATAAAGAAATAGAAAAACAGATTCCTGAAATAGACTATCTTTTTGATTTTCTTACGCCTAAAGAAATAGATGTTCTTTGCAAGTTAGCTGGAAAAAGCTATAAAGAGCCAGATTATTCCATCAGCAGTCGTTTCTTTAACCCTAAGCATATAGGCATTCTAAAAATAGGAGAAGGTTGTAATAACAGATGCGCTTACTGTGCTATCCCTAATATCAGAGGGCCCTATTATTCACTTCCTGAAGATGAAATACTAAAAGACTGCGAAAACCTAGTAGCATCTGGTGCAAAAGAAATCTCTGTTGTTGCCCAGGATATAACCAGATATGGCACAGATAAAGACGGCAAGTGTAAACTACCTGGATTGCTGAAAAAAATTTCTGCAATTAAAGGGGTTGAGTGGATAAGGCTGCACTATATGCACCCAAGAGGGCTTACCACAGAACTTATTGATGAAATCTTCTCAATAAAAAAAGTTCTCCCCTACTTCGATATTCCTTTCCAGCATATTTCTCCAAAACTTATAAAGCTTATGAACAGGCACACTACTGCGGAACACATGATAAGCCTGATTAAGCACATTCGTTCCAAATACCCTCAAGGTATTATTAGAACTACATTTATAGTTGGCTTCCCAGGGGAACAAAAGCGTGATTTTGACAAGCTTATAAATTTTATTGAGGAATATCCTATTGATAGAGTCGGTTCGTTTATGTATTCTCCAGAAGAAAATACACCAGCCTACTCTATGACACCCAAAGTCAGGGAAACTACAAAGCAGGCGCGCTTAGACCAGTTGATGACGCTTCAGCAGCTTATTATCGAAGAAAGAAATAAAAAGCTGATTGGAAAAACAATTGATGTTATAATAGACAAGGTTTCAGATAATGGAACCGCTATAGGCAGAACCCCTTATGATGCCTATGAAGTAGATAATATTACTACAATAGAAAAAGCAAAAGGCCTTAAACCAGGAGACATCGTAAAAGTGAAAATTACTGATGCTGATGCCTACGATTTTAAGGCAACAGTTCTAAAATGAATCTCGCAACAAAACTAACCGTAGCAAGAGTAATAGCAATTCCAGTATTTATGCTTGCTTTCATGTGGCAATCCCCTGGTTCTTCATTAATGGAAGACTGGGGAAAAGTTACTGCAACCGTTATTTTTATTCTAGCAGCTATTACTGATTATTATGACGGTTATCTTGCCAGACGATACAATATGATTACAACTTTTGGCAAGTTTATAGACCCTATTGCTGATAAACTGCTTGTATCGGCAGCTTTGATAGTTATGGTCGCATATAAAGAAATCACCTACACATCCGCTTGGATTGTAGTTATAATAATTGCCAGAGAATTTTCGGTCACAGGTTTAAGATTGATATGCGCTGAACAGGGTAAGGTTATAGCTGCAAGCCCAGCAGGAAAGTTTAAAACTGTAACTCAGCTAGTTGCCATTATTACAGCCCTGATTTTCATCTCTGTCCGAGTAATACTTGAAACAAAGAATTTAACAGAATATTCAAATCAATTTAATGCATATTACGGCTATGTAATCCAAACTCTTATGATTATTGCCGCAATTGCGACAATCTATTCCGGATATGACTACTTTAGAAAGAACAAATTATTCCTGGAAAAATAGACCTGAAGCCAAACGCTTTATTAGGCTTCTTGGTTCTTGCTGCTATCTTGGATACATAAAAAAGTATCCAGGAACTTTCGGCAGTCTACCTGGTATAGTATTTTTTCTTATTACCAAAGATTATAATATCTGGCTTCAAAGCCTTATATTAGCTGCTTTTCTGGTTTTTGCTGTTTTTGTTTCTCAGGCTATGGAAGACATAGATGAAACTAAAGACCCGGTTGAAATAGTCATAGACGAAACTGCTGGAATGTGGATAGCCTTATTTGGTCTTTGGGACGCAAATTTAACGATGATTATCTCTGCTTTTCTGCTTTTCAGATTATTAGATGTATTAAAACCTTTTCCAATACCGATTTTTCAAACATTTAAAGGTGGAAAAGGAATAGTTGCTGATGATGTAGCAGTCGGAATGATAACAAATCTCATAATAAGACTTCTGCTATTAAAAGGCGTATTCTGAGCCTTGGTAATCTTCTATAACCATATTAATCAAAATCGTTCTAAGAGTTATAAGTGTTGAAAGAGCTGGAAGAGTAAGAAGTGTTACGCTTACGCTGTGGGACAGCTTCGCTTGTATCTCTCTTCTCTAATCTCTTATCTCTACAAAGTGGGACGTCTAGTAGTGCGTCTGCGGCGGCGAGCCTTTTTGGAAAGCTTCGGAGGTTCCTGTTCAAGCAATGGAATAACTTCATCGGCAAGCAATCTTGCCTGCCAATCATGCAATATCTCGCTTTGTATTAGTTCCCCAACAGTTTGAGGTCTAAGTTTGGCAAGACTGTAAAGAGCATGAGATGGAGCCAAAACTGAGGGTGGAATATTTTCTCTGGCAGCAACTTTATCTCTGACTTCTCTGATTGCCTTAGCCAGTTCACCTTCCCAGGCATTCAACAGTTCTTCTCTAGAATGTTTCTGAACAGGTCTTTCCAATCCAACCAATTCAGCTTCAAGACCAGCTCGAATAGCCTTTTGAAGGTCACTTCCGTATCTTGCCAGGAATTCGTGATTCATTCCTTTTATAGTATTTAAACCAGCTATGCTACGAGGGCAAACTCTTGCTATTTCAAGCAATGACTGATTACTGAGCAACATAAAAGGTGCTCTATCAATGCTTTCAGCCACTTCTTCACGTAAATTCCATACCTCACGCAGAACTGCTAACGAACGCATAGAAAGATAAGAACTGCCTTTAATATGGAAAGCATAGGGATCGTGAGCCTGATTATGAGCTTCCCTAGCCTGTTTAGCTATAGAATCACATTCTTCCATGACCCATTCAATGCGCCCTAATTCATCGAGTTCATGAATCAGGCAATCATATACAGGAACAAGACATACAGCGTCTAGCAGCCCGTATTCTATCATTGCTTTTGTTAAAGGACGCTTAGACCAGTCACATCTCTGTAAATGCTTATCTAAAGTAAATCCAAGATATTTTTCGGTAAGAGCTCTCAAGCCTAGCTCGGTCATTCCGAGTATTTCTGCAGCTTTGCGAGTGTCAAACATTCTAGGAATGAATATCTGCAAATCCTTGGCAAGCATTGAAATATCATAATCACCGCCATGAAAAAGCCACATGCATTTGCTTTTTGAAGCAAATTCCTGGAACGGAGAAAAATCTTTAATTACCTGAGGATCCATAATTGCTGCTTCTTTTCTTGTAGCAATCTGAATCAGGTTAACTTTTGCGTAGTAACGATAAAAGGCTGCTGATTCAACATCAACAGCAATAACATCTTCATTAGCCGCTCTTTTAAAAAATGCAGCAACTTCTTCTGTAGTTTCTATCACCTTAGCCTTTGTTATAAAAGGTGACGGGTCAAAAGCAATATTCATAAAAGTCTTATTTTTTCTTATATTTATTTTTGCAGGTGTTATTCTATACTATTTTTTAAAATAAATCAGTATTTTTTTTATTAAAAATAATTATTGCTGTTAAATAGAGAGGATAGAAAGCATCAATGAAGATAGCAACAAGATGACGGCGCCACCAATACGGCTGGAGATTTGGGAGAATGGCATCAGTTCCATGCGATCCGCAGCGGAGAGGCAAGCCACATCACCTGTGCCACCCATGTTTGCCATGCACAGACCAGCTGTGATAGCCGATTCCACAGGATACAAGCCAACCAGTTTGCCTATCAGACCAGCTCCAATAACAGCACCAATTACAGTTACCAAGCATAGCACCGTATATGTGAACGAAAACTGTGAAATCACGTCCTGCAATGGAACATAGCAAGCACCGATGCCAATCAGCAGCATGGGGGTCAGGTTCTTTGATACGAACTGGAACCACTGATAGCATCCGATCTCACAGTCCTCATCTAGCCAGTTGAACACCTTAGAAAGAGCCACACTGATGATCATCCAAGCATAGGCATGAATTTTGGGCAAGAATTGACCGTTGGGTAGGATCATGTTGAAGAACTTGTTGAAAATGATACCTACACAAAAGAATGCACCACTGACAAACAGACCGATGCCCATACGGCGCAGGTCTATCTTTTCACGCTTCTGTATTTCTTCTTCGCTCAGGCCGTATTCGTGAGGATTGTTAGATTTGTTGACCAGCAGAGCACCCTGGCCGTTCCAATCTTTGCTCTTTATAATCTTGGGTAGCATACCAGACAGCACTATGGCAAACAGATTGCCGATGGCTACGGCTGGCACCATCTTGGCCAGTGCCTCCGCAGCAGTCATAGAGGATCCGGCGTCAAAAATCTTGGCAAGAGGCACCGCACCTGCGCCCATACCACCACCCATGATTGGTAAGCCGATGAAGATTAAAGCCTGCTTGGCACCGTAGCCAACTAGGCCGCCCACTAGAGCAACCAAACCGAAAGCCACGGCAACACCGCCCAAAATGGCTGGCAAATAGCGAGCGGAAGCTTTTACAAGCAACTTTTTGTTCATGCCAGAGATAGAGCCACAAATCAGAGCCGCGATATACCAATCCAAAAAGCCTCCGTTGGTAGCGAAAAAGTTGTACATGCTGCCGCTGATAACAGTAGCAGCACCCTCTTTAGGCGTGGCCATGACCAAAGAGGATGGAAATAGCTTAAAATACACCATGACACTAGCCGCAAAAATGCACACAATAGCACCGCCACCAAGGTAACTATTAACAATTGGAGTGCGGTTTCCAATCTCGTTGAAGATGGCACCAAGCAGGATCATCATGGAAAAGCAGCCCAGCATCGCGGCGGGCAGGTTGGTCTTAACGCCAATGTCCTCGCCAGTGATAGAGATGGGTGCGTAAAGAGTAATCAGCACTATAGCGGAAAAAACAGCAAAATACTTCCAGTTCATTCCAAACAGCTGAAAGCTTTTCTTTTCAATAGAGTTCATTCTTCTCTTCCTTATGAATTATAAACTGCTTTGCTTAACTGATCAGAATTTTCTATTGCCAGGGTTGCGGGCAATGCCTAACTGTTCAGCTACCTGGGCCACCTGCTCTGCCACCACGAGGGCTACGCGCTTATCAAAGGCCCCAGGGATAATATACTCCTCGTTCAGTTCCTCATCACTACACAAGGAAGCGATAGCTCGGGCGGCCGCCAACTTCATTTCCTCCACAATCTGTCGGGCCTCTACCATCAGCGCCCCTCGGAACAGGCCGGGGAACACCAGCACGTTGTTAATCTGGTTGGGATAATCGCTACGTCCTGTGGCAATGATGCGAGCGCCTCCAGCCTTGGCGTCCTCTGGCATAATCTCGGGAGTGGGGTTGGCCATAGCAAATACTATGGCGTCATTAGCCATAGTGGCAACCATTTCGGAAGTGACGATTTTAGGGGCAGAAACGCCGATGAATACATCCTTGTCCCTGATAATTTCTGTCAGTGGACCATGCTGATGATTCCGGTTGGTGATTTCAGCCATTTTCGCTTGGGCGGAATTCATCCAATCTTCCCCCTCGCAGACAGCACCAGCTCGATCCACCAGCACGATATCCTTGGGTCCGAACTGCATAAGCAGCTTGCAGATGGATATGCCAGCAGAACCAGCGCCATTTATGACGATGCGGGTATCCTTCCATTCCTTTTTGACCACCTTAAGAGCGTTTATCAAACCTGCAGCCACAACGATGGCAGTGCCGTGCTGGTCGTCATGGAATACAGGAATATCCAATTCATTCTTCAGTCTTGTCTCAATTTCGAAGCACCTAGGAGCAGAAATATCCTCCAGGTTGATGCCGCCAAAGGTGGGGGCTAAATATTTGACAGTCTTGATAATCTCTTCAGTATCTTTGGTGTCTAAGCAGATGGGGAATGCGTCTACGCCGCCAAATTCCTTGAACAGCACAGCTTTGCCTTCCATAACCGGCATGGCAGCCTCTGGGCCGATGTCGCCCAGGCCTAAAACGGCAGTGCCGTCGCTGACCACGGCCACAGTATGACTTTTAATGGTGTATTTATAAACATCATGCTTATCAGCATGGATCTTGCGACAAGGCTCTGCTACACCTGGTGTATAGGCAGTGGAAAGCTCATCCCTGTTGGTAACTGGCGCCTTTGAGACAACCTCCAGCTTGCCACGTTTTTCCCGGCAGAGATCAAGACTGGCCTGATTGAAATCCATTGTAACTCTCCTCCTTTGTCATTCCAGCATAAGCATGGTTTGTTTGATTGAATAGTATGATTTACCTGAGGTAATAAAAGATAACTTTACTTTCTCACTTTGATTTTAGCTTGAAACTATTATTAATACAAGATTTTAATAATTCAAAAAAATATATTGATACTCTAGAATTTATGCAATAAAATCATACTTAAGATATAAGATTGAAGATATAAGATAGAAGATAGATAATTCTTCGATAAATTAAATTTCATCATTTTTCTTTATTCTTCAATTTTTAATCTTAAGTCTTAAAACTAGAAAAGAAGAGAAGGAAAGGAAAACAATAGAATGTCAGATATTAACGCAAGATTAGAAGCTGTTGGATTGAAAGCAGCCGATATTATGCTTCCCAAGAAGGGAACAGATCTTTCAAAATGGGCTGTAGTAGCCTGTGACCAATATGAATCAGAAAAAGAATATTGGCAGTCAGCTTCAGATATAGTTGGTGACGCACCATCAACTCTTCGACTTATTTTCCCAGAATGCTATCTTGAAGACAACGATGGAGACCAGCGTATAGCCAACATCAATGCTTCAATGAAAAAGTATGTTGACGCAAAATTGTTTGATACATATAAAGAATCTTTCTTCTTAGTTCGCAGAACCTGCAGTGGCGTATCAAGATGGGGCCTCATGGCTGCATTAGACCTTGACCGCTATAGCTGGGAAAAGGGTTCTAAGACTTTAATCAGAGCTACTGAAGGCACAATTCTTTCTAGAATTCCACCGAGAAAGAAAATCAGAAAAGACGCTCCTCTCGAAATACCTCACATCATGGTTTTGATTTCTGACGAAAAGCGCTCTGTAATTGAACCATTAGCAGCTAAAAAAGACAAACTTCAAAGCGTTTATGATGTTGAACTTATGAAGAATGGCGGTCATCTCGAAGCTTGGCTTGTAAATTCAGATGAAGATAAAGAAAACATCTGCAAAGCTTTTGAAGCTATTTATGCTTCTCTTGATAAAAACAACCCATTACTTTTCGCTATGGGTGATGGGAACCACAGCTTCGCAACTGCTAAGAGCTGCTGGGAAGATATCAAAGCTACTCTTACACCAGAACAGCAGAAGAATCATCCTGCAAGATTCTGTCTTGTTGAATTAGAAAACATTTTCGATCCAGGTCTTGTTTTCGAACCAATTCACCGCGTATTCTTCAACGTTCCAGAAGATGTATTCTTAAATGAACTCAAGAAAAACGCTGAATCCATTTCTATCGAAGAAGTTGGCTGTAAAAACTGCATTGCCGACAAAATCAAAGACCAGAGTGAACAGCGCTTCGGTTACTGTGTAGCTGGCAAGCACGCAGTTGTTACTCTTAAAAAACCTGCTGCCAACATCGCTGCTGGTACACTCCAGAAGGTTATTGATGAACTTGTAAAAAAGAAATATAACATCGGCTATATCCACGGTGCTGATGTTACAGATAAACAGGGTTCTGAAAAAGGCAACATAGGTATCTTCTTACCAGCTATTGATAAGAGCACATTCTTCGAAACAATCATTAAAGACGGTGCCCTACCCCGCAAGACCTTCTCTATGGGTGAAGCCAACGAAAAACGCTTCTACATGGAAGCCCGTGCGATTAAATAATTAAGAATGAAAAATTAAAAAGATGCTCCCCAAATAGGCAAAGCCTTTGGGGGAGCTGTCGAGCAAAGCGAGACTGAAGGGGTCTTCCTAATTCTCTCAATTCTCAATTTTCACCTTTCAGTTTTCAATTTTCAGTTTTCCGTTTTCAGTTTTCACCTCACTAACCACCAACCACAGTAAAAAAAAGCTGGCGTTCGCCAGCCTTTTTTATAAGAAATTCCTTATTCCAATTTACGGCCCAAAATGGAATAAGGGAAATCCTTATTCCAAAATTTGGAATAAGAAAAAATTATTCGCATCCTTCACTTAGAATGCTGATATATTCTATATAAGAATATTTTCTATTACGTTTGTTGCCTGTAAATTCATTAATTATATTTAATTTAATTAACTCATTTAATGAAGATTGAACTGTCGTAGCTGAAAGACCTGTCTTTTTAGTTATATTTGCTAAAGTAGATATAGGTTGTTCCAAAAATTGTCTATATACAACAGATACGCTTCCCGAGATACGCTTTAAAGAGTTTATCCTTTGCAAATCGTAATTGCTTAAAGAAACAAGCCTCTTAGCTGTTATTACAGCCTGATTAGCAGTTTCAATTATTGCATCTGCAAAAAATTCAAGCCATTCTTCCCAATCACCATTTTCTCTAACAGAATTTAACAATTCATAATAAGTTGTTCTATGAGTTTTAAAATATAAACTCAGATAAAGCATTGGTTCTTTTAATACATTATTGGCACACAGAAGCAATGTTATTAAAAGCCGTCCTAATCTTCCATTCCCATCTAGAAACGGATGAATTGTCTCAAACTGAACGTGCATTAGAGCAGCTTTGACTAATATTGGAGTTTCTTCAGGAATATCGTTTAGAAACTTTTCTAATTGGCTTAAACAATCAATCATATCTTCTGGCGGCGGTGGAACAAAATGTGCATTACCTGGTCGAGTTCCTCCTATCCAGTTTTGGCTATGTCTGAATTCTCCAGGAGAAGAATGAGCACCTCTGCCTTTATATAATAAAACTGAATGAATTTCTTTAAAAAGCCTTAACGAAATAGGTAATTCTTTAATTCTTTTAATTCCAAAGCTCAAAGCACTAACATAATTACTTACTTCTTGAACGTCATCAATAGGAACTCCTGGAACTTCGTTCACTTCATAAGTAAGTAAATCTGATAAAGAAGATTGAGTTCCTTCAATCATCGAAGACAAAACAGCTTCTTTACGAATATACATATATAAAAAAAGGGAAGTATCTGGTAATAGTATAGAAACGGAATCTAATCTACCTAATGCCAACATAGCTTCATCATATTTTTTTCTTAAACCCACATTCCATTCTATTGTTGGAATAGGCGGCAAATCGTTAGGAATAAATGCTTTAACATATTCTCCAACTGTTGATATTGTCTTATATTGACCTTGTAACCCTCTAATCATTTGTTTTTCACCATTAATTACTTTTTTCGATATTCTATATTATAAAAATAACCTAGTCAATCCTTATTCCAATTTACAGTCTAAAATGGAATAAGAAAATCCTTATTCCAATTTATGCTCTAAAATGGAATAAGAGAAAACCTTATTCCAAAATTTGGAATAAATTTCCGTGTAGGGGCATTTGTCCTTAACCCCTTTCATAAAGGGGGATGTCATGCAAAGCATGACTGGGGGATTTTAAAAAATCAGTCTTCGGACTCAGCTATATACTACTAACCTATCTTCTCGAAAATCCCCTAGATTGCTAACGCAATCT
>ONIU01000231.1 GCA_900317935.1 uncultured bacterium
TCTTGCTCAATCAACTAATAAAAACACTATTATTCGTTAGCTTAAGAATTAACGATAAAACAATGACTACCACAACTACCGACTACAATAACTACGCTGGCGAAAGCCAGCTATTTAAGAGAGAGCAAGAGAGCCTGCGGCTCTGGTGCAGATAGTGGGACAGTTGCTTACGCAACTTGTGGGACGGCAGCATAGCTGCCTGTGGGAATTGTTGGAAGGGTTGGAAGGGTGAGAAGGGTTGGAAGTGGAACGCTGCGCTGTGAGACACTTTAGCATTTTCAAATTAAATAATAGTTTTTTATATTAATTAATGATATTATCAACCAAAATATTCACATTAGTTATGCTATATGTACCTATTTATTGATGAAACTGAAAATAACGATTGGTTTATAGTTGCTGGTTTATTAGTAAAAAACAAAAAAGATATTGTTTTGGCTTACAATCATTTTAAAAAAAGTATTAGAAACATTCCTATTGATTCGAGAGCAAAATCTATTCTGTTTACTGAATTTAAATCAACCTTATTAGATAGAAAATATAAGAAACTTAAGATTAAATTACTTGAAGAATTATCTAATTTAAATCCTGTTGTTATATTTTCTTGTTACTATAAAGATGATTCCTCTTTTACTCAAAAATCAAAAGAAGATGCTTATATAAAATTATTATCAAAGATAATATTAGAAATAAAAGATAGAGTTAATATTATTTTTGATCGATTTAATAAAAAAGATTTTGAAAACAGAATAATTGGATTGAGTAAAGAATTTGTAAGTATTGAGACTATTATGGGAATTGATTCTCACCTAGAAGAAGGTTTGCAATTTATAGATAATTTATGCAGTGTAATAAGATTGTATAAATCAAATTCTGATAAATATAATTTTTATACTATGATAGAAAAGTATTCAACGGAAGTTTGACTAATTATCGATTTTTTGTTATGATTAATTTAAAGAATGACCTCCTGGCGCTCTGTTTGCTGGGTGTACGGTAAACGTAGGATCATTCTTTTTTATTTTTAGTTATTATTCAAGAGTAAGAGGATTGGCTTTCGCAAACGATAGTCTGTGGTCTAACCGTCATTGCGAGCAGCCAGTTTTTTAGAGCAACAGAGCAGTAGAGCAAGAGAGCCTGCGGCTCTTGTGCAGATAGTGGGACAGTTGCTTACGCAACTTGTGGGACGTTTCACTGTGGTAGTTGTTGGAAGGGTGAGAAGTGTTAAAAGTGGAACGCTGCGCTGTGAGACACTTCGTTGTGGGACGTTTCACTGTGGTAGTTGTTATAAGAGTTAGAAGGGTTAGAAGGGTTGGAAGAGTTGGTAGGGTTAAAAGTGGAACGCTGCGCTGTGAGACACTTTGTTGTGGGACGTTTCACTGTGGTAGTTGTTATAAGAGTTAGAAGGGTTGGAAGGGTGAGAAGAGTTGGAAGGGTTGGAAGTGGAACGCTGTGCTGTGAGACACTTCGTTGTGGGACGTTTCACTGTGGTAGTTGTTATAAGAGTTAGAAGGGTTGGAAGGGTGAGAAGTGTTACGCTTCGCTTTGAGGGCAGGTTTTCACTCATCGCCCACCACTCATCACTCATCACTAATCACTAAAAACCCAAAAGGCTAGGTAATCCTAGCCTTTTGGGTTTTATTCTACATTGAGCATGAATGACTCTGAATGAGAATTAAATTCAGGGGCATACATACACATGATTTCAGCGACGCCTGTCTGATACTGTCCTGCAAGCTGAACACGAATTTCGTATTCGAATACGTATGTACCTTTTGGCAGGTAGTCTATATAGAAGTGAGAAGCGGTGTCTTTGGTGGATTCATAATAGCCAAGACCATCCTGCCATTTATATCTTGAAAGAACATTAACAGGTTCCATGC
This sequence comes from uncultured bacterium, assembly GCA_900317935.1. Classification (GTDB taxonomy): domain Bacteria; phylum Muiribacteriota; class Ozemobacteria; order Ozemobacterales; family Ozemobacteraceae; genus RUG334. The sequence continues at coordinate 1,884 of ONIU01000231.1, forward strand.
CGCTGCCTCGCTGGTCTTTCATGTGTACAAACTCTAAATCACGGTCAGTCCTAAGTTCAATGCGAACTACAACCAAATCGCCGACTCTGACTTTTCCATCTATTACAGGTGAAATTACAGGGCCTTTTTCTGTGTTGTTCTTAATGTAGAGTGATTTTTTCAGCTTGAGGTTGTTTTCGAATGGAGTAACCTTGGCCATATCTTCGATATATTGCCAGTGTACAGCACCCCAGGCTATGCCTTTGTCTTCCTTTTTAAGCTGAATATTACCCATCTGAGGTTTTACTTCAGCACCGGAATAAATCTTCTGATAGTAGCCTGTGCCAGCTTCAACCTTTTCAGGTTTTACTTCTGTATTATCAAGATAGACTTTGACCAGCTTGTCAGAAGCAAGAAGGTCGCAGCCGCGAAGAATCAAAGCATAAACGGCATCAGCAGTAGCCTTTGTTGTTTTCCAACATTGAGTCTGTTTCTGCTTCAATAACCAGATTTTACATTCTTCAACAGCTTCTTCGTCATTGTTTATTTCAGAGAACATTTCAATCATCATTGCCTGAGTTTCAATGTCAGCTCTGTTCCAGGAATAGCCGATTTCTTTTTCTCGCCAGAAACGACCCATTTCTTCATCTGTAACACTGCGTTCTTTTATGCTTTTAATAATTTTATTGGGTGTTTCATTATCGCCAAAACGTTTTAAGCCTAGTGCCATATGTGCCTGGCTCATTCTATAAGGAACTTCCAGCCAGAATTTCTTGGCCTGGTCAATGAAGTAGTTGACTGCTTCCTGGCTGAATCTTGGTATAGGTCTGTCTTTTAGGAAGAAAGAACGGCCATAGAGATAGAAAGCAATAAATGAATCAATGTGTTTATTTTCTTTATAATCTTTATCAAAAGCTCTGATTTTATTAAATATTTCAACTATTTTACTATCAAGAAAATCAGCACAGCGTAAGGCAATGAGCAGGTCAATGTCTACACCCAAATTTCTTAAACGCCCGTAACCGGTCATTATATAAAGAGTGATATAGGTGTTTTCAAGTCCGCCTGGGAACCATGGGAATGCACCACTGGACATCTGCATATTCTTAAGTTTATTTGTTGCGGCTTCTATTTCTCTTCTTAATCTTTCTTCTTCAAAAAGAACGCCTATTTTATGTTTTTGTTCATTTTCATTCTTAGCATCAAGAACCCAAGGAGTTTCCATCAGGGTAACAGATTTGAGGTGCTGGTTCTTTTCTAAATTGGACATCAAAGCTGTACCCTTGTTGTAAAGCTCATCTTTTCTCCAGATATCGAATACTCGTCTAATTTTTGGGTCAGAATTTGCAATATGTGCAGCAAGCTTGTTGGCATAAATTCTGTTGAATGTCTGTTCAGAACATTCATGTGGAAATTCGATGAGGTAGGGGAGTGCTTGAATTGCATACCAGGCAGGGTTAGAGGTCATTTCAACAGTCAGTGCTTTGTGTTCGAGAGTCTTTGATTCGCCAGATTTCTGCAGTTTTTCAAATTTGAAATTCTTGGTTTCTGGTCCTCTTATTGGAAGAGGCAAAGATTCTGTTACAAGTATTCGTGATGAGAGAATGGGCAGCAGGCCTTCTTCACCGTCAGAATGAGTCTTTGTCGCGCCAACAGCTTTATACTTAACGAAGCCGGGCTTATATGGAATATCCAGCAGCCAGCTAAAACCTTTAGACTGTTTTGCGGGAACAACAAAGGATTTTTTGTTTTCGTTATTCTTGAATTCTGCATTTCTGCTTTCATCAGTAATTGCATCATATAATTCTAAGGCTACAGAACCTCTTTGTTCCTTAT
>ONIU01000202.1 GCA_900317935.1 uncultured bacterium
AATATCAATGCATTTATTTTCATCAGTCAATAATGAAATTTTAACATCTTTACTCTGATTAATAGCTGTATTTATAACTAGCTTTTCTGGTTCTGTCTTTTCGAAACCTTTTAAAATTTCATAGATTACTTCAATAAAATTCTTTATATACTCAGGGCAATATTCTGGCATTGGCTCAATTGTATAAGTATTATTCTTCTTACTAACAATATTTATACCTAATGCATCTCGCAATTCCCTTATATCACGCTGTATAGTTCTAATGCCTACTTTCCTTTCGCCACTTATTCTGCGGTCTTCATTAACGAAATCTGCTAATTCTTTAGCAGTCAATGGTTTGCCAACTTTTAACTTTCCAACAATAAGAGCAAAGCGAACAAGAAACATAGAGTTTTTCATATTAAGGACTCCTTGAAGTAAATTTTTCTTAGCGCCCTTAACGAGAAATTGCTTCCTACCACTTTTGAAAAATGTTAATTCCAAGAGTCGTGCATAATTTTTAACTTAGTTTTCCAATGCACTTCTTTCTATTACTGTTTGTGACTATTTTCACGAACACAAAAGTTTTTGTTAAAAAAAATCTTAAAAGGTTTCATTTGACGTACGTAAATAAGTACGTTATGATTATTTTAGACGGAGGTAAAAAATGCAAGCCGTTAATTACACTACTCTTCGAGACAACATGAAAACATATTTTGATAAGATCGCCGAAGACAAAGAGCCATTAATTGTCACTAGAAAAGAAGAAAATATGATAATAATGTCTCAAAGTCTCTATGATAATATTATGGAAACTCTTCATCTAGTTAGCAATAAATCAAATTATAACCACTTGATGAAATCAATAAAACAATATAAATCAGGGAAAACCAAGGTTCATGACATCATAGAGGATTATGATGAATAAAATTTGGACTGACGAAGCATGGAAAGATTACTTATATTGGCAGAATCAAGATAAGAAGACCTTAAAAAGAATAAATAAATTAATTGAAGACATAGAGCGAAATGGAAACGTTAATGGAATAGGTAAGCCTGAACCTTTACTATATGATCTTCAAGGGTTATTCAGCAGAAGAATTGATGAAACAAATAGACTTGTTTATGTTATAGACGAAAATGGACTTAATATAATTTCTTGTAGATACCATTACGAAAAATAATAATAAAAAAAGGCTGTTTTGACTGTAGAGGCATAAAGCCTAAGTCGTAAACAGCCCAGTATTTTTTTAGAGATAAGAGATAAGAGGATTGTTTTAGCAAAGACAGTTTTTTATTAATAGAATTTTTTTAATTATGAATTATCTATTTATGACTAACCTTTTGTATCGTCTTCCAGACGAAAAATAAATGGTGATCTCACCTAGGGCGACATAAGTCGCCCTAGGTTAATAATGTAGTGCCTTCCAGGCACTTTGTTTCTTCTTAGAATTTGCCCAAAAGAATATTATAATAATACGCTAACGCTAAACAAAGTTAACTCTAGTTCGGTCACCACCCCTTCTACGCAAAGCTAACGCTTTGCTCCCCCCTCAGTCAGCAAGCTGACAGCTCAGCGACTCGCTCACATCCTGTGGCTCGCTTGCACGCCGCCATCCTTGGCGGCAGCCCCAGTAATTTTTCCAAATAATTCTGGGGGAGCATCTTCTAAAAGGAACATCAAGGAGGGGCTTTTGGACAGTTGTTCATTTATAGGATTAGAATCAATTATGCTTTTACCATGCTAATTCGATGTCTTTTATCATCATAAGTATGGATATAACCGTCGGATTTTTTGACGCTAACACTGTTACTAGTATATCCATGAAGCTTTCCTTGTTCCATAAACAACATATGATTTCTTTCATCACGAACTTCAACAAAGCCATTTTTTTCGATTGCGGTAGAGATAGCCATAACAATTTTCTCCTAGAAAATAATTAAATTTAAGCACCGAGGCTTATGATTTTATAATAGCAGTTCGCCTCGTCATAACTTGTCGAAGGAATAAAAAAGGCAGAGCCTTTTTTAAAGGGTATAGGGTGCAGGGAGGAGGGATTAGAGAAATTGAAAGTTGAGAATTGAGAGTTGAGAACTGGATTGCTACGCAATCAGCCCCTTCAGTCTCGCTATCGCTCGCCAGCTCTCCCAATCTTCGATTTGGGGAGCATCTTCAATCTTTTGTCTCCATTTTTGGTCTTAAATCTTATATCTTATATCTCAAAACACCTTGCCTACAGCTTGATAGAGGCGTTTAAGAAGTTTTATTTTTATAGATGATTTTAAACCACTATATCTTATTCTGTTTTTTATTATCATAAAATCTTCTTGATCAATTATTGTGCCTGCTTCTAACAGAATGTCAATGGCTTTAAAACAATTAGCATAAAAGGCTATTGCTATTGGTTTTTCTCCGTATTTATCTTTATGATTTACATCTGCACCAGATTTAATAAGATACTTTAAACAGTCAAAATCATTTTCATCCCAGCGATAAGGAATAAAATAATTCAATACTGTTCTTCCTTTGTTGTCTTCTTCATTCAATAAATTTTTATCATAATCTATAAGAAATATTAGAATTTCCATATCTCCAGAACAAGCTGCTTCCATAGCAATATTACGACTATAAGCTAATTTTTGATGAATATTAGCGTTCTTTTGAATTAAAAATTTTAGTATTTCTAAATTGCCGTATTCTCCCATTTTTCCGATACATTCAAACAATGGCGTGGAAATAATTTTATTTTGCCCGTCTCTAATAACTAGACTAGAGTCAGCCCCATACTTTAACAGTATATTTACTTTTTCTATAGAATCATCTTTTATGGCTTCTCCTAAAGCATAATGAAACTTTAATTCTTCTTCATTATTTTCCCTATATATTTTATTGATGTCAGCACCTTTATCAATCAGTAGTTTTACTATGCTTTCAAATCCAGGGCTAGCTTCATAATTTCTTTCCCTGGTAACTCGAACTAAAAGTCTAGAATAATAATCACTATCTTTGTATAAACTAGGATCGTATTTGATTAATTCATAAATTATATTGATATTTGTATTTTGGAATAAAGCCAGACCTAATGCGTTCTCATCTTCTCTTTGAGAATACTCCCAAAAATCTTCTTTCTTACTATTTTCGAGTATAATTTTAAACACTTCGTAATTTGGATTATAAAAAGCAGCACACTGCAAAGCAGTATAACCGCAATCATTTCTATAGCTAGTATTTTCACCGCAATCAAGAAGCAATTTAATAATTTCTGGATTATTACTATAACTTGCAGCCGCAGTAAGAGGGCTTTCTTCATCATAATATATTTTTTTATTACTTGAATGTAATTCTTTTAAATTACTTTCGGAAACAAGCCTTTTAATAGTTCCTAATTCTTTATTATATTTAATAGCCTGAATCAAAGTTTCTATTTTGTTATTTTTCTTGGATTCCCAATATTCATCATCTTCTTTATATAATTCTTTCAATAATGCTTTTTCTTCATTAGATAAATCAGAAACTAGAGCTACTCTAAAACCTATTGATAAATGTTTCCCATAATTATCGAATAAATCATCGCTTTCTTCTACGAAAAAACGAGAAGCAGAACGGCAATATTCAGCAGAGTCTTTATAGCTTCCACCACGTAAAACATGCCATTTCCCATTTTCTGATACTATTGGATCTACAGCATTTCCGACCTCATAATCTCCTTTATTATTAAACGAATCTCTTACCCACTCGTGCACATTGCCGTGCATATCAAATATACCCCAATAATTAGGAAGAAGCTGACCAATAGGCTTTTTAAAACTTCTATAAGATACCCATCCTTCATTTAAAATATCTTTAACTGTTTTAGGGGAAGAATCTTTTTCGAAGTAATCTGTATTCTCCTTTCTGATTAAGCTTATTATATCTGGGGTTAGCATACTTCCTGAATACCAGGCAATTTCTTCCAAAAAGTCTTCTTCATTTGATAAATTATCATTTGAATTAAATGCTCTAGTAGTTCCCGCACGGCAAGCGTATTCCCATTGTGCTTCTGTTGGAAGATCAAAGTGATAATCTTCTGGAATAAACTCATCAGAAATATGAAATCTTTCAAGAAGGTTGTTTAGTTTTTCACAAAATCCTTTTGCCTCTTGATAAGTTGTTTCTGAGACTGGGGTGTTAAGTCTTCTATTATCATAATACCTAATTGGCTCCTCTTCCATAATGGTTTCGTATTGTTCTTCTGTTATGAGGAATTTGCCTATCAAGAATGGCTGAGTAATCGCAACTTTGTGCTGAGTTTCAAAGTCGTTGACCTCACCATAAATGTTTCTTCCGTATTCATTTTTAGGACTTCCCATCATAAAACTTCCAGCAGGACATTCAACCATATCACTAATTATTTTCAGCAAAGCTAATTTCAATTTATTGTCAGTCATTTTTCTTACCTATTATTAATCTTTCATTGCAATAACAAAGCTTTTTTAATCAATAGGCACAAGAGCGAGACGAAAGCCAAAACGTTTATCTTTCCAATTGCCTGGCCA
>ONIU01000112.1:0-1372 GCA_900317935.1 uncultured bacterium
TGAATCAGGATTTTATCAGAACCGCAAGAGCAAAGGGTTTGAGTCCTTGGAGAATTCTTTTCAGACACGGCCTTTTTAATGCTCTCATACCGGTTATTACTGTAATAGGTCTGGATTTATCAAGTTATCTGAATGGTTCAGTAATCATTGAAACAATATTTGACCTGCCTGGAATCGGCAGATTTGCAATGGATGCAATATTAAAGCGCGATTATCCAATTATACAAGGTGTAATTCTTATCGGAGCTTTGGTTTTTATTATTGTAAACCTGATAATGGATCTTATCTATGCATGGATAAATCCTAAAATTCGAGAAGAAATGATGGGGAAAAGTGCAGCATGACCAGTATAGATCCAAATAAAAATATAATAGTAAAAGATTCTTTTTTCAGTCGTCTTACTCTTGCAGGTAAGCTAAGTTTAATAGGAATCATATTGGTGACTTTGGTAGCTATATTCGCACCTGCTCTTTCTCCTCATAATCCTATGGAAACAAATCCGGAATTACGCTGGAATAGTGATGCCAAAGGCTATCCATTAGGATGCGACAATTTAGGACAATGTATTTTTTCAAGAATAGTACATGGTTCCAGGCTCTCCTTGGTTATTGGGTTTGCTTCCAGATGTGTTGCTCTTATAATCGGTCTTGTCGTAGGTTTGACTGCCGGCTATTTCGGTGGTTGGATAGACTGGGTTTTGATGAGAATAGTAGATATGTTCCTGGCTTTTCCCAGCTTACTTATCTCGTTGGCTATTTCTATGATTATGGGAAATGGTTTGGGAACGGTTATTTTTGCAATAGCCATAGTTGGTTGGGCTGAAATGGCAAGAATAATTCGCTCTCAGGTAATGCTGACTCATATATTGCCAAACTGTTTACCAATTATCACAGTAATTTTTACTATGGGAATGGCTACTGCTGTTCTTTCTGAAGCAAGCTTAAGCTTTTTAGGTCTCGGTGTCGACCCTGCTGAACCGACTTGGGGAGGAATGGTTGCTGTTGGCAAAGATTATATGATTGCTCATCCAAGTCTGGTAATATATCCAGGTCTTTGCATTGCTTTCTTAGTAATTGTATTCAATGTTTTCGGCGATGAGTTAAGAGATATACTAGATCCATCTCACAAAGGAAATCTCTAATATGACAGAAAGACCTCTAATTGGTATTTTTTATGCTGATTGTGCTGTTCGCGATAATGAAATGCGAATTCGCACCTATGTTTCAAGGAAGTATTCTAACGCAGTGTTACTAAGCGGAGGCGACCCGATATTATTGCCGGTTCCCTTTGTTCATGATATTTCTTTAAGTGAAATTCATAGATTGGCAGAGAGATATCTTGGGCTGGTAGATGGAATTTTGCTCGCTGGCGG
>ONIU01000112.1:1445-10631 GCA_900317935.1 uncultured bacterium
AATAAGCCTATGCTCGGTATTTGTCGGGGCATTCAGGTTATGGCTATTGCTCTTGGTGGAATGGTTCATCAGGATATTGCTACTATGGCTTCTGTTCAGCATTCTCAAAGTTCTCCACGCTGGGCGCCTTCACATTTTATAAATATTTCGCCAAATACCAGATTAGCTGAAATAGCTGGCGATGAAAAAATAATGGTTAATTCTTTTCATCATCAGGCAGTAAAAGCTGTTCCTTTTGGTTTTTCTACTGCTGCAGAAACTTCTGATGGAATAATTGAAGCAATAGAATCTGTTGATAATAAAAGATTCTGTCTTGGCGTGCAGTGGCACCCTGAGGAAACTTTTGCCTCAGATGATTTCAGCAAGAACATATTCAAAACTTTTGTAGATAGCTGTAAATGAGGAAGATGAAAGATATAAGATTTAAGATAGAAGATAGAAAATGGGAACTATTATCTTTAATCTTCAGTTTCTTTTTTAATATAGTTATCTTGTGACATAAATATTTTCGTGTTAACATCATCAATTATGGATAATGGAAAGATTGAAATTTTAATAATTGAATTGGCAGGAGCTTCTGTAAAGAATAAGTTATCCTGGCGGCATTCCATTTCCCGTTCTGCTCCTATTGGCTTATACTGCTTAAAAGCTATGGATAAAGAACGAATAGCTCTCATTGATGTTCCTGTTCCACAGATTAACGATATGTTAACTGTTTATAAATCTTCACCGGTTAAAACCGTTATTTGCCGCTTAGCTGAAGAACCAGACATCGAAACAGTAAAACCGATAATAGCCTCTATTCGTGAGACTTTCTCTAATCCAAGACTTGGCTGTAACTTTGTAAAATCTGATGTGACAAAAGAATTTGATTTTGTCATTTATGGAACAGGCAAGAGTTCTATATTGAGAATTCTAAGAGGTGACGAGCTGTCTGGCTATTGTGACCAGTTGAATAATGATAAAACGGCTCCATTAGATATTCCTGAAGAATCCTTAATAGATGTGGGTTACAACCTTTTGCCTGAAAAATGGCTTAGCGTTCATAATCTTGAAATTTGGCAGCCTTGGCAGGGGTTATTAGAGTTTTCAACTTCTCTTTTTACTTATCCGGGAACAGACTGGATGACAAAGCTTCTTGTCTGGCTCACTAAGTCCGGGTTCGATGCTTTCCATTTTACTCCTTCCAAATGGACTGTAGATGAAATAAACCGTCTCAGGGCTCTTTTTCAAAATCAGAAGGTTCAGGTTAGTCTTTCTTTTTTAAGTAAAGATGAAGTTGTATATTCAGAAATATTGTTCCCGGTTAAAAGAATATGGCTTTATGACCCTCAAGCTGTAGATGGAGAAGAAGTTGTAAAAAAACTCAAAGAAATACGTAATGCTGGTTTCGAAGCCTGTTTACAAGTTAACCACGGGTGGTTTGGCGGGGGTATTACGTTGCCTGTATGCAAATATATAGACCATCTGATTATTCGAGATGATTACTTGTGGACTAATGCTGAACACAAAAGATTTATGCAGCGTTTCTGGGGAACTAAAAACAGATTTTTCAGAAGATTGTTTGGCTTAAGAACAGCATCTGAGCTGGTTAATTTCATGAAAATATCTTATGCTTTGATTGATTTATTGTTTTTGCCGGAAGAAAAAGGTGATAAAAAATGATATACGTTGTAAATGGTCCTAATCTTAATCTGCTAGGCCGCCGTGAACCGCAGAAATACGGCAATATTACACTTGATGAAATAAATAGAGATTTGGAAGAAACTGCTTTTGCCAATAATGAAGAAATCAAGTTCTTTCAAAGCAATTCAGAAGGCGCAATTATAGATTTTTTACAAGCCTTGCCTAAGTCTGCAAAAGTAATTTTAAACCCTGGGGCATTAGCTCACACAAGTATAGCTCTAAGAGACTGTATTACTGCTATTGAAGCTGATGTAGTTGAAGTGCACATAACCAATATTTATGCTAGAGAAGAGTTCCGACATAATTCTTTTATCAGCCCGGTAGCTCGTGGGGTTATTTGCGGGCTTGGTTCAGAAGTTTATCATTTGGCTTTAACCTGGTTTCTTGAAAGAGAATAATTAAAATATGTCTAAACCGGAACTTCTTGCTCCTGCCGGCAGTGCTGATTGCCTCAAAGCTGCTTTTATAGCAGGTGCTGATGCTGTTTATCTTGCAGGAAAACGATTCGGTGCCAGAGCCTTTGCTTCTAATTTTGATGAGCTTGGGCTGAGATGGGCAAGAAAAGTTACCAGGGCTTTAGGCAAAAAGCTTTATATCACTCTTAATACGATAGTATTTGAGCATGAATGGCCGCTTCTGCTCAAAACTTTAGACTTTATGGAGTCTTTGCAACCAGATTCTCTAATAATTCAAGATATTGGTATTGCCGCTGAACTCCGCAGAAGGGGTAGTAAAATTCCTCTTCATCTAAGCACTCAAGGGGCCTGGTTTGGGCAGGGTGGGGTAGAAGAGCTAAAAGAACTGGGAATCACCCGTGTTATATTGCCTAGAGAAACTTCTGAAAAAGAAATAGATGATATTGTTAAAAACAGCCCATTTGAAATAGAAGTTTTTGTTCATGGGGCAATGTGTTACTCTATTTCTGGCCGCTGTTTCTGGAGCGCAGCTCTAGGAACCCGTTCAGGCAACAGAGGAACCTGTGCTCAGCCTTGCCGCCGTGAATATTCTGTTGATAATTCAAAGAACTTTAACTGCCTGTTCAGTCCAAAAGATTTAAGACTGATTAAGGATATAAAACCTCTTATAAAAACAGGGATTTCTTCGCTTAAAATCGAAGGTAGAATGAAGAGTCCTGAATATGTTTATCAGGTTGTCAAAGCTTATAGAACCGCTATTGATGGAAAAAAGACTGTAGATGAAAAGAATCTTGACGAAGTCTTTTCTAGAGCTTCCTCAACAGGTTTTTTCTTTGGTTCTCAGAAACCTGAAAATTGGAAAACAGGCAATAATCCAGGTAGAGAAGGCCTTGTCGTGGGCATTACCACAGGTAAAAACTCTGACGGATTGGTAGAACTGACTCAGAAAAATGAGCTGAAAGCCGGAGACGGTCTTTTCTGGTATGAAGGCAGTGAAAAAAAAGGTGCAAGAATAACTTTTGCTCAGGCAGATAAACTGAGTAAAAATCGTATCTGGGTCAGGGGATTGCCCTCTAATATCCCTGCAAAAACTGAAATTAGAAGAACCTCGAAAAACAACGAAGAAGACTGGGAATCAAAATGGGATAAATCAATGGAAAGACGCTCTATTGATTTGTTTTGGTCTGGTTATGAAGGAACTCCATTGGCTGTTGAAGCCGAAGTAGATGGTCACAAACTTCATCTGGAAACAGAAGAAAATCTTGAAAATGCTATGCTTAAAGGCTTAGACGAAGGTCCATTGCAGGAAAAGTTTTCTGTTATAGGTGACGATTACTGTTCTGGTCGTCACATTACAGACCATTTGGGCGAAAGACTTCATATAAGTGCAAGTTCTCTTAAAAAGCTTAAAAGAGCCTTAGCAGAAAATCTTAGTATGGTTGAAAAATTGCCGCCTCCTCTAGGCAGTAATTCCATTGGTAAGTATCTACAGGAAAAGAGCAATAATCTGGCAATAGATAAATCTGCTCTTTTCAGTGAGAAGAGAGATTTGCCAAGATTAAGGCTCAGAATCTGGAATGAAGCAGAAATTCTATCTTTAAAACTAAAATCAGATTGCTTAGTATTGCCTTGGAGCGGTTATAATAATATTTCTGAAAAAGTGCTTCAAAGCAAAAAGCTTTCTTTCTGGCTTCCGCCGATACTGAATTCAAAGCAGTTTAGCGAAGTATATAATAGCTTGAAAAAGCTTAAGCAAGGTTATTTCCTCTGTTTCGGCTGGGAAGCTTTTAAACTTGCAAAACTGCTGCCAGACCTTCATTTTGAACTGGACTGGTGTTTTAATATTTCTAATTTAAATGCTTTGGCTTATGTTAGAAAACAAGGGGTAAATGCAGTTCTATCAAAAGAATGGAAGGATGAGGACATTCCTGATAATTTAAGTGCTTACAGAGCTTCAGCAGCTTGGAATCCATTAGTTTCATATACAAGATTTTATGGGGCTGTTCATGCTGACCAGATAATTACTAATTCCCACAAAGATAATTTCTTTGTTGTTCAGCTAGGAAATGGCGTTACGGCAATGTTTCTACAGGATAATCCTGCTATGTTGCCTAAGATTAATGCACCCTTGCAGTTGGATATTGCAATTTCTCCAAAAGAAAATCCGATTCAAGCTGCTGAGCGCTTAAATCGGATTATTGAGCGTTTTAAGTAAAATTCAATTAGTCTTCTTTTATGAAGCCAAATCCTTCTGGTTTTACTGTTAAAACAGCACAAGGTGCTTTTCTTGCAACTTCGTATGTTGTACCGCCAAGCCAAGATTCAATGAAACCTGTTTGACCGTTAGCACCCATTATAATCAAATCAATATTGTTTTCTTGAGCATATTTAAGAATGGCTTCATAGGTAAGTCCACCTTCAACACGCTTAATCAGGTCTAAGTCTTTGTATTTTTCAGGAATAAATTCTTCTAGTTTCTTGAGATTTTCCTTGCGCCAGCTTTCTCTAGTATTTAGAGGGTCACCTCCTATGTTGGCAGTAAGAGATTCTTCTTCTACTACGCAGAGAAGGTGAATCTGTGCACCAAAATCAGCGCCAAAGGCTGCAGCATAATCTAAAGCTGTTTGTGAGCTTACAGAAAAATCTATTGGAACTAGGATTGTCTTTAAATTAATCATGAAAACCTCTGTCTAATTACTTTGTCCAGTATGGAGTTCTGCCAGTACCAATCTTAGTTGGTTCATGACCGTTTAAATCACTAACAAAAATGTCTTCGCCATCTTGATAAACAATAGATTTGTCATCTGGTGAGAAGCTTGGGTGAGTGCCTACGAGCAATGGTCTTGTAAGGGCCAGATTGTTCTTGACGCCAACGCCAAGTATTTCTATTTCATTCTTGTCGCCATGACGGTTAGTGTAAAAAGCTACTTTCATGTTGTCATTAGAAAACATAGGAAATGCTTCATTTGCATTTGGAGTATCTGTAGCCTTGATGATTCCTTGAGCATAGCAGGAAATCAAATATAAGTCTAAGGTGCCATTATCTGTTAATACAGAAGCAACAATCCATTCTCCGTCTGGTGACCAGTTGGCAGATGTAACTTTGAGAGTCTGTGATACTTTGGTTGCTTCTTTCTTAGCAATGTTGAATACATAGAGAGATGCATTCTGGTCGGTAGTTATGTATAAGAAGGATTTTCCATCAGGAGAGAAATCTTCAAAAGAAGCATTGGTCAAAATCTTTTTTAGCTGATCTCCATTTTTGTTAAGAATATATATTTCAGAAGTCATATTAGCTGTTTGATTTGTGAAGGCAACCCAACCGCTTTTATTGTTGTATTTTGGAAATACTATGTTGAACATAGATGGAGTCAGGCGTTTCTTGTTTGCACCATTCGGGTCCATTACTGATAAATAGGTTGAACCAGCTTGTTCTTTTTCTACAAACAGAATCTTATTCGAAAGGTTATTTTCAGCAGCATACAAGTTTGATGCAAAAAACATTACAAAAACTGCTGCAGTAAGCTTTTTTAATAAGTTTTTCATATAGTCTCCCTCGCTAAAAAATAAGGTCAGGATTTTAATCCTGACCCAATTATAAACCAAATATAAAGAGGTGTAAAACAGTTTTTTCTTATAAAAATTTTAAATTTTATAAGATTAATTCAATTAGCTTTATCTATTAGAACCAGCCATTGAATAAGTCTTCGAATTCTTTACCTACATCTTTGAAGCTGTCTACTACTTCTTTACCAGCTCTTTCGAATTCTTTACCAGTTCGCTTTGCTTCATCGGCAATATCTTCACCGGCTCTTCTGAATTCTCTACCAGTGTCTCTAACACCGTCAACAATATCTTCACCGGTTCTTCTGATTTCTCTGCCAGTATCTCTAACACCGTCAGCTACATCTTCAGCAGCTCTTCTAACCTGCTTACCGGTATCTCTAACACCGTCAGCTACATCTTCAGCAGCTCTTCTGACCTGCTTGCCGGTATCTCTAACGCCATCAGCTACATCTTCGGCAGCTCTTCTGACCTGCTTACCGGTATCTCTGACACCGTCAGCAACATCTTCAGCGCTTCTTCTGACTTGTCTACCAGCATCTCTGACACCGTCAGCTACATCTTCAGTGGTTCTTCTGACTTGTCTACCAGCATCTCTGACACCGTCAGCTACATCTTCGCCGGCTCTTCTGACTTGTCTGCTAGCATCTCTGACACCGTCAGATACATCTTCACTAGTGCGTCTACCGGTTCTTCTTATATCATCTATAGCATCTTCGCCTTTGCGTTTAAGATCTCTTGCTGCTCTTCTAACATCATCAGCAATATCTTCACCGGTTCTTCTGATTTCTCTGCCGGCATCTCTAGCACCGTCAACTATATCTTCTCCGGTACGTCTAATATCTCTGCCAGTTCTTCTTGCATCATCAGCAATGTCTTCACCGGCTCTTCTGATTTCTCTGCCAGTGTCTCTAACGCCGTCAACAATGTCTTCACCAGCTCGTTTGAATTCTCTGCCAGTTCTTCTTGCATCATCAGCAATGTCTTCACCGGCTCTTCTGATTTCTCTACCAGTGTCTCTGACGCCATCAGCAATATCTTCACCAGCTCGTTTGAATTCTCTGCCAGTGTCTCTAACTGTATCTTTAACACCGTCAACAATGTCTTCACCAGTTCTTCTGATTTCTCTGCCGGTGTCTCTAACGCCGTCAACAATGTCTTCGCCAGCTCGTTTAAATTCTCTGCCAGCATCTTTTACGTCATCAGCAATATCTTCACCTGTGCGTCTGATAGCCTTACCGGTATCTCTAACGCCATCTGCAATACCATGAGCAACATCTTCAATAGTTTTAAACAAGTTACCGATAGAATCAGCTAAACTGCCGCCTCTTCTATCTCTGCTATTGTCTCTATCGCGATCTCTATCTCTGCCGTTGTCTCTGTCACGGTCTCTATTCCTACTATTGTCTCTGTCACGGTCTCTATCTCTGCCGTTGTCCCTGTCTCTTCTTTGGTTGTCATTGTTGGTTCTGTTATTTACAGAATCTTTATTTCTAGAATTTTTATCCTGTTTGTTCTGCTTGTTATCATCTTTGCTATTTCTGTTATTGTTTGAACGATTAGAATTGTTGCCTTTTGAATCATTTTTGTTCTTATCGCCATTTAATAACCAGGATTCAACTTCAGAAGCATTAGGATCAACTTTAGCGTTTTTCTTGTTGCGTTCAGCTAATTTGCTGTCTAATTCATTGATTTCGTCTTCAGACAAAGCTATATTGTATCGATTAACAAGTTGAACTTTTCCTGAATAAGGATCAATAGTATATGTATAACCAAAAGGCGGATTCATGGCCATCCATTCGTCTCTGTCCATATAGCCTTTTTCTATCATTCTTTTTATTGTGGCTGAATCAAGTTTCCTTATTAAATGATAATGTTCAGCTCTGTTTGCTCTATCTACACATTGTTGTAATCTGGCAACCTTTGCTCTGGTTGTCCAATTAGGAATTAATGATTTCTTAACATTATCGCTTTCTTTGGAAACGTCTGTAACTTTGACATCAGATTTATCACCATTATCTATTTTTTTAGTATCTGATGCGTTCTGATTGTCATTGCTATCTTCTTTTGTCTTTTCAACAGGAACTTTTATTTTCCAATTGGGGTGAATAAGATTTGGATTTTTAGAAAGTGACGGATAAGCGTCTTTATTTAGTTCAATAAGTTCTTTCCATCTGTGAATATCCCCAAGATATTTCCCAGCTATCATTGAAAGGCTTTCGCCTTGTTTTACTGTGTGAATAATGTATTCGGGTTCTTCTTTCTTTTCTTCAACTACTGCATTCGGATTTGGAGCTATAACCATTCCATTTCCGTTTTTTATGATTTCTTCTAATTCTTTTTGTTTCTTTTCGGTAGTTGATTCAATTTTGGTATTTGATTTTTTGCGTACACTCATCGGGTCATCATTTGCTGAAACTAATGTGCCCTGACTAGCAATAAGAAGAGCTAACAGCAAAAATATTTTTATATTTTGTTTTTTCATGCTTATACCTCTTATATATATTTGGGTTAGTACAATAATTATAATCTTTTTTTCAATGTACCGAAAGAGAAAAAAAAGATTTTTTTGTAAAGAGTATTAAATCTATAGTAGCTGATAAAAAAAAATCTTGCTATTTAATAAATTATCTGATATAGTAACAGCTCACTAAAGCTCTATTTGGAGGTTTGAAAATGTCTAGAGTATGTATGATTTGCAATCGCGGACCACAAGTTGGTTTCGCACTAAGCCATTCTCATCACCGCACAAAAAGACGCTGGAGCATCAACCTTCAGAAAAAACGCGTTCTTGTAAAAGGTAAACGTGTTACTGGATATGTCTGCACTCGTTGTCTTGGCAGTGATAAGGTAACTGTAGCTTGATGAATATAATTTGGCTCGAACCAGATATTTGCTAATCGAGTTTTTGCTGTGAGCATAAGTTTCTGTGCTTAGAAGCAATATACCAAACGATAATAGCACAGATTATGGTTTCAGGAATTAAATGCCCACAGTTATATCCATAGCTAAAGATTAAAGCTT
Organism: uncultured bacterium; assembly: GCA_900317935.1. Taxonomy (GTDB): domain Bacteria; phylum Muiribacteriota; class Ozemobacteria; order Ozemobacterales; family Ozemobacteraceae; genus RUG334. The sequence goes on from ONIU01000112.1 coordinate 10,136, forward strand.
CTTTGATATTTTCTTTGTTCTTAGCAAAGAAAATAGCACCGGCAATAACATGGATTTGTAGTTTTACAATATTTGCCATAGTTATTGCCGTTGCTGCTTTTAGACCGTTTTCCCATTTTATCAATCCGGCTAAGCCTATGCAGGAATAAGCAATTGGATAATCAAGAGCAAACTGTATTGGGTGGATAAAGGTAGCTCCATTAGAGAGTAATAGAAAGCCAAAGAGAATACCACATATAAAGCCCGTTTTAAATCCATATCTTGCGGCTAACAATACCAATGGCAAGATTCCTAAAGAAACTGAGCCGCCATTAGGTAAATTAAATATTTTTATAAAAGACAGCGCCAAAGCAAGGGCCATTAAAACCCCGCATTCTGCTATACGTCTTATTTGATTCCTTTTATTCACTTCTCACCTACCACTCATCACTCACCACCAACCACTAACCACTAAACTTGTAACTTTAGTGTTACGCTTTGCTGTGGGACACTTCGT
>ONIU01000186.1 GCA_900317935.1 uncultured bacterium
TTATACCTCTACTATATGCTTCGTAGTAAAAATTAGTGACAAATTTTGGTATAATAAGAGTAAAATCTTCAGGTTTAGCTAGACTCAAGCTTACTTTTTTCCCTTGCGAACCTAAAAATAATTTTGGATAGGTTTTAAAATTAAAGTTTTCTTTCTTGATAATATTCTCATCTAAGTTTTGCCCAAGTTTCTGATTTAAAAATTTTATTATTTTCTGAGTTGCCCAAAAGCCAGTTTCTGGTTTCCAATGATGATCTGTTTTAAAGAAAGCATCGAAATGGTTGGGAAATTCTTTGTTTAAATCTTCTCGTAAATCTAGAACATTAATATTGTTTTCATACAAAACTTTTAGAAATGAATCTGCATTTTCATTTGAATAGTCAACCATTCCTTTGGGTAGTTCTTTTTTGAATTTTGAAAATTTAGATGGACATAAAATATACCCAAATTTTATTTTTTCTTTTTCTAAATATTTGGCAAAATCTACAGTTCTTTTTCCATCCTCTTCAAAAGAATCTTTATCTTTGATTAAATATCCCCAATACCCATTGGGAAATTTAATTAACCCATCAAGATTTAAAAACATATTCCCACCAATAAGTTTATTAATAAAGTGACCAAATTCTATAAATCTCATTTTAAAAGGTAAATACATTTTTGATACAAAGTTTATATCGGAAAGATATTTATTTATTTTTTTTGAATAATTTGAGCTTGATTTCTTTTCATTAGGTTTTTTTTCTGTTTTCTCATCAATAGGATATGCTTTTTTCCAATCAATATAGTTCGAGCATTTTTTTACTTCAGAAGATGGGGCAGTTTTTTCCTTTGTGTGTGCAATGATATAATTTATATATATTCCTGCACTAAAAACAAACAATATTAGAATAAATGTTATAGAAAAATATTTTGATGTTTTCATATTAAAAATTAAAGTAAATAAATGGGTTGTAGTCGCTTTTTACAATAAAAGCAACAGATAAGAGGAATAGACTGATAAAACAAATATTAGTTAGTATTTCAAAGATTATGTTGGTTTTGTATAGAGTGTGATTATGGTTATTATTGCTTCCTTTAAAATCCCCTTGGTTGACTTTGCAATCTTTCTCCTTTATTGAGCTGGATAAAGAGAAATATTTTTTCCAACTTAGACTCAAAAATATGCCTAAAATCAAATAGAATCTATAATTCGACCAATAAAGAATGAAGGTATCTGTTGAGATGGAGTTTGGAGCAAGCATAACTTTTATGTATTCATAAGCATTGGTTATATTTGTAGCTCTGAACAGAACCCAAGCGATAATCACGAAAAACATAGTGTAGATATGCCCCCACCATGCTTTTTTCTTGTCTAAGCCAATTTGTTTTTCAATCACCAAAAGAATAAAATAGAAAAGACCCCAAGCGATGAATGTCCAGTTTGCTCCATGCCAAATTCCAGTAAGAAGCCAGACTACAAACAGATTAAAAATATGGCGAGCTTTCGATTCTACTCTGCTTCCACCTAAAGGAAAGTAAACATAATCTCTGAACCAACTGCTTAAAGAAATGTGCCATCTTCTCCAGAAATCAGTTACAGAACTTGCCATATAAGGGTAGTTGAAGTTTTCTAAGAAGTGGAAACCGAACATTCTCCCCAAGCCAATCGCCATATCAGAATAGCCAGAAAAATCAAAGTAGATTTGCAATGTATATGCTATTGCTCCTAACCAAGCAAAAGCTGTTGAAAGTTCATTTATTGGTGTTTCAAATGCTGCATCTGCTACAAGTGCTACTTGGTTTGCTATAATAACTTTCTTCGCAAGACCTTGAATAAATCTTATAGTGCCTTCTGCGAAGTCATCATAATTTTCTTCTCTGTTTTCTATTTCTTTGGCTATTGTTTCGTATCTGACTATTGGACCAGCTATCAATTGAGGGAACAATGAAATATATAACCCTAGATTGAATAAGTTTTTCTGAACATCCACTTTCTTTTTGTAGACATCAATCACATAAGACATAGCCTGAAATGTGAAAAACGAAATACCAATCGGCAGAGCAATTTTTATACTGCTAAAATCTTTATTTATAAGCCAACCTATGTTATTTAGTGTGAAACAGAGATATTTGAAAATAAAAAGTATTCCAAGATTAAAGACGATTGATATCCAAAGAAATATTTTATCTTTATTTCTGAATTTGTCTATTAATCTGCCAAAAGCATAATTAGCAATTATAGAAAGAATCATTACCAAAACAAAAGCAGGTTCTCCCCAAGCATAGAAGAGAATGGAGAAAGCTAATAATACAAGGTTTTTGTATTTACGGATACTGCTGTTTCCGACAACAGCCTCTTCAGTTTCACAACTTTGTGGGGCAGCATCTTCTTTTGATAGGTCTGACTTAGGTGGGGTGTGATTGGTTTGATTGCTTACATCTAAAATAGACGCAGAAGTAGCGTTGGCTGTTTGGCTGTACAAAGCCAAATTTTGGTCTTGATTGTCAAGTGATTTTTTACAAAATAATTGTGTTATTTTTGAGCAAACATCAGGAAACCAGCAGAAAAATATTACTGCTGGCAGAAACAAAAATAGAAATGTTGTGCTTGAGAAGACCATATTTTCTAATTAGTAATTATCAATGAGTAATGAGTAATTTCAAATTTATAAAGGCTAGATTGCTATTCAATCAGCCCCCTCTACCGCAATGCTACGCATTGCAGCCCCTTTCGACTCACTTGCCATCCTGGTGCTAGCATGCACTCCCAACATCCTGTTGGTCGTCAGTCTCGCTATCGTTCGCCAGCTTCATTAGAAGTTTATTATATATAAACTAAAAGTTTAACAAAGTCAAATTTTGGGTATGGGATTGGTAAATTAGTTTATGTTTTTAAGCCAAAACTAATAGGGGTTCATTTATTGTTTTGCTGGTTTCATATTTATTTTTAGGCAGTAGCGACTAATTTTATTACCAACTTTATTGAAGATTTATTACCAATGCTATATGATAATATGGTTGGTAATAAAAACGAAGGAGTATGTAATGAGGGCTCTGGAAGATATTGTTAGAAGGTTGTGCAATAAAGAAGATGAGCAGGAATGGTTTGAATTTAAGGAAAACTGGTATGAGCCTGTTCAGCTTGGTGAATATATATCGGCTTTGTCTAATGCTGCAGCTTATCATCTTGAAAATAATGCATACTTTATTTGGGGTGTTAATGATAAGACCCATGAGATTGTTGGAACAAATTTTGATCAATATTGTGATTATAATAAAGAACCTTACCAAAATTATCTTGCTAGAAATTTGTCTCCCAGCATAGATTTTGAATTTAAAGAATTAACAATTAATAAGAAAAGAGTTGTGGTATTGATTATTCCAGCGGCTAAAAATGTTCCTACTGCTTTCAATGAAAAGAGGTTTATTCGTATTGGGTCCTCAAAAGTAAATTTAAAGAATTATCCAGAACGTGAGAAAAAACTTTTTAGACTACTTGATCAGGGGATTGATACAATTGAGAATACTCCTTCAGAGTATCAGAATCTGACTTTTAGAAAATTATTTGGTTACTATGGTTCCAAGGGTATTGTTCTTAAAGAAGAGACTTTCGAAGACAATTTAGGATTAAGAACTGAGGATGGAAAATACAATTTGATGGCTCAGCTTCTCTCTGATAATTCTCATATCCCACTTAGAGTATCAATATTTATTGGTACAACGAAAGGTTCAAATCTATTTTCTGTTCGTGAGTTTGGGAATGATTGTCTTCTTTATACTTTGGATGAATTGTTGAGATATGGTGATGTTCTCAATATTATTCAAGCTGATGAAAGAAATAGGATTGTAGAAAGAGAAGATGTGCCATTATTTGATGATAAATCGTTTCGTGAGGCTATTGTTAATGCAATTCTTCATAATTTATGGGTGGAATGCAATGAGCCAATGATTACAGTATACTCAGATAGAATTGAAATATTGTCTAGAGGAACATTAGCTCCCAAACAGACTTTGGAAGGTTTTTATCTTGGAAGGTCTGTTCCCGTGAATAGAAAACTGTCTGAAATTTTTATTCAGTTACATATAAGTGAAAAATCAGGAAGAGGAGTTCCTAAGATTATTGAAACTTATGGACGTGAAGCATTTAAATTTGAAGAAAATGCGATTGTGGTCACGATTCCGTTTAATTGGGTAAATAAGGTTGGTAATAAAGTTGGTGATAAGATTGGTAATAAACAAAAGCCAATGAGTCAAACAAGACAAAGTATATTGGAGGAAATGCGGAATAATCCTAACGTGACAAAGGCAGAATTGCAGAGATTGCTTAAAATAAGTGGTACAGCAATTGATAATAATATTGCTTATCTAAAGAAAAATGGATACATTGAAAGAATTGGTTCAAATAAGAGTGGCTATTGGAAAGTTAACGAAAAATAATCAGTTCCTGTTGGGTTTTGTTCCTGATGATGACCAATAACAAGCTATCATAAATTTGCTTGCTATCTTATTAAAATATATAGCAAGCAAATTAAAGATATTTGTTAGTTGGTAATTAAATATCAATATTATGTTCTCTAAGTATTTTTTTTAGATGTTCAATTTCATCTAAAGCAGCTTTTGTAGCGGCTTCTGCTTCAGCAGTTTTTGCTTCTGCTTCAGCAGTATGGGCTTCTGCTTTAGCAGTTTTTGCTTCTGCTTCAGCAGTTTGGGCTTCTGCTTTAGCAGTCTTGGCTTCTGCTTCGGCAATTCTGGCTTCGGCTTTATCTGCTCTAGCTCTTTCGTATTCTATGTCTTCTCTGAACGTTTTTTCATAGTTTTCCATGCTGAATTCTGTTAGAAAAGTCATTTTAACCGCTGCACGCTCCTTTCTCAGAAAGTCACTTAAAATGTCATGCTTTATTGCATAATCCATAGCAAGATCCATTGCCTTGTCTAAATCTTTAGTAGATTCTCTGAATTTTCTTACTAAGGCAACAAATTCCGAATATT
>ONIU01000041.1 GCA_900317935.1 uncultured bacterium
AATATAAGAAAAAACAATAAGGGTTTTAGCAATACTTATTGGAATTCAGTGATTAAGGATTATAGATTTTTAAGAGAGAAAAAGGCAAAAGAGCTTTTAGAAAAGGTAAAAGGAAATACCACGTTAAAAGAAAAAATAGAATTATCTCAAAGTAGCGATTTAACTTATGCTTCTACTGAAGTTCGAAAAGAAATGGCTAATATAACAGCTTTAAGCGCAATAAATGATGGAACTTTTGAAGATAAAATTATTGTTTTTGAGACTGGTAATTTAAAATATACAGATCCTGAAATTAGAAGAAAGCTGCTTTATTCTATAATAAATGACCCTAATATTACTGATAGGCAGCTTAGAGAAGTTTTTCTTATTTGTAAAGAGGAAGAATGCCGGATTACTTTCGATAAAATGGCTGAGAAAAAGGCTTTCCTTCCTCAAAACTATATTGCAAAGATAATTAAAAGAGATCTTCTTAAAAAAGTAAATCAAGAATCAATTATAAAAGTATTTAAAGATAATCCAATAGGGAAAAGGCAGTTGGTAGTTCAAGCGAGAGAGTTTCTTCAATTTAAGAATTATTATAAATTAGCGGACTTTATTAAGCTTTTTGGTGATTTTTTGAAGATAAAGCCCGATAGTGATTTATATAAAGACGTAGAGTTCTTGAAATCTTCAAGCGGCAGGCCTCCTTTTCTTCCTAATCGGAAAATAACAGAATCTCAAATAATAGAACATAAAGATACTCCTATTGTAAAGGCTAGACTATTAGAACATTTTAATAATAGGCTACAATTTAATAAAAAGCTAAATAAAAGAAAATAAAAAGCATTAGTTTGCTTTATTGATTAATGATTTTTTATTATAACTTTATTTAACTGTTTTTTGAATTCAGAATAGCTGTAGTAGAATGTCCTTGAAGTAAAGGTATTATAACTACTTTCCCTCCGTGGGAAGTTACCCAGTCAGCGCCAACAACTGTTTCTGGAGTATAATCTCCGCCTTTTATCAGAATGTTGGGTGTTAAAGCTTCTATTAGTTCTTTTGGAGTGTCTTCATCAAATCCTATTACATAGTCTACTGCTTCAAGAGCAGCTAATACATTAGCTCTGTCTTCGAATTTGTGGTAGGGGCGGCTTTCTCCTTTAAGACGCTTTATAGAAGCATCGGAATTTAAGCCGACAATAAGCAGTTCGCCCTGTTTCCTGCATTCATTCAGTATATAAACATGACCTGGATGAAGAATATCAAAGCAACCATTTGTAAATACTGATTTATAGGCTTTTATAGCTTCAGCCAAAGTTTTTATTTCATTACCGCTAAGTATTTTTTTGTTAGGCAGGGCAGGGGAGGCAGCTTTATTGAATATTTCGTCTTCTATTGCTCTGCATAGGCTGTGAATTAGAATACTGTGAATTTCTTGAATTCGAGGAGTTTTAGCTGAGCTAGAGCGAAGAGTAACATCTGCTAAGGCAGAAAGTTTGGAGTCTTTACTTCCTGTCAGAGCAATAGTCGAAATGTTCATTTCCTTAGCTGTTTTAAAAGCTTCGACTATATTTGCTGAATTTCCGCTGGTAGAAATACCTATTAAAACATCTCCTACTTTACCGAAACCTGATACTTGGCGGCTGAAAACCTTTTCGTATCCGTAGTCATTGGAAATAGCTGTAAAAGTTGCTGATGGTGTGCAAAGAGAGATACAGGGAAGAGAAGGGCGGTCATACCCAAATCGGCCTACTATTTCTCCAGCCATATGTTCTGCGTCAGAAGCAGAACCCCCGTTTCCGCATATTAAGATTTTATTGCCGTTTTTTAAAGATTTAACGAGAATTTTAGCTGCTTTATCAAAGTTTTCTGCTAGAGAAGAAAATTTTGATGTGTTTATTACCATCTTTAGGGCTTGCAAATCATCTAAGAAATAATGCTTCATTTTAATTCAACCTTATAAAATACTTTACTAGATTGCCACGCCTTCGGCTCGCAATGAAGTATGACTTATAGCATACTGCGGTCGAAGTGAGAGAGAACTTGTTCCTGAGTAGCTGCTGCTGTTCCAACTATTCCTACTACAACACCAGCGGCAAGATTGGCTACTTCTGCTGATTGAACCATATTGCAGCCAGAAGCAAGCCCTAGGCTGAATGTGCTAATGACTGTGTCACCAGCACCAGTTACATCAAATACTTTAATGGCTCTAGTAGGAATTGTTATCGGGTCTTTACCTTTTTCAAAAAGGCTCATCCCTTTTTCACTTCTTGTAATGAGAATAGCATCGGAGTGAGTCTGTTTAAGCAAGTCTACTCCGCCTTTCATAATATCATCATCTGTTTCGAGAAGTCTTCCTAATGCTTCCTGAGCTTCTTTTACGTTTGGTGTAATAATTGTCTGCTTTTTATAGAAAGGAAAATTCTTCTGTCTTGGGTCTACGGCAATAAATTTATTCTTTTTTCGGAATCTGGTAACAACTTCTTTAAACAGGTCTTCAACAATTACACCTTTGGCATAATCAGAAACAATAACACCGTCTAACTCGTCTGACATATCTAGAATAACGCTTAATATAGCCTTTTGGCGTTCATAATCAATAGGTTCTGTGTGCTCACGGTCAACTCTGAGCATTTGCTGATTTTGTCCGAGAATTCTTGTTTTTACTGAAGTTCTTCTTCCAGAATCTACTATTAAACCTTCTGTCCCTATACCATGACTTTGTAGTTCTTCTGTTAATCTTCTTCCTGAACCATCATCGCCAACAATGCCGAAAATGTGGGCTTTCGCACCCATTGCAACTACGTTAGAGGCTACGTTTGCAGCTCCACCTGGTCTCCATGTTTCTTTCTTTACTTGAACTACAGGGACTGGAGCTTCTGGTGATATTCTATCGACTTTACCCCAACAGAATTCATCGAGCATTACGTCGCCAAGTATAGCGATACTGCGGCCGGTAAAGCTTTTTAATATTTTTTCTAATTCGTTGCGTTGCATGTTGTATGACCTTTCAATTTATTACTGCTTCAACTTATCATTAGGATTTTTATCAGTCAAGACATAAATCTTGCTTAAGTAAAGATTTTCAAATTGAGTGATAGTTTTTTCTAGACTATAATTATTTCTAATTCTATTTTGTGCATTTATACCTATTAGAGAAAGTTTGTTCTCATTATAATTTGCAAGTTTTAATATTGCATTTGCTAATGCTGTCGGATTTTTAGGCTCTACTACTATACCGGTATTACCGATAATTTTACTCGTTTCACCAGTATCTGTGGCTATACAAGGAGTTTGGACACTCATTGCCTCTGCAATAACATTTGGAAATGCCTCTGAACTTGAAGATGAGACCAAGAAGTCTGCCCCAGCCATTATTTTTTCTATATTTGTCTGGTTCCCTAACAAAACTAGATTGTTTTTGATTTCAGAGAAAAAGTTTATTTTTGATAATGCAGTATTATTGTTATCTAAACCTTTCCCGCAAAGAATAAAAACAATTTGAGGATATTTGTCTATGACTAATTTAATTGAATGAAACAGAGTGGGGTAATCTTTTTCAGAACAGTATCTGCCTACATTAATTGCAATTCTATAGTTATCTTGAATGTTGAATTTTTCTTTCAGTTGAATCTTTGATTGATTTTTATCTATTTCAGAAATTATAAAGCCGTTTGGTATAATTGATGATTCTTTTTTTGAATAGCCTATGTCTGTATGGCTTTTTAAAGAGTTTTCAGAACAATATATTATGGGAATCTTAGTAATTCTAGATATATAGGCACCGATCTTTGCTGAAAATACAGTTTTTAATGAACCCGCTTTGGGATTGTCATGTCTGATACTGTTAATTATTGGAATATTTAAAAGTGGAGAAAGAAGATTTATTAGATTATTTGAATGATAAAGCCATGTTTGAATAATAACAGGATTAATAGTTTTTATTTGTTTTACAAGTTTAAAAACAGCCTTAGAACATAATAAACCTGCAATATTTTTTGAGATGTTTACACAATCGACTTTTATTCCTGCTGATCTAAAGTTGTCTGCTAATTTGCCTGGTTCAAAAAGAGTAATTACTCTATGCTCAAAATGAAGGTTATTTAATCTGGAAAGTATTTTTAAAAGGTTTCTTTCTGTTCCTCCTACATTTAAATCGCCAATAATGTGTAGAATTATCGGTTTATTTGGATTATAGAATATTGGAGACTGCGTTGAATCATTTATATTTGATAGATTCCTTTTTGTATTGAACAAAAGTTCTTCTTTGTTGGCTTTAATGCAGGTTTTATTAGAGTTTATTTTTAAAACTCTTTCTGCTCGGAGTTTCCATGTGTATTTGTCTTTTAGTAACTTATAGGCATTTTCGGAAAGATCTTTAGCAAAATTTGGTTTACATAATATTTTTACAATGGAATTTTTCCACTCGGAAATATCCTCTGGATCAACCAAAAGAGAAGTTTTTTCGTTTTCTAAAATTTCTTTAATTGCTGGTAAATTTGACGCAATTATTGGCTTTTTTGACGCCATGTAATCAAATATTTTTAAAGGTGACATCCAGTCAGAAATATTTATTTTTTTATGATTTTCAGAATAAACTTCTCTAGAGTAAGGTGCCAATAAAATGTCACATTTAGAAAGAAAATCAGGTATTGTAGAAGGGGGTAGAAACCCAATAAAGTTAATATTTTTTAATTTGCAATTTTGCTTGAATGATTTAATTTGTTGATCAGTTCCTCCAGCAATAGCAAAATTGTATTCAGGCATTTCTTCAGCTATTTTTATTATTGTTTCTACTCCTTTACCAGGATAAAGACTGCCTGCATATCCAATTAAAGGAACTTTATTTTCAATGTTTGTTGTGATTTTAATTGTCTCAGATAAATCTGATCCATCAGAGGCTAATAATATTTTATGAGGATTATTTTTAAATATAGAAAAATTATTGAAGTAATAATCATAAAGGTGTTTGTTTACAACGACTAACAGTTTAAACTGAGGCCTTGATAAAAGATAATTTTCTAATGCTTTTCTGCCAAATACTGGGATTGCATGGCTTTCGTAAATAATCGGTTTATTAAAAAATTGACACAGTGTTAAAGCATAGAGATTGCGTCCGTATAATATGTCTGGATTTATATTTAACTTTTTTATTGCTCTGCAGACTTTGAATGCATATTCTAATCCGCCAAATAAACGGCAATTTGAAGCCGATAATCTATATAATTCTATATTGTTTTTTATCCCATAATATTTTTTTAAATCATTCGTGGTGAAATCATTATTTGGGTCAGATAATCTGGCAAAAAGAGTAACTTCATGCCCTAATTCAGAAAAAGCATTGCACATTTTTACAACTTGAACTGAATTTGCTTTTTGAGAAGGTATTATGGAACTTGAAAGATAAACTATTCTCATTTTGCAACTTGTTCCTTTTTATTATTCAAAGAAAGAATTGCTAACAAAATCGCTTGTATTGTCCATTGATTGCGCGTGAGAAGAGATAATTCCTTGCAGTTGAGAAGTATTGAAGATGTTAATATTATAATGGCAGCAATAGTTAGTTCTCCTAATGTTCTGCGTTGTTTGAAAAATTTATATATTCCCCATATAAAAGGCTGAATCATAAGAATTGTACCTATAAAGCCTATAGCAAAAATACTTTTTATCCAGCCGACATCAGATTGTAGATAAAAATAATCTGTTCTGCCATAGTTTCCTATGCCAAATAAGGTTGTTTTTAGATTATCTGGCAAAAAATACATTGGCTTTACTTCATTAACTATAATGCTTTTATTTTTGAATACATCTATTATTTCTTTTGTGCCGTATAAGGCATTTTTTATAAATTTATCCGGCAGGTAACGATAAGCAGCAAAGAACAGAATTGATAGAGAAATAGAACTTAGTATTACAAACTTCGTGTAAGAAAAAAATGTTTGACGTGAAAACTTTGAAGTAAATAATTTAAGCGTAAAATAAACTGGGATAAAAATCAGAGTTGCAAATAAACCACTTCTTCCTGCTAGTATTGATGAAATAACTATGATAGGAAATGAAAGAATAATTGAAGTTTTTGAAAGTGGGCTGTTTTGTTTTTCAAAAATATAAGGCATTAAAAATAGACCAAAAATTTGAACTACAGCTGTTTGTGAAAGACCATAAGTTAAACCGCAAATTCTATAACCTTCAAGAAAAGGACTTTTTAGATTAACATAACTTTCTGCAAAGGTCATTGAATAGATAAAATGTCTTAATGGTTCTGAAATATACATGGCTATCATAATGATTCCATGAACAAGAAGACTAATGTAAATGTGAGTGCAGATTGTCGGAATTGGTTTTTTATAGTGTTTATCGTAGAGATTATATAATGAAAAACCGGCAATAAGCATTATTAATGCTCTGAATGCACGCATGACAGGCAAAAAATCTGTTATGCCATTTGTAATAACTATAATTAATGAATATAGAGTTAAAATCAATAGAGAAAGGATTGGGGGATTGGTTTTCAATTTTTCCAAAGGTTTGTAAAAATAAGCATACTGAACTGCTAACGCGCAGCCAGTAATAGCTGAGATATCTATAATTGAATTTGTTTTCCAGCCGAATATTAGAAAAAAAGTAATAATAAATAACATTTGGCTATTCTATCACACTTTCGGTTTGTTGTCAGTTGTCTGCTAATCTGTATTAAACCCTTTCTTGATAATAGCAATTATATATGGTAACATCAAAGAATGATATGTACTCTTAGGAGAATCTGATGCGTACCGCTAGTTATGGTTATAAAACCTTTTCAATTTCGATGTTTCTAGTGCTTTTTGCTTTGCTCGCAGAAACAAGTCTTTTTGCTTCTTCTATAGTTGAATTTACCGCTATTGGTAAAATAGAATCAATCTACAAAAATAGAGCAAGCATGAATGTTTTGCAAATTATAGCTTCTAATACAGAAGGGCTTAATGTTGCAACTGGTAGCTGGATAAGCTTTGATATTCCAAAGTCTAATTTCGATAAAAGTAGCCGCCGTGACAGGCAAATTGAGTATGGAAGTGTTGTAGAAGTTTCATTGATTGGTAATGTTGCAACTGAATATGAAGTAGATGAAGATGAGTTAGGTGACAAGAAAATTTCTTCATCTTCTAATTCTAATTCAAATGTATTGCTTTGGACAGCTCAGTCTTGCAAAAAAGTAAAGAACCCCAAAGATTATTTGCCAGAAAGTGAAAAAAACAAATCTGGAAAGGGTCGAAAAAGGAATAAGAAAGAAAAAGAAAAAGAACCTGTCAAGATATGGACACAGGAAGAAACAGTTCGCGGCATTGTTTTGCTGAAGAATGACAAGGTTTATATAAAAGAAGAACGTTTGGGTCGAAAAGATAAAGGTTTAGAAGTTCTTTCTGAAGAATGGTTTGATAAATTGAAAGAATTGCCCAATCAAAAGGTTGTTTTACATGGTATTACTCATCGAACAAGTGTTGCTTCCGGGACATTTGAAGTTCACAATGCGTTAAAGGTTTATCCTAAGTGAAGGGAATAAATAACGTGAAAAATAAAATAGCTATTTTATTGCTTTTTGTCTGTTCTTTAATGACTTTATCAGGTTGTTTTGGTGGAAAAAAAGAGGTAAAACAAAAGGTTTTTACTTTTACTAAATATTCTAAATCAGAAGGGTTAACCTGTGAGCAAATTACCAGTTTAGCTGCTTTAGGCGATAAAATATATGCTGGCACAGACAAAGGTTTGTTTATTTACGACGGAGTTAATTGGGGAATCCAGAATGTTAAAAATAATAACAAACTAGGCTCCAATCTCATAGTAAATATTCAGTCTTTAAATGGAAAGGTTTGGATAGGAACCGATAATGGTGCCTGCTATACAGATGGAAACAATTTCTATTCTATTTATACAGGCGGCAGGGCACGTGCTGTTTCTGGATCAAAAAGCGGCAATACTGCTGTTGGCACTGCTTATGGTGTATTGGTTGATAAAAATAACACTGCTTCAGGCGTTGGTCAGCACGAAATTTCTTATATGTTGTATGATACTCAGGGGCAGCTTTGGGTAGGAACAAGAAAAGAAGGCGTTTTCAAAATTAGCGGTGGTATGGCACGTCAATATAAGGGTCCTGCTAAGACCATTATGGGATTTTCTCTTGTTGATGTTCCAGCAAATCCATCTAATTGCAGATTGCCTGGGAACTTGATTAAATCAATGATTTGCTATAAGCAGTATATAGCTGTTGGAACAACTGGCGGTCTTTGTATAACAGATTTTAATAATTACTATGAATGTTATACTGCACGTCATAAAGAGTTTTCTCAGAAAGGCAGTGAAATTACAGATGAAGAAGTTGAAGGAAACAGCAAGATACCTGGAAACAAAGTATCTGCTTTAGCCACTACAGACAACTTTGAGCTTCTTTTTGTAGTTACTGACTTAGGATTGGGTATTTTGAAAGGCAATGAATGGCTTGATGTAAATAAAATAATACCTGGTCTTCCCGATGGAATAACTTCTGTCGCATGGTGTAATGGTGATTTATGGCTTGGAACAGACGATGGAGTTCTTAGAGTTCCAAAATTTTCTGAATATTTTGCAAATGATGAAGCAAAATAATTAATCTGATGATAGTTTTAAGTTTACCAGTAAATCTTATTTACTGGTAAACTTCTTTAAGAATGGAATAAAAAATAGAAATGACAAACAAATCTTATAAGAAATATTTATATATTTTTGCAGCAGTAGCTGGTATGGCAGCGGTTTCTCAGATTCTTAATGCCCAAACAGCTTCTGATACCATAGAAATAATGGCTAAGACAGCTGGCAATGCTACTGATACTGCTGTTGCATCAGGCTCTGCCATATTAGACCAACTTTTAGGCGGACAGGCAACTTATTGGCTGGCAACCTTAGGTGGCGGCGGAATTGCTGGCTGGTGTGTCGGATATACTCTTAAAAAAGTAGCCAAAGTTGTAGCTATATTTTTAGGTATTACTTTCATTACTTTACAGTATTTGGCATATAAGCATATTATTACCGTAGACTGGACAAAAGTTCAAAGTGCTGTAGACAAGCAGCATTTAGAAAAATCGGCAGAAGGATTTATGTCTGTTTTAACTTATAATTTGCCTTTTGCTGGTTCTTTTGTTGTAGGTTTTTTCTTAGGTTTTAAAAAAGGCTGACGGGTTTGGATTTTGATGAATACTGCAGGTCTGAAAAATTCTGACCAGATAAAAGATTGGTTCATAAAAGAAAGACGTAAATTAAGCGGAAAAGGAGTCTGGCTACAAGGTGGAGAGCCAAATACTCTAAGCCCTGATTTATTTAAAACAGCTTCAATAAAAGTATTATTTGTCAGGCTTTCGGCTTATTCTGATGTTTCAGCAGGTATAACTCATTCTTATCTATACCAGATGGGTGCTTCTGTTGAGGGCTGCTATATAGATATGGCTTTCCTGCCACCAGAACGAGACGAGCAGTTGATGAGAGAAGCTGGTATTCCATTGCTTCTAGGTACAACATCAAAAGAACCTGCAGCCAATTTTGATGTAATTGCGATTAGTAATTCTGTTTTGCAAGAACTAGTCAATCTTCCCGCCCTTTTGGAATTTTCGGGTATTCCGCTTTCTAGAGATGAAAGAATGGAAAAAAATGCTCCAATTGTTTTAATGGGTGGTAGTAATTCTTGCACGCATTCTATTCTTCATGGTGAAGTATCTGAAAACGGCAAAAGCGGTTTGGTAGACGGAATTCAGATGGGTGATGGAGAACAGGTCTTTGCTAAGTCTTTATGTCTGATTCGAGATAATAAAAATTTAAAGAGAGCAGATTTATTAAAGCTGCTTAGAGATAATGTAACCGGGTTTTATGAACCTTCTTCTTATAGTCAAATTTTTGAAAAGGATTTATTAATTTCTATAATACCTGCCGAAGGAGCGCCTTTTCCGGTTAAGAGTTCAAAAACAGCCTGTGAAGATAATTCTGAGACATTTACCAACGGGCCGGTACTATATGAAGGTGCAGGAGCTTCTCATGTAATCGTTTCGGCTGGCTGTCCCTCTTTCTGCTCTTTTTGTAAAGAATCTTGGGAACAGAAACCCTATAGGGAAAACAGCTTTGCAACAGTCTTTAATGCTGCTTTAAAATTAAAAGCCAATATGGGGTTGAATGAGATAGCATTAATGACTTTCAATGCCAATACCTGTAGTGATGTTTTTGATATAGTCAGCAAACTTGGAAATTATTTTGACAGAGTTTCAATAAAAAGCCAGCGTTTTGATGCTATCGTTAATGCTCCAGAGTTATTAGACTTGCAGTTTGATGCAGGTAAGAGAACTTATACCTGCGCTATGGAAGGCATTAGCAATTCTATGAGAAAATTGTTGCAAAAAAATCTAGATGAGGAAACAATTTTAAGGGGCATTGATTTACTGATGCAGAAGAATATGCGCCAGATGAAGGTTTTCCTCATAATAACAGGTTATGAAACTCAAGATGATGTAAACGAGTTTAAGAACTTTTTAGACAAAATAGGAACGAGAACACAAAGCGGTAAAAATAAGCCAAAGATTACTTTCTCTTTTGCAGTTCTTTTCAGAGCTCCTCAGACTCCTATGCAGTTTGCCGGTGAAAGAGCTGATTCAAAACAGATTAAATCAATGCTTGAAAGCCTTTGTTCCTCTATAAAATCAGCTGGTTATGAAGCAAGAATCAGTTCCGGTGTTGAAGATGCTTTATTGTCTGAACATATTGCTTATTCCGACAGACGTTTTACTAAGATACTAGTTGAGGCTTCTATTAAATACGGTGCTAGGTATAGAGGAGAAATTGATTCTAGAATTCTTAAAGTATGGCAGAATCTTTTGAATCAATATAAATTGCCTGTTGTTTCTGAACAAAAGCGTGAATTAACAACTGTTTTGCCATGGGATGACATAGATACCGGCATAAATAAGGAATTCTTGTGGCACACTTTCAATAATGTAAAAAATGGAAAAGAATTTCGGGCTTGTCTGGCAAAACCTTGGGGTGATGCTGTATGTTCTGGTTGTGGAGCTTGTAAAACATTAGATTATAGAAATAAACTTCACAAAATGGGTCCAGATCTGGCCAATAAAAAGAATATTATTTCTAATAATTCGAAAAGATTTACAAGTTGGCTTAGTTTTGAAATACCAGAAAAATGGGCTTATTGCAGTCGTGATTTTATAAAGGCGGCTTTGGCTCGCAGATTGATGCTAGATTCTAACGACCTGGCTGAGTCATTTATGAAAGTTGAAAAAGTAGAACCAGATATTTTTTGCAGTGGAAAGGCTATTGCTAAGGTTTCTTTTTCTAGGCCTGTAAAAGACGTTAAATCAATTGTTTATGCTGATGATATCAGCAATATGTCTGTTTTCTTGCCAAAGAAAAAAGAAGAAGAAACTGCTTTTCCTGTTGTTTTGGAATTGGCAGGAATAGAGGATAAGGCAGCTTATTCACGTGAAATAGACGCGATTCTGACAAAGTATTCCCTCAAAAACTTAAAACAAAGAACTAATGGCTGGCTTAATTGGCAGATAAATGCAGGGCAAGCAAAAAAGACAGGTATTTCTAAGATCAGTTTAAACGAAGAGTCTGGTGTAATGCGAATGACAATTATAAAATGGCCGGAACTATTTTTGTTAAATAAGCTGTCGATGGATAAGCCTTATTTTGTTTTTTCAATTGGGACTAATACAAACTAATTTCTAGCGAATGTTTTATTTTAGTTGTAAAATATAAGTTTGATAAAGATTCTTCGGAAGGAAAAGTAAGATGAATAAGATTATTGATAGTTGCCCATTAAAGCATTATGCTACTAAATACGTAATTAAAACAGCTTTGGGTGCTGCTGAAATAATCGAGAAAATCTATGCAACAGATTTTAAAACAGAGTATAAGCCTGGTGATGAACCTGTTACAATCGCAGATAAACAGTCTGATGACTATATTGTTTCGGCTTTAAAGAAGGAATACCCGAACGACCGTATTTTAAGTGAGGAACACGGGCTTTATACTCCTGAAAAACCAAATAACAAAACCTGGTTTATAGATCCTATTGATGGAACTGCTGAATTTATCGCTAGAAATGGTGAATTCGCCACTCAAATCGGCATGACTGTTAATGAAAAACTTGAATTTGGGCTTGTTTATCAACCGATAGGCAAGAACCTTTATATTGCTGCTAAAGGTGAAGGTTGCTGGTGGCA
The DNA here is from genome assembly GCA_900317935.1 of uncultured bacterium. Classification (GTDB taxonomy): domain Bacteria; phylum Muiribacteriota; class Ozemobacteria; order Ozemobacterales; family Ozemobacteraceae; genus RUG334. Next base: position 12,213 of record ONIU01000041.1, read on the forward strand.
TTCCGAAGAAAAAGGCTGGGTTAAGCTTGAAGTAAAAGAACCTGATTTCGATAATTTGAGGCTCGCAGTTAGCCGTTCTCATCCCTGTGGAATCGGGCAGACTGTTCATACTGCTCTTCATGGAACTTCTTTAGTCACTCATGGCGGAGTTGGCTTAAAACTGATGGCAATAGCTAAGAACCAGGCAGATTACTACATAAATAATTCAAATAAAACCAAAGCCTGGGATGTGGCTGCTCCTGAAATACTTTTCATGGAAGCTGGTGGCTTGATGAGCGATATTACTGGGGTTGATTTCTGTTACGACCCTACAAACTACAAGCATAAGCATGGCGTGATGGCTATTGCTAGCAAATCGCTTTATGATAAGGTCCTTCCAATAACCCGCAAGGTTTACGAAGAATAATGCCAATGTGCTTGTGGTGAGTGGTAGGTGATGAGTGTTCCACTCTTTTTATACTTCTACCAACTCTTTTAAGCTTATTCTAACAACGACTGCATCAAATCTAAATACTTCTTTGCCAAGACTCTGTAATCATGATTCTTGATAACGTATTCTCTTCCCTTTTGCCCCATTAAACTTCGTTTTTCATCAGATGCATTCAAAAGCTTAATAATTGCATCTGCCAGGGCAAACGGGTCTTCTGCTGGAACCGTTATTCCGCAACCAGAGTCTTTTACTGGGTCATTCCCAGCGTTAACAGCATGAATAACTGGCTTTCCAGCCATCATATAGTCTAAAATCTTATTGGGACTTATTCCGTATTTGTAGAGTTTTTCTAGATTTTTCCAGGTGATTAAAAGACAATCGAACTTAGACAGCAGATCGGGTATTGATTCTTTAGCAATAGAACTGTAAAAGATTACATTATTCAAGTGTTTCTCTTTTACATAGTTAATTAGTTTATTTTTGTCGCGGCCATCGCCAACAAGAATAAAAGAAGCATTGCTGTCTTTCAGTTTTTCAGCGGCTTCAATTAGTGTTTGTAAACAATTTGCAGAACTATGATTTCCGGCATAACCAAATAAAAAACGTCCTTTAGCTTTTTCTCTATTAATCAAAGAATTCAGGTTATCCGGAATAATACTTTTGTTTCCCCATTCATCTAAACTAATACCATTTTCTATAATATGGAGCTTTTCTAATGGTAAGCCGTGTTGCTTTACATGTTCAGAAACTTTTGGCAAAACGCTAACCACTGCATTGCAGTATTTGTAACAATAATTTTCTGAAAACTGCATTGCTTGAATAAAAGGATGATTAGAAGAATAATTGCCTAGCATAACAGGCGACAAAGGCCATAAATCACGTATTTCATATATGAGCTTAGAATTAGAATTCTTTGCGATATGGCAAGCAGGGAAAATGTCTGCGGGATAGGTAGATGAAGTAATTATAATATCAGGCTTTATTTTTTCCCTAATAATTTTTGAAAATCTATATAATTGAAAAATAAAAGAAGCAATATTAAAAGCTCTTTTGAGGCTATTGTCATTGTAGCTTATAGTTCTCAGCCATAGATAGTTTATTCCATCTATTTTTTCCAAAAGAAAACTATTATTATTAGGAATAATTACTTTCTTTTGCCTGATGTGCGATTGGTCTGCTGCTGCAATAGTTACTGTATGACCCGCTTTAACCCATTCTCTTGCCATATAATATGGACGGTATGTCATACCATGATATTTAGAGCCAGCATAATGGTTTATTAAGAGAATATTCATCTTTTTGCCTTTTATCAAGAAAGGATTATAAATTTTGTTTCTATTATTATCAAGAAAAATAGTTCGGCTTCGATTCAAATAACTCAAAGGTGTATTCCGGGCAAAGCTAATAATATTGCATAAATGGTGTATTTAGGTATAAAATACAAAACCGTAGTTCACGGAGAAAAAAATGCAGACTTTATTAGAAAAAATTAAGACCAAAACAGCTTGCTTAGGAGTTATAGGTCTTGGTTATATTGGTTTGCCATTAGCTGTAGAAAATGCCAAAGCAGGTTTTAAAACTATAGGTTTTGATATACAGAAGAAAAAGGTTGATTTGCTGAATCAGGGGAGCAACTATATTGGTGACGTAGCCAATGAAGATCTTAAGAAAATAGTAAAAAGCGGCTTATTTAAAGCAACTTCTGATTATAGTGAAGTTGCGTCTTGCGATTCTGTTTGCATCTGTGTGCCAACACCTCTTGATGAGCATCAGCAGCCAGATATCAGCTATGTTAAAAAGTCAGCCGAAAGCCTTGTTCCCTATATGCATAAAAATATGCTTGTTGTGCTGGAATCTACTACTTATCCTGGCACAACAGAAGAACTTGTTAAGCCGATTCTAGAAAAGTCTGGTTTAGTTTGTGGAAAAGATTTTTATCTCGCTTTCTCGCCAGAACGAGTAGATCCAGGTAATTCTGTATATAAGATAAAGAATACACCTAAAATAGTTGGTGGTTGTACTCCAGAAAGCACCGATATTGCTGCAGCAATGTATGAAATGGTTTTAGATGCTTCAGTTTATAAAGTTTCTTCGCCTGCTGTTGCTGAAATGGAAAAGATTTTAGAAAATATTTATAGAAATATCAACATAGGTCTTGTTAATGAACTGGCTATTCTTTGCGATAAGATGCATATTTCAATTTGGGAAGTTATTGATGCTGCAAAAACCAAGCCTTATGGGTTTCAGGCTTTTTATCCAGGGCCTGGACTTGGCGGCCACTGTATCCCATTAGATCCTTATTATTTATCCTGGAAAGCTCGCGAATACGGTTTCCATACGTCGATGATTGAAGCCTCGATGATGATAAATGATAAAATGCCAGAATATTGCGTTGATAGGGTGGGGCGTATTCTGAATAAGTTTAAAAAGGCTATGAATGGCTCTAAAGTGTTGGTTATCGGTGTGGCTTACAAACAAGACATAGATGATTGCCGTGAAAGTCCTTCCATAAAACTTATTAGAGAATTGATCAAAGTCGGTGCCGAAGTCAGTTTTTACGACCCTAATATAAAGAGTTTTAATGATAAGAATCTCGCTATGACAGGTCTTAATGAACTTACACCGGAAGAAATAGAAAATAGTGATATAGTTGTTATTGCTACAGCTCATTCTAATGTCGATTATGAGCTTGTTCAGCGCCACGCAAAAGCTGTTTTTGATACTAAGAATGTAATGAAGAATATATCTCCTAGGGACAATATCGAAGTTCTTTAAAACAAACTTGCAGACAACGTGTTAGGAAGGTATTTTTATGAGTGGAATCAGCGGAATTATTTATAAAAATCAGAAAGCAGAATATGAGGATATAAAAGCTATGAATGATTTAATCATTCATAGAGGCCCTGATGGTGAAGGATTCTATTCTGATGATTCTTTGGCTTTGGGTCACCGAAGATTGAATATTTCTGATTCATCTGATGATGCTCAACCAATGGTTTTTAAAGATTTGGTAATTGTTTTTGATGGTAGAATATATAATTCTGCTGAATTAAGAGATGAATTGTCTAGTCTGGGATATACTTTCAAAACTAATTGTGAAACGGAAGTTTTGCTGGCAGCTTATGATTGCTGGGGGCAGAATTCAGTATACAGACTCAATGGGATGTGGTCTTTCGCAATATTCGACAAAAAGAACCAAATCTTATTTTGTAGCCGTGATAGATTTGGAACAAGGCCTTTTTATTATACCACTTTAGATGATAAATTTATATTTGGTTCAGAAATAAAGCAGCTATTGCTATTTATGCCTTCTAGAATAGCTGATAAATCAATTCTTGCTGACTTCCTCGTTTGTGGCTTTACAAATCATACAGATAAGACATTTTTTAAAAATATATATACTTTAATGGGCGGGTATAACCTGATATTTGATTTAAAAAAGCATAGTTTCAAAATATATCAATATTATTTTGTTGATAATACAACTCCTAAAAAAATATCTATTGAAGATTTTAAAAAAGTATTTTTTCAGGCTGTTAAAACAGACTTCCCGTTAAATGTAAAAGTCGGGAGTTGTCTAAGCGGTGGGTTGGATAGTTCCAGCGTTGTTGCTGCTATCTCTGATTTAATTAATGAAAACAATAATAAAAATTTTGTGTGTATTCATGCAAAATCTACAGAAAATACTACAGACGAAAGTAACTACGCTAAGCTTGTCGCAGAATCAAAAAATATTGATTTGAAACTTATTAAGCCTTCATTAGAAGATTTTATTAATAGTATTGATGAAGTTTGCTATATCCAGGAAGAGCCTTTTTTAGGTTTATCTATATTTATGCAGTATTTTGTTATGAAAGAGGCTAAAAAGAATAACTGCAAAGTTTTGTTTGATGGACAGGGTTCTGACGGTTTGTTTGGAAATTCATACTATTATGTGCTTGGTTTATTATCATTGCCGTTATATTCTGCATTAAAAAGCTTGATAAAATATATAAGAAATACGAAACTTCAAATATTAAGGTTAATAGTATGCTGTATATATTTTAGTAGTTTCCCTTTGTTAAATTTGAGACAGAGGTTGAAATATTCTTTTTTAAAGTCTGAATATTTACCTGATTTCGAATGGAATAAGAGAAAAGCACGAGCTTTTTCTTCTATTATCGAATTACAGCTATTGGAATTATATAATACCTGTTTGCCTGCTCTAATGCGTTATGATGATAAGAATTCGATGTGGCATTCTATTGAAACTAGATTTCCTTTCTTGGATAAGAAATTATTAGAAACGATATTAGGCTTAGAAGACGATTATAAAGTACATGACGGTTGGATAAAATATATATTGAGAAAAGCTTTGGAAAATGATTTGCCAAAAGAAGTCGTGTGGAGAAAAAGCAAATTTGGTTTCTATGCTCCTGAAAAATCCTGGCTGTCTGGTATTCATTCAATAATGATAGAGGGCATAGAAAGCAATAAAATACTGAAGAAAATATTTAAATACAATGTAAACCTAGATAAGTTAGATAATTTAATTTTATGGAGGCTTTTTTCTATTTCAAAATGGATTAACATTTTTTCTATTACTGATATTTCTTGAATATAAGAATAGGTATCATTAAAAGATTGTATTGCATAATTAATGATAAAAGGTATAAAATTGTAACAAATTTTCTTTAAATAGTTAAGTTGACTTTATTAGAGATAATCAGGATATTGTATGAAATATGCATTAATCGGCTGCGGCAGAGTAGCGGCAAATCATTTAAAAGCAGCTTTGAATAATAATTTGGAAATAGTTGCTGTCTGCGATATTAATTCTGACTGCATAGATTCATTGTTAATTAAATATGATCTAGACAATCTGAGTATTAGTAAATACACAGATTATAAGCAAATGTTGTCTGAACATCCTGAAATTGAACTTGTGGCAATTGCTACTAACAGTGGAAGTCATGCTGATATAGCACTAGATTGTATAGATTGTAATAAAAATATTGTTATAGAGAAACCCATTGCTTTAAGCATAAAAGAAGCTGATGAAATTATCAGACGCAGCCAAGAGAAGAATGTTGTTGTTTCTGTTTCCCACCAAAATCGTTTTAATTTGGCGATTCAAAAACTTTATAAAGCTGTTAAAGCAGGGCGTTTTGGAAAAATCTCTCATGCTGCTGTTACTGTTCGTTGGAACAGAAATAAGAGTTATTACGAACAGGCGGATTGGCGCGGAACTTGGGCAAATGACGGCGGTTGCCTTATGAATCAATGTATTCATGCTATAGACTTATTGATTTGGCTGCTTAGTGATAATGTTGAAAGTGTTTATGGTGTAATCAAGCGTCAGTTACATGATTATATTGAATGTGAAGACCTTGGAATGGCTGTTTTAACATTTAAAAACGGAATAGTTGCTACTATTGAAGGCACTACCAATGTTTATCCTAAGAATTTGGAAGAAAGCATCTGTATATTTGGAGAAAAAGGGACTGTTAAGATTGGGGGGACTTCGGTCAATAATATAGAAATTTGGAATTTTGCAGATGAAGATGAATCTGACGAACATAATAAAGTATTAGAAGAACCATCTAATAATGTATATGGTAACGGGCATACAAGTTTGTATGCTGATGTTATAGATTCTATCAAGAAACATAGAAAGCCATATATTGATGCTTCTGCTGGCAGAAATGCTGTGGAAATTGTTCTAGCTATATATAAATCATCATCCTTGGGGCATGTTGTGAAACTTCCTATAACGAAGTGTGTTACAACAGATTTTGTTGGAATGTTTTAAAGAATATGGATCGGCAACTTGATGAGAATAATATTATCATAGAATCTAAAGAGTATATTTTATATATTTTTACTTTCTGGTCTTCTTTGATTTTATTGGGTTGGTATTTTGCTAACAACACTCTATATTTGGATAAAGTTGGTGGGGTTTCTCTTGGGGTTTTGGTCACTGTTTTTGGTATTTTTGCCTTAGAATATTTTTTAATATTCATTAAGAAGAATAAAAACTATGTTTTTATAAACAAATCATTATTTTTTTTTATATTACTTATATTATATATCTCTTTGCATATTGTTACAGATATATCTGATATTAATTATTTGAGGTCATTTTGGTTTTCTACTACTCTTGGCTGTTTGCTTTTTTATATATTAGGTGCTTTTATTGCTTGTGTAATAACAGAAATAAATTTATGGTGTAGGAAAAATAAATGTTTAACTATTTATAATTATTATTTTGGATTATTTTTTATTCTATGTAATTTCTTATTTAATTTATACGTTTTTATTAGGCTTTTACCAAGAAGAAGACCGGTTTTTTTTCTAATAGATTCATTTGGTTTTTACCAAAGACCAGCTAATTTTATTATAATTAATGCTTTTTTGATTGCTTACGGTTATTTCTGCATTCAATCTAATAATAAAAAGAATTATATGTTAAATATTCTTTATTTCAGTTATTTTATAATAACTACTTTGTTGGTTCAGTATATAGGAAGTAATAACGGTTTCCTTGGAGTTTTTGGAATATTGTTTTTTTCAATTATATACAAAATATATTTGTCAAATAAATATGAAAAGGAACAAATAATATTCAGTAATACAAATAAATCTAGATCAATTAATGAGAGCATTCTTTTTTTTATTAAGAATTTAGGATTGTATTCTTTTTATTTATTAGTTATTTTAATAATTCTTTTTATGACTTTTAGAAGTTTTATGCCTCCTGTTCGTATATTACATTATAATTTGAACGAAGAATACAATCCATTAGATGAGCGGATAAAAACACTTAAAGATAATTTAATTCCCCAGTTTTCAGTAAATCCGATTATTGGTAATATGGAATCTGATGAAATAATATCTGGAAAAGGGACTTATGTTCATAGCTTTATTTTGTCTATGATGACACATATTGGAATTATTGGAGTTACTTTATTTCTTCTTTATTTCTTTTTTGCTGTGTTTGAGTATTATAAGAGTTTGCATTATATTAAGGATTATAGGTTATTTTGTCTTAAACTATTTGTTTTTTTAATAACTATTTATATTTTTCTTATGTCCAATATTGCTTCTTTCTTTTCCTGGAATCCAATTTGGTTTGTTCTTGGTTTTAGTTTCCCTGCTATTTATTTCAGAAGAAATAGTATTAAATATAAATCTAGAAATGATGAATGAACAAATCTTGAATTATGACAATATTATTAGGTTAACAGTAGGATAAAATAAGTGAAAAAGGTAGTATCAGTATTAGTTTTAAATAATTTTACTCATGACAATAGAGTTTTGAATGAAAATCTTTCTTTGTTGAAAAATGGTTATAAATCAGTTGTTGTTGCCCAATATGATGAAAAACTTCCACAGCACGAATTTATCTCTGGTATAGAAGTTTTTCGAATAAAATTATTAACAAAAAGTTGGCCTAAGAATATCTTTTTTAAGATTATTAAATACTTAGAATTCATAGTTAGATTTTTGCTACAGTTTAATGATGCAGATATTTACCATTGTAATGATTTAGAAGCGTTACCATTAGGCTTTCTTGTTAAATTTCTATTTAATAGGCAAGCCAAAATTGTTTATGATGCTCATGAATATGAGATAGAACAAAGTGTTATTAACAAATACCAAAGATTGTTTTTTCATTTTCTAGAAGGATCTCTAATAAAGCATGCAGATCTAGTTATTACTGTTAGTAACTCTATTGCTCGAGAATATGAACGGTTATATAAAATAAATAGACCAAAATTGGTCTTGAATTGCCCTAGGTATAATCCAATAGAAAAAAAGAACATGCTTAGAGAAGAATTAGGAATTAGAGATGACCAGAAGATTTTTCTTTATCAAGGCGCTTTATCTTCTCTTAGAGGTTTAAGGGAACTATTAGTTTGTTTTTCAAAAATGAATGATGATAAAAACGTAGTGGTCTTTATGGGTTACGGGCCTATGGAAGATGAAATTAATAATTGTAAATCTAAGAATGTTTTTTATCATAAGGCTGTAAGTCCTCAAAAACTTCTTGGCTATACTTCCTCTGCTGATTACGGTGTCTTTGTTTGTGGCAATATTTGTAAAAACTTTTATTATTGTTTGCCAAATAAGCTCTTTGAATATTTGCATGCAGGTTTGCCTGTAATTGTTTCTGATTTATATGAACTTGGCGATTTTGTAGAACGTAATAAAGTTGGCTTGGTATGTAGAGATACTTCTGTGAAATCTATTCAAAACGCAATAGAAGATGTGTTATTGTTGAATTATAATGAATTGTCTAATAATGCATTAGCGATTTCAAAAAAGTTTTGTTGGGAAAACCAGGAAAAGATACTGATTTCAGAATATGCAAATCTTTTTAAGAATGGAATAACTAAATGAACAAAGAATATATATGGATTCCTGGATTTAAATACGAATTACAAGAAAATGATTCATATAAAGTATGGATAAATGGTGTTTTTGCTTACGATGAAACAGAAGATATTTTAGAAGCAGCTAAGAGAATTTGTTGTGAAAACTTTGATTTTAATAAATTGCATGGTTTTTTTAGATTGATTATTTTAGATAAATCAAAACAAAAATATGTTCTTGTTGGCGATAATTCAGGAAGTCAGTATTTTTATTTTGATGAATCAAATAAGAGATTCTCAGATAGTTTTATTGCTATAAGAAAGCATTTGAATAATTTAACATTAGATTATTCTGCAATATCCGAATTATTTACTCTAGGGGCTATATTAGGCGAAGATACAATAGTTAAAGAAATAAAAAAATCAGATTCTAATTATTATTTTATAGTAGAAAATAATTGTATTAAAAAAGTTTCTAAAAAATTAGTTCCTTTTAATAAATTAGATAAATACGATAATTCTTTCGAACAAATAATGCAAAAACTTTTAAATAATATAGATAAAGATAAAATAGGAGCTGTCTTAACGGGAGGTACTGATTCTAGAACTATTTTGTCTTATTTGAATTTTGTAGGTATCAAACCTGATTTATTTTTATCTGGTCATAGAGACAATCCTGATATTCCTATTGCTGAAGATATTGCTGATAAGCTGGAATTAAATCTTGAGATAATAGACTCTGATAACGTTGATGATGACAAATTGAAGATTGGTTATTTCTTCTTAGATGGAGCTTATGATGCGGTTCTTTCATATAGACATTATTTAAAATCAAAAACTGCTACTCAAAAAAATATATTATATGAATTTGGGGGAGTCGGAGGAGAATTTTATAAGAATGATACTTGCCACCCAATACTCTATGGTATAAGAGGTTATAAACAACATGATTATTATTATAAAACTATTTTAAAGAGAAATATAAAACATTTATCTTTTTTAGGACCCGAAATAATTAATGGTTATGAAAGAGACTATATTAAATTAAATGCTATTTCAGAATTGTCAGACGAGGAAACTATTTTTTTATCAAAATGTAATAGGGTGTTTTTTGAATTGTTGAAAGCTCGTTGTGGATCTATAACAAATGGTTATTCTGCAGTATGCTGCAAAGTTGACTCCTTGATGGATAGAAATCTTATTGCTGTTTCTTCTCAAACCAGTTCTTTTAGGCATGATTTTAAAATATGGCAGAAAAAACTAATTAATAAATATTGTAAAAAAATAGCGAATATACGAACAGATCAAGGTTATACCTGTTCTTTAAAATTTAAGTATTTATTTTTAGACATTTTTAAGCAGTTTATTTTTAATTACAAAAGATTAATTTCAAAAATAAAAAGAAATTATGGCTTAAAAACACAGAATATTTGGGATATTGATTATATTAATGCAAAAAATTCAATATATTGGAAATATTCTTTTGATTTTTGTAAGAAAAATGGAATAATAGATAAGAATGCCAAAGAGTCTGATATTCCTTTAAGTCTGATTGGTAATATAATATTAATTGGTATGACATTCGATAACAATTTGTTTAAATAAAAGAGAATTTTAATGAAAAAAGCAAAAATTGTTCATTTAACTTCAGCTCATACGCGTTATGATATCAGAATTTTTCTTAAAATGTGCTGCTCTTTGGCTAAGGCAAATTATGATGTTAGCCTGGTAGTAGCAGATGGAAAAGGTTATGAAATTAAAAATAACGTGAAAATATATGATGTGGGCAAACCGTTAAAAAGGCTGGAAAGAATGCTTGAATCCAGTTTATTGGTTTATAAAAGGGCTTTGCTTTTAAATGGAGATATTTACCATATTCATGATCCGGAACTTTTGCCTTATGCTTATTTGTTGAAGCTTAAAGGCAAAAAGGTTATTTTTGATTCTCATGAAGATACTCCTCGTCAAATTCTATCAAAGCCTTATCTAATGTTGCTTCATTACAAGCTGATGATGCTTCCAAAGTGTGTTTCCTTTTTTTATGAAAAAGTAGAGAAATTTATCTGCAGCCGCTTAAATTGCGTTGTTACCGCTACTCCTTTCATCAGAGATATTTTTTCAAAATATAACCCAAATTCAATTGATATCAATAATTTTCCTATGCTAGGTGAACTTGAAAGTTCAGAAAAAACAGATAAGAAAAATCAAATCTGTTACGTTGGTGGAATTAAACCAATCAGAGGTATTTTTGAAATTATAGAGGCTATGAAGTATGTTAAAAACGACATAAAGCTTTGCATTGCCGGCAATTTTCTGGATGGAATAACTTCTGAAGAATTATTGAAAAGAGAAGGTTCTGAAAAATTTGAATTGAATGGTTTTTTGAATAGAATAGAAGTTAAAAAGCTGTTAGGCGAGTCTATTGCTGGTATTGTAACTTTTTTACCTTTATCAAACCATATTAATGCTCAGCCAAACAAGATGTTTGAATATATGTCTGCTGGTGTACCCGTTATCGCTTCCGATTTCCCTTTGTGGAAAGAAATAATTGAGAAGAATAAATGCGGTATGTGTGTAAATCCGAAAGAATCAAAAAAAATAGCCGAAGCTATTGATTATTTGTTTGAGCATCAAAATGAAGCTGCAGAGATGGGAAAAAACGGTAGGAATGCAGTTTATGAAAAATACAATTGGGCAAATGAAGAGAAAAAACTACTAAATTTGTATGATTCTCTATTATAATTAGAACAAGGTATGATACATAAATGAAAATATTATCTGTAGTCGGTGCCAGACCGCAATTCATAAAAGCTGCTGTTGTAAGCCGAGCTGTTTCTGCTTACAATCAGTATGGCTCGAAAAGAATTGAGGAAAAAATAGTCCATACGGGGCAGCATTACGACTATAATATGTCTGATATTTTCTTTAATGAGCTGCAGTTGCCTTTGCCTCACTATAACTTAGGAGTTGGTTCTAAAAGTCATGCAGAACAGACTGGCGAAATGATGGTCGGACTTGAAAAAATATTTTTAAATGAAAAGCCTGATATGGTCGTTCTTTTTGGTGATACTAATTCAACTCTTGCAGGTGCTTTGACTGCGTCCAAACTGCATATTCCCATCGCTCATGTAGAAGCTGGGTTGCGTTCTTTTAACAGAGAAATGCCCGAAGAAATAAATAGAGTAATAACTGATCAGCTCTCATCTATTCTATTTTGCCCTACAGATATTGCTGTAGAAAATTTGAAAAATGAGGGTATTCCAAATAAAAACATCGGGTGTAAGGTTGTTAAAACTGGTGATGTTATGCTTGATGCAGCAAAGATTTATTCTAAGAAGGCTAAAGAAAATTGGCTGGAGGATAATAATCTTAAAGCAAATAGCTATATTCTTGCAACTGTTCACAGGGCAGAGAATACTGACTCGTTAGATCGCCTTTCTATTATTATTTCGGCTTTAGCAAAGATTTCAGATGATTATTGTCAGATAGTTTTTCTTGTTCATCCAAGAACAATGGGGGTTATTGCTCATAATGCTGAATTAAAGAATAAACTGGATAATAGCAGTATTAAGGTTATTCCTGCGATAGGCTATTTGGATATGCTTTGTGCTGAAAGTAACAGCAGGCTGATTATAACTGATTCTGGCGGAATACAAAAAGAGGCCTATTTTCATAAAAAACTCTGCGTTACTTTGAGAACGGAAACAGAGTGGAAAGAACTTGTAGATGCAGGTTGGAATAGAATAACGGAACTTCAGGCTGAGAGTATAATAAAAACTATTTCCCAGATGCTTAAAACAGACTCGTCTTTGCTTTCTTATGGCAACTTATATGGAGATGGCAGGGCAGGGGAGTTGATTGTTCGAGAAATTGCAGATTTTATAGATTAAACTTGGCAGGTGCTTAAAATGGCTGATGAAAAGAAATACTTTATTCATGAATCTTCTTATGTTGATGATAAGGTCGAAATTGGTGAAGATACCAAAATTTGGCATTTTTGCCACATTATGAGCAATACTAAGATAGGTAAAAAATGCAATATCGGGCAGAACTGCGTTATTGGCCCGAATGCTGTTTTAGGCAATAATGTGAAGGTGCAGAATAACGTTTCTATTTATGATGGGGTGGAACTTGAGGACGATGTTTTCTGCGGCCCTTCTATGGTTTTTACAAATGTTATCAATCCACGCAGCCATATTAGCCGAAAACACGAATTTAAAAAGACAAAACTCTGCAAAGGCACAACAATTGGGGCTAACGCAACTATTGTTTGTGGTAATACATTAGGGAAATACTCTTTTGTTGGTGCTGGTTCTGTTGTAACCAAAGATACTCCTGACTATGCTCTTGTTTACGGAAATCCGGCCAGGGTTCACGGATATGTCTGCCAATGTGGTGTAAAGCTGATTCAAGGTGCTAAACTTGAAGAAGGCAAAACCTATGAATGCAAAGAATGCCATGCTAAATATATGGTTAAAGAAGGCAAACTTAATTCCAAGTAAATCAAGGCAAATGTATTAAAATGTAGTATTATAAAAAAACTTTCTTTGAAGTTAGGTATTTATCCTCTTTAAAAAAGAGGGTTTTAGATTCATTTTCTCCAACAAAATCCTATTTATGTAGCAGATTTCGAGTTCTCGGACAAACTCTTATAGAGGGGCTCCACTTCTGATTGTTTGAGTTAAATCCTCTATTTGTTTTTCCAAAGTTTTGCTTTTCTGTAATTTTTTTGCATTATAGATAGTTGCAGCAGCCTCACTACGTTTCCCATTCTTATAAAGAGCCATTGATAAATAATAGGCTACTTCAGCATTTCCAGACTCTAATCTTGATAGGATATTTAGAAGTCTAATTGCTGTTTCATTTTTTCCTAAGATTGCACAGGCTGTCCCCATATCCTGGTAAATTCTGTTTTTCATCTTGGGTGATGAATCTGCGTCTAAATCGCCTTGAATAAATAATTGATAA
>ONIU01000250.1 GCA_900317935.1 uncultured bacterium
ACCACCAAATTCTTCCTATATCTTCCATCTTAAATCTCATACTCTCTTGCGGGGTTAATTGTTATATGGTAAACTTAGACTTGAGAGAATGTTGTACAGAAAACACATTTTTGAAAAATGTCCTATTTTAGTCCTAAGTTCACGCAATCTGTCACAAAATAACAGATTAAACTGTTGCCTGAATAGCAGTCGACAGTTGCAATTAAGTCCTAAAAAAATAGTTCTAGTATAGAGAAAAAAGTCTACAGGGATGTAAAATGTTCAGATTAAGCGATAAATCTGTTAAATATATATTATTTTTAATTCTAACTCTCTTAACCATTACCAATTCTGCTTTTGCTTTACAACAACTAAATAGCATAACGGGGAATAACTGGAACAATACCAGATTAGCAGAAAGAGGCACCGGTCAAGTTTCATGGTCTAACTATACCACTTATTACAGAATTAACGGTAGTACAAACAATCAATATTCAGAAGGTTTCAGATACCATACTTTTAATATACCAGGAGATGTTAATGCAAAATTCTCTTGGATATATAGTCCTTACGCTACCACAAATAGAACTTTTGAAATGTCTTTCCGTTACGGTCCAAACACAAATTCAACAAACGACGACGTTAGTGTTTTGACTTACAACTCAACTACTAGCAATACAAATGAGATAACAGCCGAACAAACAGTAGCAATCAACGCTGGAAATTATTATGCCAAAGCTTATTACTATGGCTACAGAAATGCTTATGCTCGTTATTATTCTTTATTATGTAATATTTCTCCTCATGGTCTAGCCGCAAATTTAACAACAACAAACAGAAACATTGGCGGCACCAATTTTAATATTATCAATGGAATAAATTTAACTTGGAATCAAAGTACAAGCACTGCTGCAACTTTGAAAAATTATAATATTTACAGAAGCACAACCTCTGGTAGTAATTATATAAAAATTGGAGAAGTAGCTGCTAATGCTCCAAGGAATTTTCTTGATGTTCCAGAAACAGCCGGAACCTACTATTATGTAATCACAGACGTTGACACAAACGACGAAGAATCTCCTCATTCAAAAGAAGTATCTATTAATTCTCCAGGCGTAATCTCGGGTTTAAGAGCAGAAGTAGTAACTCCAAACACACCAGAATATTCTTTTATAACTCTTAATTGTAACACAGCTCCAGGAAACATCTACTTTTTTAGAGGAACAACTTCCGGCAACTATAACCGTAATCAATCCTGGGGTAATCTTACCACCGTAAACGACGAAAATGGCTTAGAAGATGATACTCTTTATTATTATACTGCTGTTTATGTTTTCTCATATACTCCACTTAGATATTCCCCATTATGCCATGAAATATCTGTATATTTTCTTAAACCTCCGCAAAACTTAACTGCTAACTTTGCTTTTGATTCTAATAATTTGCAGGAAAAAATTGTTTTAAATTGGAGTGCCAAGAATCTAAGAATATCTAATTTGCAAAGCTATACTATATATAGAAGTGATTCTTTAAATGGCAATTATGTTGAAATCGGCACTGTTGATGCTTCCACAAGAACATTTTCTGACATAAATGTAATTCCAGGAGCAACTTATTATTATAAAATAAGCTGTACAACAAATATAGGTTCTTCAGGACTTTCTTTTCCTGTTTCGGCCTATGTTTCAAAACCTCCTTCAAATTTAACAGCTAATATGATAAGTGAAACCAGAGTTGATTTGAGTTGGACAGCACCTAATCCAACAAACACCAATCATAATGGTTTTTATATTTATCGCGGACTTACTCCAACAGGACCTTTTACTCAAATTGGACAAGTTTGGAATCCTAATGTCACCTATACAGATACAGATAACCCTTATGGCAATCGATTAAATATTGATGACGGTGACTGTATTTATTATGTAGTAGCTGATTTTAATTACACAAATGAGGTTATAAGCGGATATTCTAATGTGGCAAAAGCCTCAAAACTTTTCCCACCAACAAATCTTACTGCTGCTTTAAATGGCTCTACGGTAACTCTTAATTGGCAAGCCAGTACTTGTCCAGCTAATAAACTAGGCGGATATTATATTTATAGAAGTGATACTTCTGGCGGTCCCTATACTAAAATAGGTAGTGTGGAAGGCAATACCCTAACATTTACAGACACAACAGCTCAAGAAAACTCCACATCATATTATGTAGTAACAACTTATAATAAAGTTGGTGGTGAATCCAATAATTCCAATGAAGCAAACTGTTTTATTCCTTCTGCAATTGAATTTACTGTTTCTATAGATTCTTCGGTATCACCAGAAATTGTCCTTGATAATTCAGACGTTGCAAATATTCCTGTGAACTGGACCATAAACTCATCAATATCAGGAATAACCATAAATAAATACACTGTTACTATTTATAAAAGTGATGGAACTTCTGTTCAAAGCAGTTCGACAACAAACAGTAGTGCTACTTCCCATACAGTAGCTAATGTTCTTTTAAGGAATGCTCAAAGCTATTATGCATCAGTAGAACTTTTCTATACTATCAACGGTCTTAATAGATCCAAAGTTGTTTTGAGCAGCAATAGTTTTACTGCTATTACTCCTCAAACTATGAATATTAAAGATGGCTGGAGCGGCAAAGACATAGCTTACTCTTTCTTTGATAACAGAGTTGAAGCCTGTTGGCAACATGATGTAAATGCTGTTATAGTCAAATATGAAGCAGCTGTCGGAACAACACCCTATGGAAGCGATATAGTAGACTGGCATGATATAGGATTAACCAATCGTATTGCTATAACAACTCCAGAGCTTGCCAGTGGAACCAGATATTTTACATCTGTTAGAGGTATAACCCAAAAGAAAAACACAGCAGTAATTGGTTGTTCTGATGGCTTTATTGCCAGAAAAGACCAAGTAATAAAAGATACAGATGCTTTTAATTTCTTTAACAATGCAAGAGTTCTGGAAAATTTAAGCACTGATAACGGAAAGTTAACCCCAACTGGCGAAATCGCCAACGGTAACTGGAAATATTATATACCTGTTACTATTACAGAACCAGGCATAACAGACCGTGTTAATGCACCTTGTTTAATACACTTTACAATTCCAGCAGGAAAAGCACCTGGTAATATAAGAGAATTCAGAGTTGTAGACGACCAAGGGAATGTTGTTCCTCGCTACAATCTAACAACTCCCAATAATTCTACTGTCAATAATCCTTATATTGTTTTCCTTGTAAATATGGGGATATCAGAAACCAAAACTTATTATGTTTATTGGGGCAATAATGCCGCTACAGACCCAGACTATGGTTTTGTCAATAATACAGGGCTGGAAGAAGTCGAAATGTCAACCACCAACAGGCTTCTAACGGGGGATGATGTTAACGCAACAAGAAATCTATTAAGCCCTATAAGTAAATTTTATTTTTTTGGAGTAAATCAAACAGGCAACTGGTCTTTGAGTACAAATGGTTATGTATCAAGTA
>ONIU01000188.1 GCA_900317935.1 uncultured bacterium
AAAAAATCAGGAAAAGATGTTGAATTTTCTTGAAGCTTTGAAGAAAAATGCTAATCAGATGATGGATATGATGGGCGGAGAGCCTACTCAGCTTGATTTGTCTTATTATATTTCCAGAGCTATCAAGGTTTCTAAGGACCAGGAAAAGCTTTTAAGAGAAATTATAGATATGCCAGACCAGTTTATGCGAGGCAAAATGCCTCAGATAGAAGGCATTATTGATTATATTTCTGTTCAGCAGGTTCTTGTTAAACAACAGGGGCTTTCACTGCAAGAAGATTTGAATCAGCTTATAAGAGGCAGTTTTGCAATTGACCCGGTAGTTGTTGAATCTATAAATGGCACTCAGCAGATGTTTTCGGATATTGTTAAGAATCTTGAAGACAGAGCCTTGGATTAGAATCTTGAAGACAGAGCCTTGGATTCTTCAAGAAGAGACCAATATGAAATAATGAGACGTTTCAATAAATTGGCGGCTGACTTGATGCGAGCCCAGGACAATTCTGGCGGTGGTAGCAGCAGTTCTTCTCCTATGACGCCAATGCAGCAGTTTAAAAATCTTACACGCCGTCAGTTAAGCCTTTATCAGCAAATGATGAAACAGCAGCTTATGCCAAAGGGTGGCCAAGCTTTGAAAGAAATGGCTATGGAACAGAGACATATAAGAGAATCTCTTGAACAGCTCATGCGAGAACATCGTCAGCAAATGAATAACTTAGGCAGAATGAATGATGTTATTGATGATATGAAGGATTTGGAAACAAAGATTTTAGACCCATCGCTTCGTGAAAAGGTTGCCGAAAAGCAGAAATCCATTTATGAACGTATGCTTAAATCTCAGAAGGCAATAAAGAATCGTGATGAAGAAGATGAAGAACGCAAGGCTCATAAAGCCAGAGAAATATATCAGCAGGAGCCTGAAAAACCTATTGGTGATATAGGCTCTGGAAGTATTGATGTAAGCAAGGATTTTACTGGTGATTTGCGTGAAGAATACCCTGAAAGTTATAAGAATCTGATTAACGATTATTACAAGTCTCTTAATATATATGGCGGTGAACAGAGATGAGAAAACAGCTAAAATGCACTATAACAGCATTATTATTGGGCTTTGCATGCTTAATGCCTATTGATAGCTCTTTTGCTGCTAAAACTTATTCCCAAGAGGCATCGGCATTATATAGTGAAGCTGTAAGAGCTTATAGAACCAGACATTTTAATCTGGCTAAAGAATGCTTTTATAAACTGATTGAGCAATATCCTGATGATAGAATTACAGATATTGCTAGAAGCAATTTAGCTGTTCTTTTGAGAGATTTGAAAGAATACGACAAAGCTATTGAAATATATAAAGATTTTATAGAAAAAACTACTGATGAAGGGGAAAAAATAAACGCAAAGCTGCAGCTTGTTGATATATTATATACTATTCACAGATATAGAGAAGGAATAGAGCTGTTAGAAGACTGGACGAAGAAAGACCCTCAAAATGTAGGTTTGGCAAGAAAATTAGCTCAGTTTTATTTGCAGTCAGGAAATAAAGACGAAGCTTGGCTTTTGCTTGAACGTTTTGTTGAAAAAGGCGAAAAGAAGGCTTTTGATGATTTGTTGGATTTGGCAATAAGAAGTGGTGAGGTTGACAAGCTTTTAAACAGTTTAGACAGTCACAGAACCAGATTAAAATCTTCTGTATATTCCGGTTATGTAGCAGACTGTTATCTTGCGTTAGGACGCAAAGACAAAGCTATTCAGGCTTTAAAGGACAATAGAGATTATGAAAAGGATGTCAGCATACTAAAAAAACTTTCTGACATACAGATATCAGCAAACCTTTTAGATGATGCCATTGTTACGCTTGAAAAACTTGTTTCGTATTTACCTTCAGATTGGCAGATATTAAGAAAATTAGGCCATTGTTATTTTTCTAAAGGTAATAAGAAGAAAGCTATAGAAGTCTGGAAAAGTCCTTTAAAGAGACGTTATGGAATGACTAATGAACTCTATATTAATTATACTGCAGTTCTTATTGAGCACAATCTTTTGGAAGAAGCCTTAGAAGCTTTTGATGAAGCAAGAAGTTTGTTATATCAGAATACTTTGTTTGCAGAAGAAAAAGCCGCGGTTCTAGAAGCTTTGGGGCGTGAAAAAGAAGCAATGGATGAATACCTCAATGTTTTGTCTGACGGTATATATAAGCCAGAGATTTTTGAAAAGCTTTATAAGGCTAAGATTGATGGCTTTTCCTTAGAAAATCGTTTGATTACACTTAATTCAGATAATTATAACCAGGCTATTATTCAGGCTCTGATTGAATTATATTTTAGAAAAGCAAGAATTTCAGATATTGATAAAATGGTGGCTTTGGTAGACGGCCAATCTGCTATCTTTTTTGATGACCTTTTTTACGACCGTTTAAGGCAGGAAGCCCTTCTTGTTCCAGAAGAATTTCATTTTTCTCTAATGAAAAAAATGATGGAAGCAAGAAAAGATTCAGCTTTAGAATTAAAATTGGCTACTCTTATGCTTAAAATGCCTGAATATAATGAAAAATGGCAGAAAGATGCTTATGAATATGCAAAAAATACTGCAGAATATGAAACTATGGCTGATTCAGAATTAAAATATGAGCTGTTTTTTAAACTGGCCGAATTTGCATTCTATTATAAAAAATCACCCAAAGAAGCAGATAATTTTCTGTCTAAGTTGATAAATTCAAATGTTATAGCTCCTTCTAAGAAGAAAATCATAGAAGCAAAACTAATGAGCGCTATGCTGAATACTTATATGTCTGATTTCCCTAAGAGTGAAGAGATATTAAGCGAAGTTGCTTCTATACTTGAAAATAATGATAGGACAGGCGGATTAAGAAGATTGGAACAGGAAGAATTCTTAATACAGCAGAAAGTTGAATTAGCAAGATTAAAAGCTCATATGGGGCAGTATCAGGAAGCCTTAGACAGCTTAAAGGACGTTATAGAAAACCATAAAGAGGGTGACTGGGTAAATGACGGTTTAGAGCTTGCCATGAATATTACTCGGTATTCTATTGGTGATTTTAGTGTTATTAATCATAAATTCAAATCAGAAAGACTGGCAGCTTGTGGCGAAAAAACTCAGGCGCTAGAAGAAATAGAGGCTGCCTTAAAGACTTTACCAGCTTCTTCAACACCTTTAATAGCTGATTTGGAAGCAGATAAAATATTACTTTCTGACAATAAGAATTTTGATGAAGTTTCGAAAAATATAATGCTGTTTCTTGTGAAATATCCTGATAATCTGAGAAAAGCTGATCTTGTAGAATATAAAATTAAATTGATGCAACGATTGAATATTTCTCAAGATAAAATAGATGAAGAGATGAGAAGTTTTATAGCAAATTTCCCATCAGATTTAAGAAGTGGAAAATATAAGCACAGTCTTGAAAATGGAGTAAAAAAATGAGTTTATTATTAACAGAGCAGTTAGATAATAAAGATTTTTCTTTTCCATATTGTCAGAGAGAATTAATGGAACGCAGTTCAGCAAAGCATTTATTTAGCTGCTTTGTATTCTTCATTTTATTCTTCTTGTCTTCTAATAATTCTTTATTTGCTGGTAAACTGCTGATTCCGATGGATGATGCTCAATCTGATCATTTACGCAGTTATGGGTTAACATACTGGGTTTTGGATAAGACAGGGACTGATGCGGAATGGCTTTTGAATTATCGGGGCGGAGCTTTTCTTGTTGAAGACTTACCTGAAATAAGGCAAAGAGCGAAAACTATGGGTGTTACTTTAAAACCTGTTTCTGATGCCGAAGTTAATGCTATTTATAATGAAATAGAAGAAGAAAATATGGAGAAGGTTCTTTTGGAAAAGGCTCCTAAAATAGGAGTTTATTCTCCAGATTATGAAGAACCTTGGGATGATGCAGTTATTCTTGTTCTGACTTATGCTCAGATACCCTTTGATAAATTTTACGATAAAGAAGTTTTAAACGGAAGTATATCTAAATATGACTGGATACATCTTCATCATGAAGACTTTACTGGTCAGTTCGGGAAGTTTTATGGTTCTTTCAGATTTACACCCTGGTATAGAAATCAGGTTACAAGAGCTCAGTTAGAAGCTCAAAAACTTGGTTATAATAAAGTTACCCAGATGAAACTAGCTGTTGCAAGAAAATTGAAACAGTTTGTCATAGACGGCGGATTTATGTTTGCTATGTGCTCTGCGGCAGACAGTTTAGATTGTGCTTTGGCAGCAAATGGAGTTGATATAGTAGCGAAAGAAATAGATGGCGATGACCCGGACCCATTATGCCAGAGTAAGCTAGATTACAGCCAATGCCTGGCATTTACAGGTTTCAAACTTATTCTAGACCCTAATATTTATGAATTTTCTGATATCGATGTTTCCAACAACTATGCCGGAGACCCTGGTACTTACAGACTTTTTGAATTTGCAGCCAAGGTTGATCCTATTCCTACTATGCTTACTCAGAACCATAGAGCTGTTCATGACGGTTTCTTCGGGCAGACGACAGCTTTTAGAAAGAGTTTGCTGAAGCCCACAATTACTGTAATGGGCGAAAATAACGATGGAGTCTCTGTAAAATATATCAGAGGCGATTTAGGAAAAGGATTCTTTTCTTTTTATGGCGGCCATGACCCAGCTGATGCAAGCCATATTGTCGGTGAAGGTCCAACAAGACTTGAACTTCATAAAAACAGCCCAGGTTATAGATTGATTCTTAATAATATTTTGTTTCCTGCTGCTAAGCGAAAAGAAAGAAAAACCTGATATCAAGTCAAACGCAAACTTTCTTAGCAGATAATCATTTTTTGAACTATAGTAATTTTTGTTTAAGTAGCATCCTCTAGAGTTTGTTCGAAAACTAGTTTATAGCTTTAAATTAGCTTATTATTATTGTTTTTAAATCCCCCTTAATCCCCCTTTAATAAAGGGGGTAAGGATTGTTGTCTACACACTAAAATTTTTACGAATTTCAAGTTTTCAGACAAACTCCTCTAGACGCTACAATTTATAAAAAGTAATAATTGCAAATACTTATCAATAAAAGAAAATGTTTGCGTTTGCCCTCGTCATACTGCATATAGCCAAGCTTTGCTTGGCTTTTTATTTTCCTTTAATCACTTATTATCATATATTCTTTAGTATTTTTTCTTATTATCTTTTATTTCTTTAAATTGGTTTACATAATATTTTTGAAATTTAAGACATTCTTTTTTTTAAAAATGTTCAATTTTTACACAG
>ONIU01000046.1 GCA_900317935.1 uncultured bacterium
GGTTAAAATGTTTGCTCCAATAATTGCTGTCTACGGCAGGGTATCTAAGAATCTCACTAGCAACTAATGCAAAGTGAATAAAAGCTTTTTTTACAATTAGTTCTACAGGGAAAGGCGGCTTCCTGTTAAGCCTATTATAAACACGGTCTATTGAGTCTTCTATTCTTTTTCTTTCGCTAATCCACGTGTTCCATGTTAATAACCCGATAGAAACAGCCAAAGCGGCAGAATTCTTCTCTGAAAGTTTACAAAAAGTTTTGGACAAATATTTAACACTTTCATTTATAAAAGAAGACCAAGACATTATTAATTTTCCTCATTTTTCCCTTTGAGGATTTTCATAACCATTTGAGCAACTCTGTCATTAACTCCAGGCTGTCCAAGCTGTCTGACCAATTCAGAAAAGTCATCTTTCTGCTGCTGATAAACTTCAGGTTTATCAATTAATTCAAAAGCTTTTTCAGCAATTGTTTTAGGAGTGCAATTGTGTTGAATCAGTTCTGGAGCTGCCTTTTTATTAAGTAAAATATTTGGCAATCCAATAAATTCAGGAAGTTTATAGAATAATCTTGCCTGTATTTCTGTTAAGAACGAAACTTTATAGCAGTTTACCATTGGTGTGCCAACAAAAGCACCTTCTAATGTAGCTGTTCCAGAGCTTATCAGAAGTATTCT
The DNA here is from genome assembly GCA_900317935.1 of uncultured bacterium. Classification (GTDB taxonomy): domain Bacteria; phylum Muiribacteriota; class Ozemobacteria; order Ozemobacterales; family Ozemobacteraceae; genus RUG334. Next base: position 676 of record ONIU01000046.1, read on the forward strand.
GGCAAGATTCATAATATCGTAGATACGACCTTCTGCAAGAACAATCGGCAAACCACTTTCTTTAATCTGCTTTTTAAGAATAGCTTTCTTTACACCGAAAACTTCTTCTCCTTCAGTTGAGATAACAGGAACTATGAACTGATAAGCCGGATATCTTCTATAAATTAGTTTTCCAGCACCAAGCATAGCTGGTAAGTTTTCTGAAAGTTCACTTTTTCTTGAACCAGGGCATATAGCAATTACTGGTCTATTGGGATCTAGGCCATATTTTACCGCTGTTTCTTCTGCGGTAAGAATTGGTTTTGCCAAATCTACAAGAGGATGACCAACAAATTCTACATTGGCATTGGCTTTTTTATAAACATCATAAGTTACTTTAAAGTTAGCTGCAACAGCAGTTATACTTTCTGCAGCATCTTTAACCTTTGATGGATCAACAGCAAATTTACTCGGCGGGAAATAATAAACAGTCGGAATTCCAAACTTTTTAGCCTGATGAACAAGCCACATATTAAAACCAGGATAATCAACAAGAACAATAACATCTGGCTTTTCAACTGTTAAAAATTTACGAATCAAAAATAAAAGAGGCAGTCTAGGAATCTGTTTTATAGCTTCAAAAACACCTATTGCAGCCCAATTAGTGCTATCGCAAAGCATTTTTACTTTTCTACGTTTTGTTTGAATGCCGCCAATAGCAAAGATATCAAAGTTATCATATTTTAATAAGACATCAATTAAAGAGGCTGCGTAAAAGTCTCCAGAAGTTTCGCCTGAGACAATTAATAGTTTTGGTCTTTTTCTTAATGGTTCGTTCACGATTTAACAGCCTGCTTTCAATTTTTGAATTGCGAGATTTTCACATTCAAACATATATGATTTTAGTATTTTACAACCTTCATCAACAGAAATACCTGGATCAATAAATAACGGTTCTCCGATATGAATAAGAGTTTTGCTGAAAGGCAAAGGTATTCTGGTATTATCCCAGTTATGAAGTTTTATAGCATTAGCATAAGCTAACCCCATAGGGATAATTGGAACACCAGTCTTTTGAACCAGCTTAATAATTCCAGGCTTAACTTCATGAACAGGCCCTTTAGGTCCATCTATTGTAATAGCTACAGTCACACCTTCTTTGATTTTTTTAACTGCCTCAAGTATTACTCTTGCACCGCCTCTGCTGGAAGAACCCCTGATTGCCTGATATCCCAAAGAATCAAGAGATTTTGTTATTATATCTCCATCTTCTGAGAGAGAAGCTACTACTGCTATATCTCTATTTCTCCAATTATATAAACAGCTTAAAAAATCACCATGCCATAGGGCCATAACAACTGGTTTGCCTTTTCTAAAAAGATTTTTAGCAGATTCAAACGAACAATCAGAAATTAAATCCAGGCTGTTAATTAAAAACAGATTAAAAATTTGAGCAATTAAAGATTTAGCACGCAATCCGATGACATAATTTTTATCTGACCATCTATCATCAGTACTGCGAATCAAATCATTAACTTGTTCAAATTTTCTACTAATCAAGGTAATAATTCCGCCTGTTCTAGTTCTTTTTTATGCTGAGCATTATAAAGCTGGTAATACAAACCTTTCTTTTCGAGAAGTTCTTCATGTTTACCACTTTCTACAATACTACCTTTTTCTAGAACTATTATTCTATCTGCGTTAACTACAGTTGAAAGTCTATGAGCAATCATAAATGTAGTTCTATCCTTCATAAGAAGGTCTAATGCTTCCTGAATCAAGCTTTCTGTTTCAGAATCAAGAGCACTTGTTGCTTCATCTAAAATCAGTATTTTAGGATTCTTTAAGAAAGCTCTAGCCATTGCAACACGCTGAGCCTGGCCGCCAGAAAGATTAACGCCTCTTTCCCCAAGAACAGTATTATATGAATCTGGTAATTCAGTAATAAATTTATCAGCATTAGCTAACTTTGCTGCTTCAATTATTTCTTCATGTGTAGCATCTAGGCGACCAAATCTAATGTTATCTTCTATTGTACCAGCAAAAAGATAAGTATCTTGAGGAACCATACCGACAAACTTTCTAAGGTCTTTGCCTTTTATTCTTCTAACATCTATACCGTCTACATCGACTTCACCGCTTGTTACATCGAAAAATCTAGGTATCAGATTAACAAAAGTAGTTTTCCCAGCACCAGAAGGTCCAACTAATGCAATTATTTCACCTGGTTTAATAGAAAGGTTAATATTGTGTAAGATAGTTTCTTCTGGTTTATAAGAGAAAGAAACATTCTTGAATTCCACTTCCCCTTTGCAGTTTGTGAATTCTACCGGATCATCAGGTTCCTTTAAATCGACTGGAGTATCAATAAGTTCAAACACTCTGTCAGCAGCACCAAGAGCTTGAGCAGTAGTATTATATATTTCTGCAAGATTTCTTCCAGGTTTATAAAGACTTGTTAAAGCAGCAATAAAGCTTACTATAAGCCCTGCATCAAGCTTTCCTGCAATTACACCCTTACTTCCAAACCAAAAGATAATAACAAGACTAATTGCATTAAAAAATTCTATTATAGGCGTTACAGCGCAGTTTATTCTATGCCCCTTCATAGTGACTTTAAAGCTTGCTTCATTAGAACTTTCATATTTATCAAGCATATATTTTTCTAAGGTAAAAGATTTAACAACTTTTACTCCAGTTATATACTCGTGAAGAGAGGTATTGATATCCCCGACTTTTTCCTGCATTCTCGTTCCAAGCTTTTTCATTTTGCGACCAAAAGCTTGAATCATTATTATAATCAAAGGAATAATAATCATAGAAAGCAGTGATAAACGCCAATTCAGCCAAAAGATGTAAGCCGTCAATCCAAAAACTTCTACAACATCTCTGACAAATCTGACAAAATTATGAACAAGCATCTGCAAAACAGAAACATCATTTGTGACACGACTCATAAGATGGCCAGTCTGCTGAGTTTCAAAGAAAGAAAGAGGCAATTTAAGAAGTTTATCAAAACAATCAGAACGTATCTTAAGCAGCATTCTCTGAGAAGCATACTGCATCAAATACATGCTTGAGAATGAAAAGACCCCTTTAATAAACATTACAGTAATAACACCAATGGAAATGCCGATTACATATTCTTGTTTCCCATTAACCAACACTTCATTAATCAGGTCTTTAACTACATAAGCTGGATAAACAGTGCACAGAGCTGCCACGCCGCTGCATAATAAGCTGACAACAAGCATCCAGATATGACTTTTGCAATAAGACAATATTCTAGATATTGTTTTATGATTATTCTGTTTTACAGCATCATTACCCATCAGTGTCCTAACTCCTGAAGTCTTTTAGCAATGTGCTCGGCAACTCTTTCACCTGCGCCAGGCTCACCTAGAGACTTTTTAACTTTTTTTAGATCTTCCCGTATGCGAGCTTGAACCTTTTTGTCTTCCAATATTTCTATTGCTGCATAAGCCACATTGTTGGCCCTGAAATTTTCTCTTATTAATTCAGGAACAATACGTCTTCCGGCAATAACATTAGGTAACGCAATATAGGCTGATTCAATAAAATACTTAGTTAAAATTGAAGTTATCCAATTTGTTCTATAAACAACTACCATGGGAGTGCCAATAATAGCTGTTTCTAATGTTGCCGTACCTGAAGTTACTATACAAACGTCTGAAGCTTCCATAACATCATAAGCTTTATCTCTTATAATCTTAACATTAAGCTTTGGATGCTGATCAAGATAAGATCTTACGTGAGATTCCTCGATAGTTGAAGCTAATGGAATCAAAAACTCAACATTTGGATATTTTTTTAAAATATAATCTGCAGCAGTCAGCAATTCAGGAAGAATATAATCTATTTCCTGTGTTCGGCTGCCAGGCAATATTCCAACAATCTGTTCGCCTGTTAATTCAAATTTTTTTCTTAATTCATCTTTTGATGCAGATGCAACAGCTTTACTAACCAAAGGGTGTCCAAACCAGTTAACTGTAGTTCCAGCATTTTTCCAAATATCAACTTCAAATGGGAAAAAGACTACCGCTTCATCAATAACCTTAACAAAATCTTTAACTCGACCAGAACGCCACGCCCAAACCTGTGGAGTAATATAGTAAAGAACATGTAACCCGATAGACTTAGCATAATCAGCAATCATCTTATTGAAATCTGGATAATCAATTAAAACAACCATATCAGGCCGATTTTCACTCAACCAATTCTGAATGTCTGCCTTAATGTGTTTAAGTGTCTTAAAATTCTTTATTACTTCAATTATCCCGATAACAGCCATTTCATCGCTGTTATGTATGCAGGTCATGCCGGCTTCCTTCATAAGCTTGCCGCCTACGCCTGTAATTTCCAAATCAGGTAATAGTTGCTTTAAATGTCTTATAACAATAGAACCTTGAAGGTCACCGCTATGTTCGCCTGCAAGGAAAAATATTTTTTTAGTTTTATTCTTTTGTTCTTGAGAATGATTTTCCAAGGATCTTACCAAAAATCAAGCTTTAATACTACTCTTGCACTTAGTTAGTATTTCCAAAGCAACTTCAAGTGCATTTTTACCATCTTCGATAGTTACAAGAGGTTTCTTCTTTTCCTGAATACAATTAATAAAGTGTTCAAGTTCTTTGCGCAAAGGTTCTGCCTTCTGAACATCTAAGTCTTCACAAACTATTTTATGTTCTTCATTGCTCTTATGAGCCATAGTAATAGTCTGTTCTGCATAGTCCAAAGAGCAGTATTTATCCATTTCAAATATTCTGAGTTTTCGAACTTTATCTTCACTAATTCTAGATGCAGTCAGATTTGCTATGCAACCATTTTCAAAAACTATGTGGGCATTAGCAATATCTTCATTATTTGTTAAAACTGGTATTCCAACAGCATCAATATTCTTTATAGGCGATTTTACAAGAGAAAGAACGATGTCGATATCGTGAATCATCATATCAAGAACAACACCAACGTCCTGAATACGATTCGAAAATGGGCAAAGTCTCTGACATTCAATAAAGCGAGGATTTTCAATAAGAGACTGCAATTTCACAATAGCAGCATTAAAGCGTTCTACGTGGCCAACCTGCAAAGTTAATTGCTTTTCACCAGCTATAGAAACCAGGTCATTTGCATCCTGAAGAGTCTTGGTAATTGGTTTTTCTATAAAAGTATGAATATTATTTTCAAGGAAATACTTAGCCACATCGTGATGCAAAAATGTTGGAACAACGACAGTTACAGCTTCAACCTGCTTGGCTAGTTCCCTGAAATCTTTAAAATACTTAACTCCATATTTGTCAGCAGCAGCCTTGCCAACTTCTTCATTAACATCAGAAATACCAACAAGATGAGCACCTTCTATTTCGTTGAGTATTCTTGCATGATGCTGACCTAAGTGCCCAACTCCAATAACACCAATATCAACAGGTTTATTCATTTATTACCTCGAACTTACAACCTTAATAGCAATTCCCGCTTTGTCAGCCATATTTATAACTTCTTCACGGTCTAACAAAAGAGTTTTGCCTTCTTCAAAAGCAAGACATTTTGCTTTTGCTTTGATAAGAGTATTTATGGTTTCTACGCCAACAGTAGGAATATCATAACGCATATCCTGGCTTGGTCTTGCCACTTTAACAACGGTTATATCTCCGTTGCCAAGTTCACTGCCGCGCATAATAGCCTTATTTGTGCCTTCAATTGCTTCTACAGCAAGAATTACACGGTTTTTAACAACAACAGTCTGACCAATATCAAGCCCAGCTATTTCTTTAGCTATTTTATGACCATATTCTATATCAAGTTCTTCCTCTGTAGTAGGCTGTCTCTTAGTTAACACACCCTTTTCAGGTAGTAAAACAGATAAGAATGTTGTTGAATCACAAACATGTATACCTTCAGATTCAAATTCTTCACAAAGCTGGCGTAAAATTGCGTCATCGTTGTTATTTTTAACCTTTGAGAAAACTTTAAGAAATCTGGCATCAGGCTGTATTTTTTCAAACATTAAAGTTTTCGTAACTCCACCAGCCATTACCATCTTGTCTATACCTGCTTTAACGAATACATCAATCATGCTTTGCAGGCTTCCGATATTAAACCATTGTATCTGGTCTACCAAACCTTCGATTTCTTTTAAAGTTTCATCTTTAATAGCAACTGTTATGACTTCATAGCCACTTTTTTTTGCAGCTTTGGCAAAAAAGAGTGGAAATCTTCCGCAGCCAGCTAATAATCCAATACGAGACACTCTGTCTTTCCTCGCTTTTCTTATTGCCAAACAAATATTTGTTTGACAACAATATTAGTCTAGTGATTATAACATTATTTTGTTATATGTCTAGTAAAATAGTTCAACTTAATAAAAATGATTATTCTTCATCTAAATCTTCGTCATCAGAATCATCTATGTCCTCTGATGAATCTATGGTTTCATCATCTAAAGAATCATCATCATTCTGAGTAACATCAAATTTTTTCTTCTTTTTACCTGTTCCTGGAGGATTCAAATTTTTAAGGAGAACACTTAAATCTGGCTCTTTTTCTCCTTCTGTCTTTACCCACCAGAGATTTCTTCCTGTGGAATTATCTTTTCTGCCTCTGATATCATCAAGGTTAAAAGTAGCTTTACGTTTGTCTGCAAATCCAATAATAACCTTTCTGGTTATATAGTTGATATCCATTACACGGCCAGTTTCTTCACCAACAACAACTTCTGCGGTTATCCTCGGATACTTGCCATGGAACGAGGCATAATATTCATGTTCGTGAGCAAGACAACAAAGAAGTCTTCCACAAATTCCGGAAAGTTTTGCAGGGTTAAGGCTCAAATTTTGTTCTTTAGCCATCTTAGTCGAAACAGGATAAAAAACATTCATAAACTGAGAACAGCAAACAGGTTTTCCACAACATCCAATTCCACCAAGCAGCTTAGTTTCATCTCTTACGCCAATCTGCCTTAATTCTATTCTTGTTCTGAAAAGACTTGCCAATGATTTAAGAAGTTCTCTGAAATCAACTTTATTATCTGATTTAAAATATAGAATCAACCTGCTGCAGTCGAAAAGATATTCTGCTTTCAAAAGCTTCATAGGAAGCTGATGTTCTTCGATTTTTTTACGAGCTTGGATAAATGCTTCCTTTTCTTTCTTGCATAAATCTTTAAGCTGATTTCTGTCATCATCGTTAACAACCCTGACAAATTCAGTTACAAATGGTGTTTCTTCGTCTAAATTAGCTGGTTTTGTATCAGTAATTCGCAATATTCGACCTACTTCAACTCCATGCTGGGTATTAACAATAATATCCTGAGTTTCAAATAGTTCGGCATCTTCAGGTTTTTTAAACCAATAAACAACCGACAATTTTCTAAGTCTGAGAGCAATATATAAAGTCACGCTTCGGTTCCTCCGATCTGCGTCATAACATTTTCAAGAATTAAAAGAGGCTGTATATACCTTCTCAATAAAACAATACTTTTTTCAAGCATTTCTATTCGAGATTTTAATAAATCAAGACCTTCAACCCTTGCTACTGTAATAATATCTTCTTTGCGGTCAAGGTTCAACAATAAAGTTTCATCAGCATTAACAGCCATCAACATAGCATCTGTATAGAAGTTCATCAAACACAGAAACATTTTTTCCAACTGGTCACTGCCCCATTTAGTAGTTGAAGCAGTAATCTGAGTTTCTATATCTTTAATTACTGCTGCAGGATAAGCTTTTTTACTTTCTGCCAAAATTGGATCAAGACTCTTTTTTATGTAAGCACTTGCAGAATCAATAGTATCAACTATTTCTTGAGAAAAAAGAAGAGGGAAAGCCTTAGGCAGACCAGTATTCATAACAAGAGAGCGGCAAAGAGCTTTTCTTGCTTCCAGCAGAGGCTGATATGAAACTGTCTGCAAATACCAAGCCTTTTTTAGAGCATCTTCAAGATTATTTACTGAGGAAAAATCATTTTCGATGTTTTGAGCAAACATCTGTAATTGCAGCAAATAGTTTGTATGAGCTCGTTTAATGCCGACTATTTCCGGGTCATACTCAAAATCTTCTGCCATATTAAGAGACTGACCGAAATTACCTTCCGACAAAGAATAACAAGAAGCCGCAGCCTCTGGACTCATTTTGAATTTATTTTGCAGAATTTCACGAGCCTGCTGATGAGATGGAGCGTTGAATCTCACTATTTCTGAACGGCTTAGAACAGTTGGCAGAACCGCCCCTGTATCTGAAGCCAGCAAAATAAAAAGACTATGGGCAGGTGCTTCCTCTAAAGTTTTTAAAAGAGCATTTGAAGAAGAAATGTTTAGTTTTTCAGCTGGATCAATGATATAAATCTGCCAAGCGCCTAAAGTTGGCTTTAAAACAGCACTATCTTGAAGTTCTCTAATCTGTTCAATCTTTATTTCATTACCATTTGGAGTTATGTATTTAACATCTGGATGAGAATTGTTAAGAATTCTTCGGCAGTTTTCACACTGTCCGCAGGAATCTAAAAAACCTTTTTCGTCTCTTACTGGTTTTTGACATTGTAAAAGAGCAACAAAAGCTTTTGCAACTGTCATTCTACCAACAGATGCCTTGCCGGCAAAAAGATAAGTCTGAGCAATTCTTCCCCCTTCAAATGACTGTCTTAAAACATTTGAAGGATTTTCCTGAAGAAGTATATCTGTAAAGCTATTCGTTTTTCTTAGCATTATTGCTGTGCCTGATAAAATAGAATACACTTAAAAACAGCATAATTACCAGCATTATTGCTGCCGCAGTCTGAATACCTCTATGAGGAATATCGGCCGCCAAGATGGCAACAAAACCGAAACATGCTGAAACCATCCACAGGAATCTTGTAGTCTGCTGTTGTGTAAAACCTCGGTTTAAAAGCCTATGATGAATATGTCCCTTATCTGCCTGGAATATGGGAACCCTCTTGAAATAGCGTCTAAGAATAGCAAATACGACATCAATAATTGGCAAACCAAATGCAATCAAAGGAATAATAAGAGGGAAAAGAATGGAACCTTTTGCGCCGCCGGCTACAGACAGAGCAGCAGTCATAAAACCGAGATAATAAGCTCCTGAATCGCCCATAAATATTGAGGCTGGGAACACATTATATTTCAAGAATCCAAATAAAGCCCCCATTAGAGCAGCAGATAAAGCCATTACATTATTCATTAATTCAGGATCCTGCATCTGGGGTGTCAATGCTCGAACTGCAATAAGAGTAGCCAAGGCAATAAAAACAATTCCGCCAGCAAGACCATCAACGCCGTCAACGAGATTAACAGTGTTTGTCAATCCTATTACCCAAAGCAGTGTCAGAGGGTAAGTCAAAAGACCCAACGCTACTAACCCCTGCCCTGAAACGAAATTTGTCATAACACTGATTTTGACGCCATAGAAAAAAAGAATTCCACAGCCTATTATCTGCCCGGCAAGCTTTATTTTTGCTTTCAAATCCAAAAGGTCATCCAAAAAGCCTATCAAGAAAACAAAAGTGCCGGCAAGCATTACACCCAAAGTAGCTGAACTTTCAGAAAGAAAAGGCAAAGCCCCAACCATACTACCAACATATATTGCAAGACCACCTATTCTAGGAATAGGCTTAGTGTGAATCTTTCGGCCGCCAGGTCTATCTACCAGGCCAAGCTTCAGGGCAATACGGCGAACAAGCGGAACCAATATAAGCCCAGCAGCCCAAGAAATAATAAAAGGTAAAAGAATTTTTTCCATAGGTGATAGATTATATCACATTTGAAATAATCTTAAAAGAGTTAGCCAAGAAAGTCGCGGGGCTATATATTTCATTAGTCTGCTTTCAAAACTTTAATTTTTTTTGACTTTCGAAAGTCATGTTACTTAAAAAATAAACTATAAGCAGAATTTCTGTATAATTACTGAATATAAAGGCTTAAAATGAGAAACACCATTGAGTGGCTTGTTGGAATTGGGAAAGAAAAGATTTAAGACCATAATTTGAGAAACAAGACCATCTGCTAAAGCCAATCCCCTAATCTCTTTCCTCTAATCTCTGCTCTCTAAATATACTGGATGAACTTGGTTTTGCTTTCAGCAACGCCACGCAGTCTAACTACTGTTCGCAATCTCTCTTACATCACAATTCATCACTATTGCTAAAATAGTAAATTACTATTAAAATATAGCTATTCCAAATAAAAAGAGAAACAGATATGTCTAGCAAAAAGCCATTGCCAATAGGAACCGATATATTTGAAAAGCTAATTAGAAACAATGCTTACTATGTTGATAAAACCTCTCTTATCGAATACCTGAAAGACAAGAAGGGCGATGTCAATCTTTTTACACGCCCTAGACGTTTCGGTAAAACCCTTAACATGACCATGCTTTATGAGTTTTTTAGAATAGGTGGCAACCCCGAATTATTCAATGGCTTAAATATAACTAAGAACAAAGCACTTTGCGATGAATGGCAGAACAAGTTCCCTACTATTTTCATGACTTTAAAAGGTGTCGAAGGACTTGATTTTGAATCAGCCAAGCTAAGACTTATGGGACTAATAGAAGATGTTGCTAGAACAAATGATGTTTTGTCTCATAGTAAAAAAATAAGCGATGAAGAAAAAGAAAGCTATCGTCTCATAAGAAACTTAAAAAAATGTGAACCCAAAATACAAAAAGACTTAATATGTGATAGTTTAAAAATTCTATCAGAACTTCTATACAAGCACTACGGCAAAAATACCATATTCATCATAGACGAATATGACGTTCCCTTGGACAAAGCGGAAAACAACGGCTATTTCAAGGAAATGATTTCTCTTATAAGAGGAATGTTCAACAACGCTTTCAAGACCAACCCCTATCTGGAAATGGCTATCCTCACAGGTTGCCTTAGAATTTCTAAAGAGAGTATTTTTACCGGGATGAACAATTTCAGAGTTTTTTCTGTAGCAGACGAACAGGCTAGCGAGCATTTTGGTTTCACAGAAAAAGACGTTAAAGAGATGTTCGAGTATTATGAAGTTTCTGCGAGACTGGATGACGCCAAAAAGTGGTATGACGGTTATACAATTGGAAACACAGATGTCTATTGTCCATGGGATATAATACTATTCTGTGATGATTTGAGAGGTAAAATAGACATTTTCCCAAGATGTTACTGGGCAAACACCAGTGGAAACAGCATAATAAGAAAAATGCTTGAACAAGCTGACGATTCAATAAAAGGCGAACTTGAACAGCTCGTTAATGGCGAAGTTATTTCTAAAAAAATAAAACATGAACTGACTTATCAAGACCTGTATTCAAGTAATGAAAACATCTGGAGCGTGCTTTATTGGACTGGCTATTTAACTAGTGTAGGAAGAACCAGTGACACAGATTTCCAGCTTAGAATTCCAAATAGAGAAATCAGAGTCCTTTATGAAACTCAGATTATGGAATGGCTTAAAGAATCATTCAGAAAAAAACAGCCTTTACTCAATGAACTTTATGACGGTCTGTATGACGGAGATGCTGAAAAAGTTGAAAAAGCCTTTGGGCAGTTTCTTTTCAAATCCATTAGTGTAAGAGACAGCATGGCTCAAAAAGACTATAAGGAAAATTTCTATCACGGCTTATTGCTTGGACTGCTTACTAATAATAACAAAAACCTTATAGTAAAATCTAATGTGGAATCTGGTTATGGCTACCCAGACCTTATATTGTATACTCCAGACTACAGCATAGGCATAATCATCGAATTAAAATACGCCGAAAGCCCTAAAAAATTACAAGAAGCTATTGATGAAGGAATGAAACAGATAGAAAACAACAGATACATCAAAATCTTTGATGACGAAGACGCTTACGTTGTCAGAAAATTCGTTATTGCCTGCTATAAGAAAAGATGTAAGGTAGCGTCAAAATAGCCAGGCTTTGCTTGGCGTGATAGATGATAAATGATAAGTGTTGAGTTACGAAGTATTTATTATTTCAAATATTCGATAGTTTACTTGCCTTCGATTTAACAATAAAAACAACAAAAACCAACTACAATAAAAACTATTAATACTCTTGTTTGCAAAACAACTATTAATTCAAATAGCAGACACTTACAAAATAAAAAATCAGTCTTCCTTGTCCAAAGGAACAATCGCCAACTTTTTCCCTAATGGAACTAGAAGTTTCAACAAAGTTGAGATATTAGGAGAACTGTTGCCTCTTTCCATTCTTGCTATTACAGGCTGTTTCACGCCACTAAGATTTTCAAGTTCCTTTTGACTCAAACCTAGTTCGTTTCTCGCCCTAATAAATTCACAAATTATAGAACATCTCAAATCATTTTCAGCTATTTCAGTTGGCGTATACAATTCTTTCTTCAAATCTTCCCATGAAGTTTCACTAATATATGGATTCTTCTTATTCATATGTGCCACTCCCTTTTTTAATATCCTGAATTTCTCTTCTTGCCTGTTCTATCTCCTTAACTGGAGTTTTCCTCGTTTTCTTCACAAAGTGATGTAGCATTATAAAGCTATTTTCATACCACACAAGAAAAAGAACTCTATCATTTATAGGTCTAAGTTCCCACAAATCACCTTCAATGTTTTTTATATAAGGTTCACCTGCCGATAGGCCGAACTCTTCTAAAACTGTCATATATTCATATAATTTGTTTTTCCTAATACGACTGCTCTTATCATCATTTTTGGTAATTTCTTTCAAGTATTCGTCAATAGGCCTTTTACCATTGTTTTTCTTGTAGAAATGTATTTTATACATAAACACCTCTATTAACAATAATAACTAAAAAGTTATTAACAGTCAATTCATTTTAGGAAAAGAGAGTAAAGAATTGTTTTAGGCAAAGTTAAGTTATGAAACAAGCATAGTAGTCAAGAAATTTAATCTTAAAATAATTTTTACATTAACTCCATGATGGTGGTTTTGGAAAATCATCTGCAATTTGCTGAGAGGAGTTAGTTTCTTGTTTAGTTGCCATTCGTTTTTTATAAAAATCCGAACCCATCCAACATAATAGCCAAACTACAAACAAAAGTGCTATAGCTACAGCTAATTTTACCAACCAATTATCAGTAAAATTATTAACTGTTTCTTTTGCTACTACTACAGCCCCGGAAGCTATTGTATTTATTGGTTTTGCAACAATATCTCTAATCTGGTTATCAACCAATACAATACCTTTTTCAACTTGTTCAGGATGTGTGAAAGCATAAGTTACAACAGCAACAAAAGCTATACTAGCCTTATTTCTACCGATAATTTTTAAAGCTTTTTCACCATTTTCAAAAACAAAATCAACCGCAGGTTGACCATATTTTTCAACTAACTTAAACATATCATCAGCAGCCTTTGGAGCTTGTTTAATTACAGAACCAACTTTATGAAGACTTTTTTCTGTCAATTCAGCAAGCACTTGAACTGCTGTTTTAGAAGTATTTCTTGCTAAAACTTCTATGCCTACTGTCCCATTTTTAAGAAATAGTTTTAATCCAATATCATCATATTTTTTTATAGCTTTAATAGCATCATCGCCAAAACCTCTAAAAACTTTGACAGCATCATCACCATATTTACTTAATATTTTTACTCCATCATCGCCATATTTAGCAACAATTTTTACTGCATCATCACCGAATTTAGTTACCATCAAAACAACATCGTCTCCGAACTTAGATACTGCTTTAAAAGCATCGTCACCATATTTAGAAAAGAGCTTTACAGCATCATCGCCGTATTTAGAAACAATTTTCATTATTTCATTACTTAACGTAGCTTGAACAGGTATTGCATAACTAAATACTAGAATTAAAACCAAAACAAATATCTTTTTCATCTTTCTCTCCATATATTATTCATCAAATTTGTTAATAAGCAATTCTTTTAACTCAGCTTTTAAATCTTCATTGTAAGATTTAAATTTTTTAACGATTTCATCATGTATTTGTATTTTTAGAGTATCTACTTGTTTTATTATTAACCTGCTTATTTCATCTTCTGCTTTATACTGATTATAAGGTAACCAATGAAAAACTAAAAATTCCGCTATTATTCCTTGAAAAAATTTTAAAGGCAGAGTTATAGCAAATTCAGTAACTTTGCAAAAGGCATTAAACTTATTTTTATCCATATAAGAAGTATCAAGGAATATTTTCTGATGATTAACATCTAAATTATTTAAATCAGTATTCTTAGTATTTATAATAGAATTAGAATATAATATTTCTAAAAATTTATATTGTAATTTCTTTGAACCAGATATCAACAAACTCTCAACTTCATTATTTATATCATTTTCAGAAAAAACATATTCATTAAATAAATCACGCAACGCTCTTTTATTTTTTTCAGATTTAATATAATACCCTGAAGCTTTATTAGCAAATGCTTTTATCCCATGCTTTCTATTATTAAAAAAGTTAGAAAGTTCATTATCTGTGTCTTTCGAAACTTTTGCCAAAACCAAATCCATATCACTCAAAAAGGCATTTATTTTATTATGCATTAATTCAGAGTTTTTATAAGTATTTTTAAACTGAATAATTCCGTTTTCATCATAAGTGATTTCAGAGGCATAAACTCTACTAGAAAAAGAAAAACATACAATAACAATAATAAAGTAAATTAACCTGATATCACACATTTCAAAGATTTTATTGGCTCTTTCAGATTTCAAATCAATAATTAATTTTTTCATGATATTCCTACTTTCTTTGTTTAACCTCTTTCAAAATTTCTTCTATAAAATGCTTTACCCATTTTTCTCTTTTTAAATTCATCTCTTTTTCATTTTCATAGCCTAAAACTTCTGGCCACTCTTCCCATCTCTCACACTTTGATTTTCCTTTTATAGAAAAATATTTTGGGTTAATCTCTTCTATACTCTTCATTTCATTTACAGATGGTAAAAATAAATATATTTTAAATAACTTTTCAGAGCCAAATTTCTCGTCAAACTCACATCCATTTTTTATTTCGCATTCATAAGCTTTACATATTTCTTCAAATTTAGAGAAATCAAATTTAATTTTCTTTATTAAATCACTACTAGCTTCTAATTCTTTATCTATACTTGAAGAATTATTTTTATTAATTATAGAAAAATTAACTTTTGGAATATCATTTATCTTTTTATCTTTATAAGCTTTTTCCATATAAAAAAGGAAATAATAAGCTGTAAAATATTTAATTGTTTCTTCATCTAATTTTGAAAAGCCATATATAGAATCATTGTAAGATTCTTTAAACATTTTTTCATAATCTAATTCTCTATTTTTTAAAATAGAAATAAATTCATCGTAATATTTTGGTTTTGTTTTAACAGTAGCAAATAAACATTTTTTTGATTCTGTTGTAGAAAATATATTATGAATAAAAATTTTCCCTTTATTAAGAAACTTCTTGCCATTATTTGTTATATTTGTAAATAAACTTGCACCCAAAATAGATACTGAAACTACAACAAACAAGAATAAAAATATAAAAATATAAACTAATTTCTTAAATATTCCATTTTTACGATTTATATTTAAAGAATCAGTTTTATCTCTTTCGTTTTTATCAATATTTGAAGAATCTTCAACATTTATTTTATTCGAAGATTTCTCCTCTATAATTTTTGAGTATTTTACTTCAAAATCATGTTTTGTAAGATTATTGAATTCTTCTTCCTTTATATTTTTTAAATAATCGCATATATTCTCATAAGAATTATCATCTAATAAACCTTCAACAACTTCATTAGAAATAGCGTATCTAAATTCATCAAACCATCTAATATTACCTCTAACATTTGTTTTTCCAGCATTTCTTATCTCATAAACAACCACAAGATAACCATTGATATTTTTCTGTCCAAAACTATGGTTTTCTTGTGGTTTTATAGAAGAAAAAGAGGATATTTTTATTGGAAGTTTTGATTCTTCACAATTAGAAAAGATTGTAGATTCATTGTTTTGAAACGTTGATATATAAAAATCGAATTTCATAATCACTTAAACCAATTCACAGCCTGTTCATAATTTCTAACATCATCATCATTCATTTTTATATCAAAACTCAAACTTATATTCCCTTTTGAATTTGGTATAACAACATAAAAATTAAACAATAAACATTCGTCTTTGCTAACTGGACTCCAATCTATATGTGGGTCATGAGTAAACCAAGTCCAATCTTTATCTTTTAAATGAGCAGAAAAATTAGGCTTAAATGTGCTATCGAGTTTATAGCGAAAATTAGAAAAGGTTGTTGTTTTATTACTATTTCCATTATAATAATCATCACCAAAAGGAGTATAAACAGTCCAAAGAGAATCGTAACCAGAAATACTTGGGAAACTGATACTCATTGTAACCTGCTTTAATATTATTCCATCTCTTTCAAAACTATTTACCCAACTGATATATTTTTCACAACCATCTCTATATTTGCCTGCTTTGAATATATCTAAATATTTTCTGCAATTAGCCTTAAATTCAAAATAAAAACTGGGAGTCTGTAAACTTTTTGCCTTAAATTCATCAATATACTTTTTTAAATAGTTATCAAAATATGTTTGTTCTTCTTTATTTAAAAGATTTCTTAACTCTTCATTTAAATCTGAAATTTGTTGATTATTATTTTCTAACGTTGAATAAATTTCTTCTATTCTTTTTTCAAAAGGTAGATTTTTTAATTTATCTAATTCATTTTTTATAACAGTACCGTTGATAGTTTTCACAATTTCAGCTTCTTTTTTCACAAGGTGATTCTGAACTAGCTGGTATGATTTATTTTCTTCTTTAAATAAACGTATTTTCTCTAATTTTTTATTTTCATCAGGAATTTTACTTAATTCAGAATCTATTTTTGTTATAATTCCATCTGTTAGTTTTGAGTCATATTTGGCTAAAACTTGAGTAAAGAGTTCATTCATTTCTTTATCTTTTTTCAAGTATTTTTTTACAGAATCAAACCAATCAGTTACCAATTTCATATCGCTAACATTTTCCGATAGTAGTTTCTTACCACTAGCAAAATGTGCATTTCTAATCTGATTAGGAACAAGAACAAACTGGTATAATAAACCTAATAAAATAATAGCAAAAACAGCAGCAAAAGCTTTTATTTTATTATTTCTTTTGGTTCTAATTTTACCTTTTACTATATCTATCTTATCTTGAATGTCTTTATTAATAGCATCATAAGGAGAAAGTTCCAATAAACCATTTAAGTTTGCTAAAGCATTATTTAATTCCTTATCAGCATTATTAAATTCATATTTAGCATTTTGAATTATCATCCCTCTAAAGGCACTTTCAAATAATTCAACAAGTCCAATAGGTTCTAAGGTTTTAGGTGGACACATTTCACCCTTATCGTCTGTTCCGTAAGAGCCATAAACAGAAACAGGTATTAAAGCAGAGTTTTCTATACCAGCAGAACCACGTATCATAGATTCAATTGGCTTTAAATTGTCATTTTCCTCAATAAGTTTTTCTAATAGCTTTTTATTATGATCAAACGCATCTTCTCCATCTTTTTTGAAATTTGGATGCAAATCAAACTTTGTAATGGCAACAACAACAAACGGCAATATTCCTCTGTCTTTCTTTTTTAGAGTTTCAAGAGACTTTGAGATAGGTTCAATAATATATTTAAAATCATTTGAATCTAATTCATCATAAGATATAAGAACTATTAATGAGCCTGATTTACTTAACAATTCTTGAAATTTTTCAAATATTTCTAGACTTTCTGAATTCTCATTATAAGAACTTTTCTTTTCAAACCATTCACCAGCGATATCAGGTATACTAAAATCAATTCGATGTCCATTTGCATCGGCATAAAAAACAGCTTCATCTAACTTAAGTCTATCTGTTGGGTTTGGATTCTCTTGATCTATAATTCTATCGTAAATATTTTGTAGATTTTTCCCTGTAACTTCATCGCTTGTATTAAAATGATAATCTATTTTTGATTCATTACTTTTAAAGCCACCTTTACCTTTTAAAACTGAAATAAGTGTAGTTTTTCCAGTAGCCCTTCTACCTATCATTGTCATTGGATATTGAATTCTAAACATATTTTCTCCTTGTCTTGTTTAATTATTTAATTTTTCTAGATATTCTCTGATTCAAGTTTTTTCTGTTATAGCCTCTTTATAATCATTGCTGTTTTGTTCTTCACCTATGTTTTTATATTAGTTATCTTTCAAAAATATATTTTGCGGCAGAGCCTACTGATTGGCAGTACGCGACATCAATTCCACCGCCGATAAAACCACTGACAACAGGAATAACTTTTATCAAATTAATGACCCCTTTTTCTCCTGCTTTAGTAAAGAGTTTTACTCCAACAGCTTTATTAATGGCTCGAAGAGTTGCTCCGCTAATGCCCTTCATAATTAGATTTTTAGCCCCTCTTCCAGCGAAATCAACAGCTAAACCTTTAAGCAAATCTTTCATGCCATCACCCAAAATAGTTGCAAGAACAAATGTTTTGGTGCGGTCTTCTGTTAAATCATACCCATAAATATAAGCAATAGCAGCAGACATTCTTGCCTGAATAACCCAAGAAGCGTATAAATCTCCAGCTACCCCAGCAGGAAGAGTAAGCAAGCCACCTAATGAAGATACGAAACCTGTGCTGAAATTTTTGGTAGACTCCCAGTTTATTAAAGAATTGACCATATCAGTCTTGGAGGCATAACCATCATCTTTTAAATACTCTTCTGCCAATTCTCGTGCTGAACTTAGTGGTCCAAGACCATTAATTGCAGGCTGAACTACATACTCAATAGCATTATTTACCAAATCCATTTTTCTCAGCTCCTTTTACAAGTATTTGATTTATTTAAGTTCTTAAATATCTTTGCATTCAATTTTTATCTAACAAACTATCAAAGATACCCCAGCGCCGATTTAAAGTAGATTTATGCTGTTTCAACCACCTCTTTAATATTCATAAATCATATTGTTCTTGGATAATAACCCGACACAACCTCAGCTTCGCAGCATTACTTTTCTAGCCGATTTATAGTTTAACTGAGTATGATTCGATTATTACTTCAAATAATCGAATCATACTCAGACTTCTTATATTCAGCCAAAACCTTTTAGTTCAAGAATATCTTTATGTACACTTCAGCTATTTTAATTTGTCGTTTTTATAAAGTCAACCAATATAATTATTTGCGTCAGGCATAGCCTGACATCCCCCTTTCGTAAAGGGGGTCTTTTAGAGAGAACAGAGAAGAGAGATGATGGAGGTCTACTCATTTGTCATAAAAAGTATAGCGTATGGGCTTTAGCCCTGAAAGCTATACGTTTATGACAATGGGTAGACAACAAAAGGGTGTATAGATTGCCATGCCTCCGGCTCTCATGGAAAGTGGGACGAGGCTAAAGCCTCTGTGAGACGATTGCTTCAGCAATCTGTGAAACGGCTATTAAGAATTAGAAATTAGAAGTGAGGAGTTAGGAATTGAAAACAATTCGAACTCTTCGAACCTTGAACTCTTCGAACAGTTTTAACGTTAATAATTTCATACGCTATAGCTAAACAAAAGAAACTCAGGTTCGGTCACCACCCCTTTTATTCCCCTCCTCAAGTAGGGGCTTTAGGACAACACTTCCAACACTTCTAACAATTCTAACAATTCCAACAATTTTAACGATTATAACAATTTCCTAATCAATCCGTGATTCCCATTGGGATATGGTCTTTTAACTCGTATTCAAGCAAGTCAACAACATTGTCATATACTCGAATGTCGTTAATATTATTTTTAGTGGCGTAAAGCTTGCCATTTTCACCCACATAAAGAGTAGAAGCAGGGAAATAGCCGAAACGTCCAACTGCCGTAATGTTACATAAGGCTTTTTCCTTAATTTTTAAATAAATCTTAGAAAAATTATAACCAGTATTTGGTAACGTAGTGTCAAAAGTTGCTTTTCGTAGCAGTTCAACCTGGTCGGTATCTTCGTCAATAGAATCATAGCAGTCAAAATAGAACCTTGTGCATTCTACTTCGTATTTAAAAGTAGGAGACATGGCAGAAAAGAGGTAAGCATAGCGGGAAATAAACTTTTCGGCTGTGGGATATAAATTAACTTTGGCTCTTTTATAAGATTCTTTTATAGTAGAAATTTTCCATCTATTGTTTTCGTTATCGCCAGCAATTTCCATCATTTTAATTATTCTTTCACGAAGAGTTCCTTCTAATTTGTAGCCAAAATCTGTTTCAAGAGCCTCTTCGTCTATTTCTTCATCATCATCTTCTTCTTCGATATTTTCTGGTTTATTTTCTTCAATAGTTTTCTTGTTACCCCAGAGCTTTTTCTCTACATAATCAATATTCACATCATCCAAGTTGTTTTCTATCATAGCATAGACTAGATCACAGAATTCTTTGGGACCATATTCTCTTCCAGAAATACTGGTTATTTTTTCTTTATAAAGGAAAGCCTCAAAGACATCAGTGATTTCGAAAGCGTTATGAATACATCTGCCTTCAATACAGGTGCAAGGCTCATAAGGATGGCAGGTCAGCTTGTAGCTTTCGTTTCCTTTGCATAAATAATAATTGGTGCCAGACTTTAAAAGCTTATAAGTATCGTCATGAAAAACGGTGACATTATCGAAATATTTTATAGGTTTTCTAAACGGAGCGTTAAATTCTGCTAAAAATTCATTCTTCTGTCTTTCAGTTATTTGCTTTTGCTCAAAAGCTTTGTTTACACAATCAAGCACTTCTGAATTGTCTAATTCATAATACTTAGAAGAAAATGCCCAAGCGTCAAATTTATTGTGATGTTCCCAGATTTCTAAGATGAAACGGCCATTAGCATCACGATTCAGGCTTTTATGGGTTCTTTCTTTTACCTGTCCAGGTTTCCAACCACCTTCAAAGTCTTCTACATCAAAACGGAAGTAAAATTTCTCACCTTCCAAGTATTTAATATTGACTTCTCGCATAACATCCTCCGCCCTTTACAAAAACAGTTTTCTATACTTTGCCATTACCGGATGAAGCATATTCATGAAATTGGGAGCATAATTATTACCTTGCTCATCAATTGGCGGCAAAGTTTCGTAAGTATCGCTGATAAAACGAATAACATATGTTTGAGTTTGTTTAAAAAAACCTTCAGAAGCTAACTTAGCAAAGGCTGAAGCTTCCATATCTACCAAAGAGCAATTATATTTTTTGAAATATTCCAAACGTTTATTATTATCAAAAACCAATGCGTTAGTAGTCAAAAGAGAATTTGGCGTTAACCCTTCCAATAGAGGCATTTGCCAGCTATTATTTTCAGTATCTTTAATTGTAGTGCAGGAATAAATTTCTCCCAATTTTAAATCAGGCGATAAGGAGCCTGCTGAACCAAATAAAACGACTGATGAGAACTTATCAAAATTACCTATTTTTTTTACAATTTCTCGGAAAGGTTCTAACCCCATTTTATTCCAGCTTATTACTTCTCCTCCCTTATATTCCCAGTGATTGGGGAAAATGGAATCTGTTTTTTTTCGACAATTCGGCATAATTGAGAGCAAAACCTTTGCTTCTGCCTTGAAAGGAACTAAGTATAATTTCATTATTCATACCCGATTCTGTTTTAATATTATATTATTTTAAACAAAACGGTCTAAGACGACAAGATGGTAAATGTAGATGTTAATTCTGCCTTGTGTTATAATTTTTTAACAAATTTGATACTCCTTACATACAGGAATCACTAAAAATGACCGAAATAGCAGAAACAACATTCAGACATCCCTTAGCCGCAGCAATAATATTTGTATTTACCTTCATACTCATTTCTTTCAGGCGCTTAAGCATTCTTCCGATAGGCAGACCATCTAGCGCACTGCTAGGAGCAGTTTTAATGGTTGCTTTCGGTGTAGTTACCCCGAAAGAAGCTTATGAACTGGTCAATTGGGACACAATCTGTCTTCTTCTTGGCATGATGATAGTTGCAGAGCATTTGCGCTCTGCTGGTCTATTTGAGAAAATTACTACAAAACTTGAAGCCTTCGATAAACCCTTTGTTCTTTTGGTTGTGGTTGCATTCTCTGCCGCTATATTGTCTTCAATTCTTGTTAACGACCCTGTCTGTGTTGTCTTCACTCCGCTTGTTCTACTTCTTTGTCATAAAAAACATCTTAATCCCCTGCCCTACCTGATTGTGTTAGCTACCAGCAGCAACATAGGCTCAAGTCTAACTCTTACCGGCAATCCACAGAATATGATTATAGGAAACGTTTCAAAGCTTGGCTTTCTGCATTTTCTAAAATTAATGCTGTTGCCATTCTTAGCTGGTATGGCTATAAATCTCGGTCTTGCCTGGCTTTTTTATGGGAAAAAGCTAACCTTAGATTCTGCCCCCGCGGAAATCAAGGCTGCCGACGCTCTTGTAAGCAATGAAGAAGACCACCCATTAAAAACAAGAAGATTAAGAATAGGTATCTTCGGACTGATTGTTACTTGTCTTGGTTTTATTACAGGCTGCTCGATGGCCTTTTCCGCTTTAGCAGGTGCTGTTATAGTTATAACCTTCCACAGAAAAGACCCAGGTGAAATTCTTGCAAAGCTTGATTGGTCACTACTAATGTTCTTCTCTGCCCTCTTTGTAGTTATTGGAGGTCTTCAGACTAGCGGTCTTGCAAATGCAATTGCCCAATGGTCATTAAAACTGATATCCGGAGAATTAACAAGACAGATCTGGATATTCTCTGGAGTTACCCTAGTAGGCTCAAATCTGCTTTCAAATGTTCCCTTCGTATTGTTAGCCTCTCATTCGGTTCCTTCTTTAAACAATCCTGAACTGTTCTGGTGCCTATTAGCCTTTGTCAGCACTATAGCCGGAAATCTTACTATTTTTGGTTCTGTTGCAAATATGATTGTTGCAGAAACAGCCGGTGACAGATGCAAGATATCGTTCTGGGAATTTGCCCGATTCGGGATTCCCTCAACACTTCTCTGCATCTCAATAGGAGTTTTGATCTTATCCTTTATTTTATAAAAAATGTCTAAAACCAGTGCCATAGAACAAAAATATAATATGATGACGCAAGGATCGGTAGAGCGTCTGGTTTGTTCTTTATCGGTACCCACAATAATGATAATGCTGATATCGGCCCTTTACAATATGGCTGATACATTCTTTGTCGGTCAAATAAAAGAAAACGGCACAAGTGCAACTGCAGCAATAGGCATTTCTTTTTCTATAATGGCTGTAATTCAATCTGTAGGCTTTTTCTTCGGCCAAGGTTCAGGAAACTATATCTCCCG
>ONIU01000098.1 GCA_900317935.1 uncultured bacterium
CTAGATAACTATTCTTCAAAATTTAAAACAGTTCTTAGTCCTTTAATTACAAGTATTCAACCAGGGAATCAACAAAACAATATTCCGTTAGACTCACCGATTACAGTAACATTTAGCAAACCTATGAATAAATCTGTAACCCAGTCTTCTATTAATGTTTCCCCAAGTTCAACTATAAGCTATTCATGGGAAGACTCTGATAAAAAACTAATAATTACAAATTCTGAGAATTGGCAAGAAAACCAGTATATCAGATTATCCATCAGCAATAATGCCAAAGACACAGAAGAAATACCCTTAGCCAATCCATTAAATTCTAATTTCAAAACTTTACTGATTCCAAGAATTATAGAAGGCCAATGTAAACCAGCACCAAATTCAGTATCAGTTGCAACAAACACAATAATAACTGTAGTTTTCAACAAAGAAGTAAATAAAAATTCTGCTAAATCAGCTTTTAAATTAAGAAAAGATAATTCTGCAACAGATATATCCGGAACATTCAGTTGGAATGGTAGCAGCATGTTATTTACACCGAATTCTTCCTTAGAATCCGGGCAAAAATATAATGTAATGCTATTAAACAGTTACTTTGACGAAAACAATTCGTATCCAATTCAAAACCAGACATGGAGCTTTACTACTGCAGTTGAAGAAGGAGATACCTGGGAAAAACTTTATGAACAAAAAGACGATGAAACAGGTTTTGTAACACGCACAGACCACTCAATGATTTCTTTTAATAATTATCTTTGGATAATAGGAGGTAAAAGCTACAGCGGAGATCCATTAAAAGATATTTACAAATCTTCCGACGGAAAAAACTGGACTCTTGTTTCCAATAATGCTGCATTCGGTGCAAGATTCGGTCACAGTTGCACTGTCTACAACAATAAAATCTGGCTGTCAGGCGGGATTAAGATAGATGAAGAATCCAATGTAACTTACCTTAACGACGTATGGAATTCTTCTGATGGCATAAACTGGACTTTGGTAGCAGATTCCAGAGAAACCTATAATTATGAAGATGACCCTGTATTTTCAAGAAGAGCATTTCACAATATGCTGACCTATAAAAATAAATTATGGGTTATGCTAGGGGAAAGTTCAGACGGCTTAGTCGGAGACATCTGGTGCTCTACAGATGGCATAACTTGGACAGACCGTTCTAAAATTGTTGTTCCTAGAAAGAAAGCATCAGCAATAGTATTTAATGACAGTAGCGATTCAAATTATGAAAGCATATTTGTATTTGGTGGTCTTGGAAAAAATAGTAACAATGAAGAAACAGCCCTAAACGAACTTCTTTTATTTAAAGACAAAAATACAAACTGGATAAAAGAAACATCAAATTTAGGCTTTACTCCTCGTTTTGGCTCATCTATAACATTATTTAACAATAGAATCTGGATGCTAAGCGGAGCATCTAATACAGAAAGCAACCCATCCTATATTTCAGAACTCTTAGCTTCTAATGATGGACGTAACTGGACTTACATGCTATTTAATCCATACTTCAAACCAAGAGCGAATCATCAAGCTGCAAATTTTAACGGCACTATAGTTATCTCTGGCGGCGAAAATTCCGATAGTATTTTTAATGAAGTTTGGAGCATAAAATGAAAGAAGTAGAATTATTCAGCGATGGTGCCTGCAGCGGTAATCCTGGTCCTGGCGGATGGGGCTCTATTCTTCGATTCAAAGGAATTGAAAAAGAACTATCAGGCGGGGAAAAGGAAACAACCAATAACCGCATGGAACTTCTTGCTGTTATTAATGGTCTGGAAAGTCTAAAAGAACCTTGCAAAGTTACAATAACAACAGATAGTAAATATGTCTGCGACGCCTTTCTAAAAGATTGGCTTTCAACATGGGAAAAAAATGGATGGAAAACAGCTGGTAAAAAACCTGTAAAAAATAAAGAACTTTGGGAAAAACTTTTAGAACTTTCTCATAAACACGAGCTTCTATGGACCTGGATAAAAGGACATGCAGGTCATCCAGAAAACGAGAGATGCGATAAACTAGCTGTAGAAGCTCGGAAGAAAATAGCGCAATAATATTATAGCCGTGAAAAGGTTTTTATTTTTAGCATTACTGATATCAACACTATTTATCGCAATGCAGAATGCTTATGCAAGCGATATAGATGATATACTAAAAAATCTAGAATCACCTGAAGTAGATTATCACATTGATAGCGAAATAAAAACCATTGTAGTGCCGCAGCCTGAATTTTATCCTGCAATAAAACCTGATTTAAAAACAAAATACCAACCTGCAAAAACAAACACTTCTAAGTCAGTAGCTGTACAAAAAACCAATAGCCAACAAAAAGAAAAATCAGCAAATCAAAATAATAAAACTGCTCAAAAAACAGAACTAACCTCAACCCCCAAGAATACAAATAATCCGACAAAATCTTCTGATTCAAAAGAAAATGATAAATCAGCGCTTAAGTCAGTTTCTAAGAGTGAAATAAAAAAAGAAACTGCAAAAATAAATGATAAAAAACAAAACTCCAAAATTTCAGATAAGAATCAAAAACCTTTAAAGGTTTATAGCTTGTTTTTATTCTTTAAAGACATGAAAGTCACAAAAACCTGGGTAAATGGCATCAATGAAAATCTTGAATTTTTTAAGTCTTTCTCAGAAACAATACTAGTTTTCTGGCAGCAAAAAGTTGAGGAAGAAGAAGAAGAAGAGGACGAAGAAGATGATGAAGAAGAAAGCGAAGAAGAGGGAGAGGAAGAAGAAGAAGAGAAAAAAACAGATTTCTCTAAATTCGATTCCATAATAGCCAAGGGCGAAGAATTATATAACAATAGAGACTGGGATGAACTTCAAAAACTAGTTGATGAAAACTCTGACGCTTCTGAAGCTCCCGCAATGCAAAAGTTTATGCTAATGATGGAGTTGAATAAGAAAAAACCTAACGTTAATCAGGTCAGAAACTATGCGGAAAACATTTTAGCAGAAAACCCCAACAGTCCTGAAGCCAACTACGGGTTAGCCTACTTTTACTATTATAATGCCAAAAAGCGCAATACAAAAGAAGCAGAGAAATATATTAAAATCGCTATACAAGGGAAGACACCTTTAAAAGAAGCTGTAAATCTATCAAATGAAATCAGTAAAGCAAAGCAGATAAAAATAGTTACAATACTTGTGATTATTGCTTTAATTCTAAGTGTTGTTGGTTTTATTATTTTCAAAAAAATCAGAGCAAAGAAAAAAGTAAAAGCAGAAACAGATACTAAAAATACAGACAATAGTCAACAAACAGTAAACGCAACATCACAAGAATCTGGGAATTCTTCTGAAGTTCCTAATCAAGGCACTCAACAAGCTGATGCAGAAGAAGCAATCATTGCAACAGAACCTATAAACAACGAAGTAGTAGAAGAAATAATAGAAGAGATTGTAGATGAAACTCCTGCAAATACACAGATAACCGAATACGCAAGTAATGAATTTAATAATGTAATTTCTGATAGCAGCAACGACAGCCAAATTATTGTTGAAGAAGTCATCGAAGAAGTTGAAGAACCGGAAAATGATTATGTTAAAGAGGTTGTTGAAGAGGTTGTTAACCCAGAAGAAGAAATAGTTGAAGAAATTATTGAAGAGGTTGAAGAACCTGAAGAAGAAATAATTGAAGAAGTTATTGAAGAGGTTGAAGACCCTGAAGAAGAAATTATCGAAGAAATTATTGAAGAGGAAGAAGAAGACTATTCTGACGACATTGACTCAATTAGTGAAGAAGCTTTATTAACAGAATAATCTATTTGGAAAATTCTTCATAAATTTCAGGAGCTTCTAGTTTTACTTCAGGCCAAAAATATAAGAGCAGATTCTTATTACCAGATTTTCTTTTGAATCCACCAAGCTTACCGGCATGTGTTCCTTTGTTAACAATAGCATCTAAAGCTTCTCTTCCAGAATAACCTTTTGTTCTAAGATATTTGCCTATAATTGCCCCTGTTCTATCACAACCCCACATGCAATGAACATAGCTTCCTGACGCAATTGCATCCATCAAATACTTTGTCTGTTCTTCATTTGGAAGCTGCTCAGCATTCATTCTCATTTTTATCAGTTCCATACCTTCCTTTTGACAACACTGCTCTAATCTAGGAGTCAATGAATCTTTTAAAGGAACATGCAAAAGCATTAAAGAATTAATACCATTCTTTTTAAGAAAACGAATATACTCACAAACTTTATCGTCAGAATTGCTCTTTGAGACAGGATTAAACAAACTTCCACCAGCGGCAAGACAATTATCTATAAGTCTGTAATTGTAAGGATAAACTCCGCTGCCGCCAACGTCTTCCTGCTTTTCACATATTGATTCTATTTTTTGTGGTTTCTGAATTAAATCACCAAAAACTTTTGTCTCAAACAAAAAACTAAAGAAAAATAAACAAAGACAAACCATTATATTAATGAATTGTCTTTGTTTACTCATATTTTTCAATAGTATTAGAGTTCAGGAACCTTAAGAGTCATACCAACTTTTAAGTGTTTAGGATTAGTTATACCATTAGCTTCAGCAATCTTTTTCCATTTGGTTGTTGTTCCAAAGAGTTTTGAACTGATTTTGCCAAGAGTATCACCAGACTGAACAACATAAGTTTTTGCAGCCTTTGGAGCTGGAGCCGGTTCTTCTTTTTCTTCTTCTAATTCAACAACAGTTTCTTCAGCTTGAGGAGCAGCTGCTACTTCAGTAGTTTCTTCAGCTACTTCTGGTGCAGATTCAAGAGATGGTTCTTCATACGGTTCTGGAGTAGCTTCTTCTGTTGATGGTTTATCATCAGTAGCAACTATGGGTGTAGTTGCAGCTGCTTCATCCAATACTCTATAATTTCTTACCTGCAATGCACCTGTAGGATATTTATCTGAAGGTTTATAAACATTGCCAAAAACTCTTATCTTAGCTTCTGTTCCACATTTGCCGACATCAGCAGCCTTATTACCAATTAACAAAAGTGTTTGTCCATCAAAAGTTTTAAAAATAACTTGATCTTTAATAGATTCAATATTACCAGTTACAGTAGTAGAACGATTCTTATTATCTTTATTAAACCAGCTCTTTGGATTATACCAACTGCTTTCAGCAGCTAACAAACCTACTGGTAAAGACAACATTGCTGTTAAAGCAACAAATTTAATTTGGTTTCTCATTAAAGAAAAGCCCCCTTATTATTTTTCTATTATCAAGGAATGTATATCTTTTATAAATCATTTTCAAGGGGGTACTGAAAAAAAACTATAAAGTTTCTTTAAGTTTTAGACTAGTTACAGCTTGTTTTGAAATAGAAGAATAATTCTCTGTATGTGAAGTTGTAACAATAAGATTAGTAATAAATACCAAACCATCTTCAAATACAATGTGATTTTCCAAAGCAGCAGTTCTGCCATAAGCTTTTATATTCCAAACAACACGATAAGTATTTTTTCTAAAAGAAACAGGTTCAGGACCAATAATGGAAACAAGTTCTATTTCATTTTCCTGTTCAAATTCCCTATTTTTTTGTTCTACATATTCCTTTATAAAAGCTTCTTCTGATTCAGTATTTAAACCAAATATAACATTAAGCTTTTCTCCAAAGGGACCCTTAGCGTTTAATTCTTGAAGTTTTGCACTTGATTCATCTAAGGTCCAGGTTTCAGGTATCTCTAAGCTTAAAGTAGATGATGCAACCTCACATCGCTTAAAACCTTGGTTTTTTTCCGGATAAAAACTGTTGCTACGGAACAAAGAAAGATGTTGATTAAAAGCCAAACTTAGAGTAGCTATAACTACGGCAATAGACGCAAAGCCAGCTACCTTCTTCAACAGACTAATTTTTATAAAAATAGCATAAATCATTCCCAAAATGGCTCCTCCAAGAAGTCCACCAAAATGAGCATAATTGTCTATTCCATTTTCAAAAAAACCAAATCCAATATTTATTGCAAGTATAAATATTAATGTTGAAATATTTGATTGTTCATGAAAATTACCAGCACCCTTTACTTTAAAGAGCTCAAATATTATGGAAGCGGTAAGCAATCCCAACACTCCCCCAGAAGCTCCTACTGTCAAGGAATTACCCATAAAAACGGATAAAGCCCCACCAGCAATACCGCTACCGAAGAAAATAAATAGTAATCCAGGCCATCCCGCAATAGTTTCAACAGGCGGTCCAAAATATTTTAAAGCCAGCAGATTCATCATTAAATGCAAGATACCTACATGAACAAATATATAACTGACCAGTCTGAAGTATTCTCCATTATTAACAAGAAATGAACTTGCTGCGCCCATATTGATCAATTCAATACTGTCGTTCACATTAAAAGCAACAATAAAAATAACAGAAATACAAAGTATAACGAAAGCCAAAACGTTTGTAACTTTATTCTGAAGCGGAACTACAAATTCAGGAGAATTGTTTTCCTCTATCACTTCAGACAGTTTCTTGCTATACTTTTCATGCAATTCTTTGAGTTTAGGCAAAACATGTTCGTTAAAAAACACTTTGTGTTCAAACATGCCAAACATACGTTTTTGCATAAATTCTTTAAAAAAGAGAGCTTCTTCAGGCAAACTATCAATTACTGCCCTCATCATCTTTTCACCCTCGTCATATTCTCCTGAGTAAAAATAGCAAACTCCTCTCCAATAATCTCTTAATTCCTTTGGCAAACGGTCTAAGCCATCTTCTCTAGAATTAAGAAAGTCATCGTATTCTTCTTTCCAACCCATGAAAGCATAAAACACAAACCTGTTTATTATTGCGTTATTCTTTCTATCTTCTTTGCTGTCACTATTTTCATTGATTTTATTTTCTAATGCAATTTGAGCCTCGACAGCTTCATCATACCTGGTTGTTTCCAAATAAGCTCGAACTAAGTATAACAATTCCTCAAAACTCTGTTCTTCAAAAGATTTGTCTGGAATCTTCAAATCGTTTATCAGGTCATTAAAGTTTCTATTATTAAAATGTATCAGACCAAGGAAAAGCCTTGTCATTCCATCGTATGGCTCACCTTTGTTCAAAAGGTCTTTAAGATTATCAACCATTTTAACTGGTGTTTCAGCATATTTTTCAGCAATTTCAGCCATTTCCTGCAAATGTATGTTAGGTTCACTCCAAGCTATTGCTGCTTTTAGCTTCGCAAAAAACAATATTTCGTCATATCTGCTCTCTGCCATAAGAGAATCTATTTTTCCCTGCAAAAAAACGGGCAGAATAACCAATACAACTATTCCTATTACGGCACCCAGCAATACCCATCCAGCAGATATATTCAGATATAAAGTCCACAATATTATAATATCAAGACACAACAACTCTAATATATAATTAAGGTAATGCTTGTATCCCTGCTTTAAAAGAGAATAAATCAAGTAGGCTACATTTGCCGCTATTATATAAACAACTAATCTAAAAAACTGATCCATTACTTTTCCTGACCAGGGTTTGCAACCCAAACAAGTTCTATTCCACTTTTGTCATCTTTCATTTTTAGTCTTCCTGAAACAACTGTTCCGTCTGCCAACTTAAAGCCACTCATTGTTCTAGTAGGTTTTCCTGCAATTAAAGCTTGTATTGCACTTTGAGAAAGCTTCTTCCCATACATTTCTTTCCAAACAACATAATGGCAGCCTTCTTTAAATCTGTTGCATCCAAAACCACGCTGGCCTTCTATTATACCCCCTTTACCACATGCAGGGCAAGGGGCAATAACTTCTCTTGACAAAGGCTTTGATTCTTTTCTTTCTATCTTTACAGCCTTCGGCTCAGAAGGCTTTTTCAAATCTGTTTTGCTCTTATCTGCTTCAGACTTATTATTGTCATCCTTCTTTTTCCATCCGCCATATGTGTTTCTTATCGTAGAAGCTAAATCCCTAAGACTATTTGACGATTTGATTTTCCCGACAATTTTGGTAACAAACTCCGAAATATCATTCATAAAATCAACATCATTATCCAAACCGTGAGAAATATCTGCTAATCTCTTTTCCCACTTACCCGTTAATTCAGGGCTGATTATTTCCTGCTCAGCATTATTTATTATATTTATCCCTTTTTCTGTTGGAATAAGTTTCTTCTTATCTCTTATCATGTAACCAACTTTTATAAGCTTTTCTATTATTTCAGCTCTAGTAGCCGGTGTTCCAAGTCCACCATCCTTCATCGCTTCACGCAGTTCTTCATCTTCAACCATTTTTCCTGCGGTTTCCATAGACTGCAATAGAGTAGCTTCTGTATAAGCCAAAGGAGGTTTAGTTTTCTTTGTTAAAAGATTTGAATTAATTACTGTTCTTTTATCACCTTTTTTCAATTCAGGAAGAGACTGTATATTGTCGTCATCATCTGATGAATCAGTAGATTTTTCATTCGTCTGAGTCTGACTAACCTGCTGCTTTTTTGGATAAATCACTCTCCAACCTTCATCTGTAACCACTTTACCTGTGGCCTTAAAACTTTCTTCACCTATTTTTACAACAACAGAAGTAGACAAATACTGATGATCAGGATAAAACACAGCTAAAAAACGCCTGATAACCAAATCATATATCTTTTTTTCCGCGCTACTCCATCCTAACATATCCTTAACTGGTTTTTCAGTAGGTATGACAGCGTGGTGGTCTGAAACCTTAGAATTATTAAACACTCTTTTATCTTTTTTGGGTCTATTGCTTCTAAGATAGCCTAAATAGCTTGAATACTCAGGAGGTAAGCAACCAAGTCTTTTCTCTATTGTTGGGAATATATCTTCTGAAAGATAACGGCTATCTGTTCTTGGATAAGTAACAACCTTTCGTTTTTCATATAACCCCTGAAGAGTTGCTAAGGTATCTGCGGCAGTCATGCCATATTTAGAGTTAGCATCTCTCTGAAGTGTAGTTAAATCATATAAAGACGGAGGAGACTGTTTTTTAGCAGTCTTTTTAACCGAACTAACTGTAGCTTCTTTACCTTTTATACTCTCAGCTAACTCATTAGCTTTCTCTAAAGAATCTATTCTAGTAGGATATTCTTCAGCTTTTGGAGAAAACCATTGTGCTGTAAAATCATCTAATACTGCTTCTACTTCCCAATAATCCTTTGGAACAAAATGAGTAATCTCTTCATGCCTTTTTACAACCATCCAAAGAGTTGGTGTCTGAACACGCCCTAAGGTAAACATAGTATTCAGCTTTTTTGTATAAGCTCTGGTAAGATTCATACCTACAAGCCAGTCTGCCCTGCTTCGGCAAACTGCAGCCTTAGCTAGATTATCATACTTCTCCCCTGGTCTTAGATCTTCAAAACCACTTTTAATAGCCTCATCTGTCATACTTGAAATCCAAAGACGCTTAAAGGGTTTCTTACATCCACACTGATTGTAAACCAATCTGAAAATCAATTCCCCTTCTCTACCGGCATCAGCTGCATTTATCAAGCAATCAACATCTGAACGGTTAAATAAAGCTGCCACATTATCATACTGTTCCTTAGAAGCCGGCAAGACCACACATTTCCATTCCTTGGGTATCATTGGCAAAATGCTCATACTCCAATTTTTCCATCCAGAATTCTGAACTTCCGGATGACCTAAAGATACAAGATGACCAAATCCCCAGGTTACGATATAGTCTTTCCCTTCAAGACAACCGTTTCCACGAACAGTAGCACCTAATATACGGGCAATGTCTTTACCTACAGATGGTTTTTCCGCAAATACCAAAGTTTTCATGGCAAATATGGTATCCCAACTTTTTTTTAAAGTCTACTTTTTTAACTATACAAAACATAACTAAAATGTTCCGTAGAAAAAAAATTTAAATTTTAAACTTTTAACTTGCTTTTAAATTTATCTTTGATACTTTAATTAAATAGTATATTTCTATGAAATTTTGTGATAAAATATTTACGGAATTTTTACTATATATATTTCTTAATAAAACATTGAAGTTAGGAGTATAGTTTTATGGCGACCTTTGCTTATAAAGCCAAAAACTGGGATGGTAAAATCGTCTCTTCCGAAATGGAATGTGAAAACAAGGAAGCTTGTATTAGCAAACTTCGTGAGAAAGGCTATTTTGTTATTTTTGTTATCAATATAGCTGAAAAGAAAGGCGGCGGCGGCGGCGGTTTTTCACTTTTTGGCGGCAGCGTTAGCTCTCAAGAAGTCAGCATCTTTGCTAGACAGTTTGCTACAATGATTGGGTCTGGCGTTCCGTTAGTCAGATGTCTAACAATTCTACAATCACAAGCTGAAAATCCATACTTCAAGAAAGTTATCAATCAGATAAGAACTGACGTTGAAGGTGGTGCTACCTTTTCAAAAGCTTTGGAAAAACATCCTAAGGTATTCAACAACCTGTTTTGTTCTCTTGTTAAAGCTGGTGAAATAGGTGGT
>ONIU01000156.1 GCA_900317935.1 uncultured bacterium
ACAAGTATAAACTAGCTAAGAATACTAGAGTTAGAATTGGCTATACCGACTTCAAGTATGACAGCGGTAATGCATTTAGCGATTACAATATGTTCTGGACAGAACTTTACGTAAAATATTGATTTAGTTAGGAAATAAAAAAAATACCCTCTTAATTTTAAGAGGGTATTTTTTTTATAGTTAGTTTTTGTTGTAATTATTGTAGTTATTGTTAATGTTAAAAAAATCTACCCCAAACAAAGTTTGGAGTAGATTTTTTCAAATTTCAGTTCTCAATTCTCAATTTTCTTATCAAAT
The DNA here is from genome assembly GCA_900317935.1 of uncultured bacterium. GTDB lineage: Bacteria > Muiribacteriota > Ozemobacteria > Ozemobacterales > Ozemobacteraceae > RUG334. Next base: position 298 of record ONIU01000156.1, read on the forward strand.
ACCTACCATTACAGAGGTGGCTTTGATAACAGCAGTAGCTTCTTCGCCAACTTTGAGACCTAATTCTTTAACAGCTGCCAGAGAAATAGTAGATGTTACAGTGTTACCACCCAAAGCTTCAATTTTAACAATAGCGTTTACAGCACCTTCTTCGATGGCAATAACTTTGCCAGGAAATTGGTTTCGAGCACTCAATTGAAGTTTGCCTTTTCCAACCATTACTTCTGTAGCTTTTACTACTGCACAGGCTTTAACACCGGGTTTTATATCAAGATTCTTGATTGAACCCATTGAAATTGTTGCAGTAACAGGCGTTCCATTGACATCAATGGTAACAATACCGTTTACAGCACCTTCAGTAACTTTACTGACAGTACCTTCGAACTGATTTCTTGCGCTTAATGCGTATTTCATAAGAACTCCTTTATAGTTATATTTTTACTCCTTTAAGAGGAGTATTTTTTCTTCAGATATTTTTAAATAATCAGGCATCCCTTTTTGTTCTATATTCTTTCTCATTTCACCCTGAATAAACCAGCAAATATCATCAACCTTGCTTCCTTTATCGCATTCTTCTGGGGCAAAATAAAGGTTTGTTTCAAAAGGAAGTTCATCCTTAGCTATAAGTCTAACTTTTATACAATTTGGAATTTTGTCGCCCCAGACCGGTTCAAACATATGTGCTCTATAACCAATCCAAGTAATGTCGTTAGGGATTTCTCTCGTTAAATCAAGAGTTACACCCCAATCTGGAATATTAATTCTATGCGGATTAACAACTTGAATTTTGGCAAAATTTTTACAGCCTGTCAGTTTTGCAATAGCAACGTTGATTGGGGAATTAAAGATGCTATCGGTTTTACCACTTTGAATAATTTTTCCATTTCCAACAACAAAAATTTCTTCGCTGAATCGGTATAGTTCATCACGGCTATGGGAAACCATAAGTGTCTGTCCATTGTAGTCCTCAAGCAATTCAAACATTTCACGCTGCATTTTGTCGCGAAGATAAATATCTAATGCTGAAAAAGGCTCATCAAGTAAAATAACACGAGGGTTATAAACCATTATTCTAGCTAGTGCTACCCTTTGCTGCTGACCACCAGACAATTCACCAGGCAAACGATTTTCCAGTCCATTAATCCCCATTCTAGAAATCATAGCCATAGCTTTCTCTAAGTTTTCTTCTTTGCTTCCTTTTAATCCACATAGAACATTCTGCAAAACTGTCATAGTTGGGAAAAGTGCATAATTCTGAAACATGTAGCCAACATTTCTTTTCTGGGGCTTTAAATCAATTCTTTTTGAGGAATCATATAGAACATCACCGTCAATTTCGATATGACCTTTATCAGGGTTTTCTATTCCAGCAATACTGCGCAAGGTCATGCTTTTACCTGAACCAGAGGCACCGAGAATGCCGATTCTTTTAGCATTGCTCTCTATTTTTATATCAAGACAAAAATTATCTATTTTTTTATAAATATCAGCAGAAAGTCTCATGTTTTCTACCATCTTTTAATATTTTTCATGTGCTTCCCTGTAATCATATTTATTGTAAAAACTGCTAGGAAAGCCAACAGCAATACTATTGCTACCCAAAAACCTGCTGTTATATAGTCTCCGCTCTCTGTAACCATTGCAATGCTTTGAGATACTGTTCCAGTTTTTCCAGGAATATTTCCAGCCAGCATTGACGTAGCACCATATTCTCCCATAGCTCTAGCAAAGGTTAGAATAGTTCCAGAAGCTATACCAGGACCAGCTGTAGGAATAACAATCTTCCAAAAAATGGCAAATTCAGACATTCCAAGAGTTCGTCCTGCATGAACAAGATTAGCATCTATTTGTTCAAATGCCGCTCTAGCATTTCTATACATTAGTGGGAAAGCAATTACTGTAGCAGCAATAACACAACCTAGCCAAGTCTGAACAACCTGAATATTAAAAGTATCGTTTAAAAAGATTCCAATCGGTCTTCTTCTGCTAAAAATAAGCAAAAGGAAAAAGCCTGCAACAGTTGGCGGCAAAACCATTGGAAGAGTCAAGATTCCGTCTACAATAGATTTTGCCTTTGTAGACATTTTTATTACTTTTCTAGCAGCATAGATACCAAGAAAAAATGAAAGAATTGTGGCAGCTATGCCAGTTTTTAAAGATATATATAATGGGCTCCAATCTAAGCCTTTTAAAAATTCTGTCATACTTTCCATAATTTAGGGTTGAGATAAAGGGTGTAGGGAGAAGGGAAGAGGAAAACGGAGATGCTCCCCCACCATTCGTGGGGGAGCTTCGCTTGGGATTATCACTTAACATTGGTATCAAAACCATATTCTTTGTATAGAGGCTTAGCTTCTTCACTTGTAATGTATCTCAAAAAATCTGATGAGTAAGCAGTTTCTTTTGCATCAGCATCAGGATTAACAATCAAAGCTGCGGGATAAATAATATCGCCAGCTATATCGTAACCAACTACTTCAAGAATTTTAATATTCTTTTCGTGTCCAACAGTATCAGACAAATAAGTAGTTCCGACTTCGCAAGAAGCTTCTTCAACAGCAGCCAAAACTTTGCTTACATTGCTTTGTTCACTGATTTCAACTCCGCCAAGAGCAGCAGATACTTGTTGAGTTGTGTATTTCGCCGGGTCATCAATTTTCTTCAAAGTTCCTTGTTTGATTAAAGCTCTTCTAGTATATTTTCCAACAGGAACGCTACCATGAGCCAATGCAATGCTCTTTGCTTTGTTAAGAGTAGCAAGACCTGTTACTTTTGTATTGCTGTCAGGTCTAGTTACTACTACTAGCTGATTATTAAGAACATTTGTGCGTGAATCACTTTTTACTTGATTTGTTTTTTCAAGATCATCCATTTGCTTTATAGCAGCACTAAAGAAAATGTCACAAGGTGCACCTTCTTTTATCTGATTCATAAGCTTTCCAGAACTGTCTGTATTGAGAATAACATCAACAGCAGGATGAGCTTTTTCATAATTTGCTTCAAATTGGCTCATAACAGCTTTTAGAGAGGCAGCAGCAAAAACCTTTACTTCTACTTTCTTTGCAGGTTCAGCACCATTGCCGATTGAGGCAAAACCAAAAATTGTTGCGAATAATAATGCAGTAGTTAGTTTTTTCATTTTGTATTTCCTTTCACAGACATATTTTGAAAGCAATAATCTCTTGAAAACACGTACATTCAAGCATTTCATTACCACTTCAATGATATTAAAAAATATCAAAAACTATTAAGCAATATTATAACGTACTATTTTATATTTATCACTATTTTTTATTTTGAAAAATATTTAGTATTATATAATTGTATGGTAAAATTGTTTATTGTAGAATGTTAAACTGTTTCTTAATAAAGAGGAAAATGTAATAATTGATGAAAAAAGTTGAAGAAAAACTCAAATTCACTGCAGTTGTTATTGTTTTAAGCGATAAAGGCTCTAAAGGAGAACGCAAAGATTTAAGCGGTCCACTGGCAAAAGAATTACTAGAACAAAATGGTTATATTGTTCGTAAAGGTATTCTTTTACCAGACGAACCCGAACTCTTAAAAAGCGAATTGATTCGCCTAACAGATGAAGAAAAAGTTGATTTAATCATCACTTCTGGCGGAACAGGTTTTTCTCTCAGAGACAATACACCAGAAGCCACTCTTGCAATTGCTGACAGGAATGCACCTGGAATAGCCGAAGCAATAAGAGCAAAGTCTCTTGAAATTACAGGACATGCAATGCTTAGCAGAGGAGTCAGCGTAATCAGGAAACAAACGCTTATTATAAACCTTCCTGGCTCACCAAAAGCAGTAAAAGAATCTCTAGAATACATTTTGAAATATATTGATCATGGTTTGAAAGTATTAAAAGGCAGTGCTTTTGACTGTGCAGACGAGGAGAAAAAATAATGAAATTAATTAAAACAGAAGATGCTGTTGGTTCTGTATTAGCCCATGATTTGACTCAGATTATTATTGGGCAATACAAGGGAGCAAGATTCAGAAAGGGTCATATTGTTAAAGAAGAAGACATTCCCATTCTACTTAGCATGGGAAAAGAAAACCTCTACGTTTGGGAAAAGCAGGAAGGATGGCTTCATGAAAATGAAGCTGCTGAAATACTGCGAGATTTGGCAAAAGGTGAACATATGACTGCTAGCGAGCCCAAAGAAGGTAAAATTGAACTTACAGCAGACTGCGATGGCCTATTGAAAATTAATTCCAAAGCACTTTTAGAAATAAACTCAACACCTCAGATGATGATTGCTACCAGACATGGAAATACTCCTGTAAAGAAAGGCGACAAACTAGCTGGCACAAGAATAATTCCACTTGTTATAGAAGAAGAAAAGATGAAGAATCTACAAAAGAATACTCTTAGTATAACCAATGGGAAACCTGTTCTTGAGCTTATACCCTACTCTTTCAAAAAAGTTGGAATAGTAACTACTGGCTCAGAAGTTTACAAAGGCAGAATAGAAGATACTTTTACACCTGTTCTCATAAAGAAGCTTTCTGAATTCAATACAGAAATAATTGGTCACATAAAAACAGACGATAGCGATAAAATGACTACAGGTGCGATTAATGAACTTTTAGAAAAAGGCGCAGACTTTGTTCTTTGTACTGGTGGAATGAGTGTAGACCCTGATGACAAGACACCGTTAGCCATTAAGAATACAGGTGCTTCTATCGTAAGCTACGGTGCCCCTGTTCTGCCAGGTGCTATGTTTCTTCTAGCTTATTTGCCAGCTATTAGTAACGGGAAACCAAATCGAGTAATCTGTGGTCTTCCTGGCTGTGTCATGTATGCTAAACGCACTATTTTTGATTTGATTCTGCCAAGAATTATGGCTGATGATATCATTACAAAAGAAGATATAGCAACACTCGGAGAAGGTGGCCTTTGTTTGGGCTGTCAGACCTGCACTTACCCCAATTGCGGTTTTGGGAAATAGGGGAATAATATAATTATGAAAAACAAAATACTACTTATTACAATCTTATTTTTTATATTTTTTTTTTCAATCGGTTAATGCCGAAGAATTAACCGACCAGGCGGGTTTTAAATTCAAAAAACCAGAAAAAGTTGAAAGGCTGGTTATCGTATTCCCTCAAAGCTTTGGTCTTGCCTATATTTTAGGTTTAGGCAACAATATAGTAGGTATGCCATTAAGACGAATTGGCTTACAAAAACAAAGTGAAAGCATATTTATGCGAACAGTAGCACCTAATATGGATAAAGCTATTGATGTAGGTAATCCTGGGCAGCCAAACACCGAAACTATTCTAGGCTTAAGACCTGATTTAGTTTTCTCAGCTATTCACGTTCCCGCTTCTCAAAAGCTTAATGAATTATTAAGAAATTCAGGAATACCTGTTCTTGGATTAAAAGCTGGTTTTGGAGGCATTAAAGACTGGCTTTCTGCAGTTGAATTAGCAGGTAAAGCATCTCTTAGAGAAGATAAGGCAAAAAAATATATTGATTTATTTAATAAAAATCTAGAATTCGTAAAAAGTCGTGTTGCCACTATTTCACAAAAACCTAAAGTTCTTCTAATTAATAATGGAGATGGGCAAACTACCATAAGAGGCAACAGAACAAAATTCGTATTTGAACTGATTGAAGCTGCTGGTGGACAGACCATAGAACAAATAGAAGGAAGCGAAAGCGGTTCTCCCAATCTAGAAGTAATATTAAAATTTGATCCTGATGTCGTAATAACAGACAATCTGAATCATATGAAAAATTGGGACTGGTGGTCAGAACTTCGTGCAGTAAAGAAT
>ONIU01000017.1 GCA_900317935.1 uncultured bacterium
AAGCCGACTTCTCTAGCAAGAATCAAAACCTTACGGGCAACATCCATACCGCTTAAATCATCTCTTGGGTCTGGTTCTGTAAAACCTTTTTCTCTAGCTATTTTTGTGGCTTCAGAAAGACTCATGCCCTCGTCTAGTTTTCCAAAAATAAAGCTGAGAGAACCTGAAAGAATGCCTTTGAACTTAATTAGTTTATCGCCAGCAAAAATGAGTTTTTTCAAATTGTCTATAACAGGCAACCCGGCGCCGACATTTGTTTCATAAAGGAACTGACGACGCTGTCTTAATGCAGTAGAGCGAAGGTCTGCATAATAAGCCAAATCCCTGGTGTTAGCCTTTTTATTGGGTGTAACAACATGTAAGCCTTCATCCATTGCTTCAATATAGCAGTTAGCAACATCCTGATTGCTGGTGCAGTCTACTAAAACAGGGTTTATAAGCTGATGTTCATTAACCCATGAAAACATCTTTGTCATATCAACATCAACAGAATCTTTGGCAAGTGCTTCTTTCCAATTATCAAGATCTATACCTTTTTCATCTAGAAGCATTTTCTTAGAGTTAGCTATACCACAGACTTTCAAAGTAATATTACGTTCTTTCAAAAATTCTTTTTGTTTCTTAATCTGGTTAAGAAGCGCAGAGCCTATATTGCCACTTCCGACAAGCATAACTTCAATAAACTGCTGTACATCAAAGAAAGCCTGGTGAGTGTTTACAACAGCTCTTGTTGCAGACTTTTTATCTATAACAACAGAAATTGAACGTTCGGAAGAGCCCTGAGCTATTGCGACGACATTAACTCCTGCCTGCGCCAAAGCTTTGAAAAACCTTGCAGACAAGCCTTTTTTGGTTTTCATATTGTCACCGACAATAGAAATAATACTCAAATCATTCTTAAATTCTATTGGTTCTAGAAAACCACTTTGTAATTCAAGCTCAAATTCATCGTTCAAAGCATCTTTAACTTTTTCTAAGTCATTTGATGAGATACAAAAACATATAGAATATTCAGATGAGCTTTGAGTAATCAAAGAAACAGAAACTTCTGCTCTTGAAATCGCTGCAAAAACACGGCTTGCCATACCGACCAAGCCCTTCATACCAGGTCCAGACACATTAACCATGGTCTGCTTTTCAAGCAGAGAAATAGATTTAACTACCAAACCACTTTTATCTGGTTCATCAGAAATCAAAGTACCGTCAAAGTCTGGTTTGAAGGTGTTTTTGATATAACATGGAATATGATAGGTTGCTAATGGAGTAATAGTCTTAGGGTGAAGCACCTTTGCTCCAAAATAAGACATTTCCATTGCTTCTCGGTAAGTTAACTGAGAAAGCAGATGTGCATCTGATACAATACGTGGATCGGCGTTAAAAGCCCCGTCTACATCTGTCCATATTTCGCAGCAATCTGCATTTAAGCAAGCAGCAACACATGCAGCAGAATAGTCAGAGCCATTTCTTCCTAAGGTTACAGCTTTCTTATCGTGAGAAGTGGCACCAAAACCAGGCATTACAGCTATATCAATCTTAGAAAAATCACATTTTGCAAAGTTCTTTTTGCTGCTTTCTATATTAACAACAGCATTTAAAGCCGGACCTTTGGCTTCAAAAGCCTTAATAGAATCAAATATTTCAGCTTTCTTGCCCTTTGCCTGCAGAACCTGTTCCATCAAAGCGCAGGAAAGGCGTTCGCCACAAACACTTACATCTGCGCAGAAAGAGTCTTCATAGCCCTTCATATAAGCAATACACTTTGAAGTAACAGTCCAGTATTCTGTTCGGTTTTTCAAGATTTCTTCCAACTTTGCTTTTCTTTCTTTACCAATCAAAGATTCAGATTCATCAAAAAGTCTTTTAAAAAGCGTGACTAGTCTTTCTATTACATTTTTGTAATCTTCGCCTTTTGCGGCTGTATCCATCATTTCTAATAGAGTATTGGTAACTGTTGCTGGAGCGGAAAGAACCACCGCAACTTTTTCTTTTTCTGATGCTTTTATTATTATTTCTGAAGCCTGTTCAAAGCGCTGCCAATTACCTAAGGAAGTTCCACCGAATTTCAATACTTTCATTAAATACTCCAAATTTGCTTGTTATCGCTATTTTCAATTATTAGATTTTTTATTATTTTCTAAGATTCTAACACCTATATTTTTATCTTTAACCCTGAAAAATAGTTTTATTCTTCTTCTCAATTCTGAGTAGTCTTCTACATCAACGCTAATAGAAGGAAATTTTTCTTTTTCTATATCTCGAGGAACTTTAAAATCATAAACATAAGGCGTTGCTTTTCTTAATTTAAAATGAATATCACCATTAATTGCTCTGTTTATTTCAATATTTTTTTCTTGTGATAAGTTTTCTTGTTCTTCTTCATCTTTCTGATTAGGAATATCCAGCCTGATTATTCCTTTTGAAATTCCAGTATAATAGACCTTAGCAGTAGAAGATAATGAATCGAGTTCTACTCCACTTCCTTTTGCTTTGTCTAGATTAGTCCACTTAACATTGTCATCAACAAAAACATCTAATTTATACTCAACACCTGTTTTGAATACGAAATCACCATTATTTTCAAACAATGCAACCATATCTACAAATGTTCCATTACGTCTACCAAGTTCACCTATTCTTTGTATTGTATTTGTTCTTGTTCCATCTGAATTTGTATCTGAATAGAAATGGTCTTCGACTCTAACATTTTGGTTAATAAATTCCAAATCATTATTTAATAATAATTTATGAATATAGTTATCTACTTTTTCTGTTTTTATTGTTTTATCATCAATAGAATAAATAGTGTAGTAGGGTCTTAAAGCAGGCTCTTTTATTAATGACTTATAATCATAAGCAGAACCGAGATTTTCTACAAAAGTATTGTATTCATCTTCATTCGAGACACCTCTTAAAGATTTATACAAAGTTGAATTATTTATTCTTAAACAACCAGTTGCCAGACAGGGTGGGAAAAACATCTGTTCGCCTGTCTCAACATTGGTTACTCTAATAATAATATTAGGCGCATCATTATCAAGAATTCTTAAATATTTTGCTTCCTTTCCTTTTTCTGCAACTTCTGTTAACGGTCTTCTATCAATCCAATCTTTGGCAGTTGACGGAGTATTACCTAAGTCTATATCTCCTTTTCCATATCCATAACAAGTCTCAGGACTATCTTCAACTATGCTTCCAATAGAAGGATTCAGATTTCCTTTTCCCTCAGGAGAACCTTCCTTAGCAAAAATTGAATATCGGATAAAACCATCAATAGGATAAAAAGCTACTACATCAGTAAATATATCTTTTACAACTCTCTGAATATTTTCCGGATAATCCCAGTGTTCTTTATCTGCCCAAACTTCACCATCAATAAGACATTCATTAATTTTACCAAAGGAATACCTGCCAAATAATTCTTTAGCATAATTATCTTTAATAGTCACACCAGGCATTTCATACCAATCGCTAGTAGTACATATGCTTCGTTTTGCATTAGGTGTATTTCCGTCATATCCAAAAGTATTTGCAGTATCTTTGAAAGTAATTATTGGAGGAGTCCTATCTTTACAGTAAACAGATACGAAATTATCGTTATTATTAACCTCTTCTGCTTCTACTATAGTCGAATTTTTTAATAATTTTTCTTTAAAATTAGAATAAACTGGTTTTCTTCCATTAATATAGTCTGGATTAAAGGGTTTAAACTTTTTTACATATTCATAATTACTATCCATACAAAGATAAAAAGTGCTAGTACCAGGAGTATTAATATATTGATTCAAAGGAAAATTAACAAGCCTATAAATCTCTGTATCATTCTCTCTATAAGACAAACCAAAATGCTCATTCATAAAATCCTTAAAAGATATTTCTTCTTCAGTTAAAACAGCATGAGATGAAAAATCCTTAAAATATTTTTGCGCAGTCTCTTCGTAAACTTTTCCTTCAGGAATCGTTGATTTATTTACTATAGGATAGGGTTTATTTCTTTTCTGGAAAGGGTCAAATTTTATATCCACATCTTCAAAAGTTTCTAAATATCGTCCGTCTTCATTATCAAAAATTTTTATATTAGACAAATATTTATCCATAGGAGACCCTGCAAAAGAAGCAGAAGCAAATAAAAAGATTCCAAATATAGGAAATAACATTTTTAATTTCATAAATACTCTCCTAATAAATAATACTTATTTTTCAATTATACCAATAAACTAGATTAATAGAAATAGTTGAACCTATCACCGATTATATGGAAATAGCCTGATAAACCTTATAAGCTCCTTTATTGAATGATTTTAATCTTTTCTGTTTTATCAGCAGTTTAATAGAAGACTGTATTTTAGTTTCTTCAAATCTATGAAATTTACCAATTATCTTAGTTATAGTCTTAGGGGAATCGCAGAAATCAAAAATTTCTTCGCCTAACAAATCTAATGCCTCTGGCAAAGGCTTCTTAGGTATAACCCTAGTAGAGCCAGGATTAAAAGAAAACGGATTTTTACCAGAATCAAAATCAAGTTCATCTGGAAAACCAGATAAAAAGCTGCGTATTTTATTTAAAAGAACACCACCAACTCCAGAAGATCCGTATCCATGAATAACTTCAAAAGGAATTAAATTACCTTTCTTAACTCTAGAATTATAATATTTAATAAAAGCTTCAATGGCTTCTATTCTTGTTAATCCATGAAGGTCTATTTTATCACTCACTGATTTCGCCTGTTATTTCTAAAAAATGAAGGCTCTTCATCGATTTCTAAGTCATAAAGTGTAGATTCTAAAAAAGCTAACTCATCTAAAAGGCCTTCACTAGGAAACCTATTAAAATATGGCCTACCACAAAAGACACAAATTGAAGCAAATTTTGGAACAAATGCATTCGGCGGCAAAGCTTCCATAGCTCCTTCAATAGCAAACAATCGGATTCTTTCGCCCAAAAGGCTTTCCAATTCCTGCATTAAAGTAGGAGTATACCCACCCACTGTTCTAGGAATAATAAGAAAAATAACTTCGCCTTTATCTGAAAGTTCTTTAACAATGGATGCCTTTTTTTTATAAGCACCTTTGATGCAGACAGGTTCTAATCCACCATTATCAGCAATAGTAAACCACTTCAAATTATCATCATCATCTACAAGAATAATACGAACCGGCTTTTTAAAAAACCTCAAAGCATAAATCCAGGTTTGAAGTCCATAATTTCTAGCAATTATGACAGTGCCTGGCTTAAATTCATTTTCACCCCAAAATCTAAAATATGGAAGAAAAATAGCTGCCCAAAACCGGGCTAAAGAACGAAAAACCAACCAGGCCAATCGACCTGGCTGATTTAAATCTTCTATACTTTTAGAACTAAATTCAGTCATCATTTTTTATAGAAGGTATTCTGCTATAAATACGATTAATATCGTATCTCTGCAAAACCTCCGACATTATAAATGACTTAAGCAAATCTTCACGACCAATTTTAACTTTAGTTTCTTGAACACGAGTAACAACAGGCTCTGGTTCACCAAGATTAAAACTGCCTGTTCCACCTTCTAATGAACCAAGTTTATCATAGTTAACTTCTTCACAAGAATGAGATTCATGGGAAGTTGGAGTTGTCAGAGATTGTCTTGAAATCTGCCCCGCATTAGCATTTCTAGAAGCACTTCTAGACATTCTTCTAGACTGAGAAGATTGCTGTGGAGGAGTAACCAAAGGCTTAGAAGAACCTAACCCCTGATTAGAATTCTTCATAACATCTTTAAAAATGTCGTCAAGATTTACATTATCACCACCAGAACCAATAGCATTATTCTTTTTACCATTAAAAGCACCAGAAGCTATTAAAAAAATAATGACAATTATAAATACACAACATTCCATAGTTTTTTACGCTTTATCTAGTAGTTTTTTTGGCTGGTTCTGCCATTGCAGAAAACGACTTTCTCATTTCTGTGTCTGAACTGATATTCTTAAGAGTGTAATAATCAAGAATACCCATATTGCCATCTTTAAGAGCATCGGCAATAGCCTGAGGAACAGCTGCTTCAGCTTCAACAAGTTTTGCTTTCATTTCTTGTTCGTAAGCTTTCATTTCCTGTTCTTTTGCTTCAGCCATAGCACGGCGTTCAGCAGCCTTAGCACGAGCAATCTTCATGTCTGCTTCTGACTGATCAATCTGCAATTTAGCGCCGATATTTTCACCTATATCAACGTCAGCAATATCTATAGAAAGGATTTCAAAAGCAGTATTAGCATCAAGACCTTTATCCTGAATAACTTTAGAGATTCTATCCGGATTTTCAAGAATTTCTTCATGACTTTCAGCAGAACCGATTGTAGTAACAATACCTTCACCTACACGGGCAAGAATTGTTTCTTCTGTGGCACCACCAACTAGTTTATTAATATCAGCCTTAACAGTAACACGAGCAATTGCTTTAACCTGAATACCATTCTTAGCCATAGCAGCAACTAATGGAGTATTGATAACTTTCGGCTTAACACAAAGAGAAACAGCGTCTCTAACATCACGACCAGCAAGGTCGATAGCTGTAGCCTGCTTAAAACCGAGATTAATACCTGCTTTTTGAGCAGCAATCAAAGCAGCAGCAACATTACCTACTCTACCACCAGCAAGATAATGTGATTCAAGATTATCTAATTCTACCTTAATACCAGCTTTATCCAACATGATTGCTGGAGTAATGATATCGTAAGGATTAATTTTTCTAAAACGCATAGCAATGAGCTTAAATGGACTAACGGAAAGACCAGAAGCCCAGGCACTTATCCAAAGTCCAAATGGAAAATAGTAAGAAACAATTCCAAATAATATCAGTAAACCAAATACTATAAGAACAATTACACCTTCAGTCATGAATCGACCTCCACATTTTTATAACAATATATAATTCAATACTTTATGTTATAAAGTCAAGTATAAATTATATTAATCAGCAACAGAAACTATCACACGACCTGCAGTAGTTTTTATTACTTTGATTTTTGTACCTTTTTCAATAAAATCACCATCAGTTATAACATCAACTCGCTCATCTGCGATTTTTGCAATACCAGATGGACGCAGATTAGAAACAGCCACACCTTCTGCACCTAAGAATCTTGCAGTATTATCTACAGCAGAAATATCTTCAGGAGCAGGGGCTGTTTCAGAAAGAATAAACTTCTTGCCTAGTTTAGTTTGCGGTAATATTTCAACCATGAAATAAATTAGAAATCCAACGCCAATTACAGCAAATACTGTGACTCCTATAGCCCAAACCTTGGTTAGTTTCCAAAATGCAAGGCCCAAAGAAACTAACAACAATATTGTTCCAGAAATACCAGCAATACCAAAGCCAGGAATAATAGCTATTTCCAAAAACAGCAAAAATAGAGCAAAAAGCATTATTCCAACTATAGATAAAGCCCAAGCTAGAGTTTTATCTGACTTTTCTGCTGAAGAAGATGGAGTTGAAGATTCACTTGATGAAGATAATGATCCGTTATTTGTATTATCGGCACTGGTTGTATTGCTTTTTTCTGGCAATAAGTTTGACTGCGCCATAACAACTGGCGTGAAAACAGCACTGATAAACAATAATATGACCAAAAACCAATTCAAATATTTCATTTATTAAACTTCCAATTTTTTAATTACTATTTTGTTTCCATCAACTTTTTTAACAATAACCTGCTCATTTTTCTCAATAAAATCACCTTCAGAGACAACATCGTATCTTTCAGTGCCAATTTTTGCCTTTCCAGAAGGTCTACAAATAGAAAGAGTGACACCCTGCAATCCGATTAAATCACTGTAAGCATTTTGTTCAACAGCAACATAACCACTTTCGGCAGTCATTTCTTTCTTTAAAACAAAGCGATCAAAAAGCCCAAGTTTAGGAGCAAGCTTATAAATCAAAATCACAGCTATTGTTGTATAAACAAGTAGATAGCCAATAGCATGAATTGCTTCAATAAAACCACCATAAAGCTGAATAATACTGAAACACAAACATAGAATACCTGAAATTCCAGTTATACCAAAACCAGGAATAACAAATATTTCTAACAATAACAAAATTAGCCCTATGACAAAAATTATTAACACTTCAAAGCCGGCCATATAAGCAAATAAATGACCGCCAAAGAATAAAGCAAAACAAACAATAGACACTATTCCAAAAATACCAAAACCAGGAATATAAAATTCAATAACCATACACCAGAAAGCAATAGTAAAAAGAAGAGTGCTTACTGTCGGGCTGGTAAGATATCTTGCAATAAGTTCAGAAGAAGTTGGAGCTACATTTTCAACTTCATTATTTTCTAATGAAGCACTTCGTAATACAGCAGTTAATGTAGCTGTTATCTGGTCACAATACCCATGCTTAAAGGCATTTTCTGCTGTCAAAGTCAGAATTTCTCCTTTTGGACATAGCCCTTCTATTGTATCGTGATTAGCATTTACCATTGCCTTAGCCAAACTTGGTTCTCTATGTCTTGCTTCAGCAGTTGCACCAAATTCCGCTTCAAAAGCAGAAACAAACTTTGGTTCTGCAGCTTTTACTCCTCCTCCGACAAGCATAATCGGAGTAGCAGCTCCCATTTCAGAACCAGGAGCCATATAAATATTCTGGCAAGCAATGGAAATTAAGGCAGCTGCAGAAAGTGCTCTTCCATTAACAAAAGCAATAGTTTTAACTTTAGACTTCAAAAGAGCGTCTTTCATTTCTTGAGCTGCAGTAACAAGCCCGCCATTGGAATTAACTTCTAAAATAACAGCAACAGCCTCTTCTCTTTCAGCTCTTCGGAGTTGCCTTCGCAAAAAGAAAGATAATCCGTTATCAATATCGCCAGCTACAGGAACAACTATAACTTTTTTCTTCGTATCTGCAAAAACTTGAGATGAATTGGCAAATATAGATAAAAATAAGGATAGAAAAACCACACAAGACCAAAAGTATTGTGTGGTTTTTTTGTAAACTACTTTAGATGCTGAATTATCTTCTGCGTCTCTGTTTACGACGAGCTTCAGCAGCTTTTCTTTTTTGTTTTTCGCTAGGTTTTTCATATGCTCTGCGGCGTTTGATTTCCTTAACGATACCAGCTTCCTGGCATTTCTTCTGGAAACGTTTCAAAGCCTTTTCTAATGGTTCGTCTTTTAATACTCTTACTTCTGCCATACAATTCACCCCCCTTCTGATTTTCAAATCAGAGAGGTTGCTCTCATATTATTCTTCTTTTAACTTAAACGACCTTATCGCCTAAGACACGGCCGCCAAGTAAATGGAAATGAAGGTGGGGAACAGTCTGCCCACCATCGGCACCACAGTTATTAATTATGCGGAAACCGTTATCAAGCTTATTCTCTTTAGCAATCTTAGCAATGGCCGAGAAAACAGCTGAAAGCATTTTTCCATCAGCAGCTTCTGAATCTAACGCACACTGAATATGTTTCTTCGGAACAACCAGAATATGAACCGGTGCCTGAGGATTGATATCCTTGAATGCGACAACATCATCGTTTTGATAAACGATTGAAGAAGGTATTTCACCATTGATAATTTTACAAAATAAGCAGTTTTCCATAATGGGGTGAATTGTACACTCTTAAATGCTTAATGTCAACAAATTTTATAATTAGTCTACAGAATTTTCAAGAACTGCTTCACCATATTTGCCAGGATTATATTTACCCTTGTTGGTAGAAAGCGGAGAACGTAAAAATCTGATAGCTCTGATTCCAGCATCCCAAGCTTCGGTAATGTCGCTGTCTGAATCGCCGTAATATATTTTAACGTTATTTTTCTTAATAAATATAGCTTTGCTCTTATAACCAGTGAAAATAGCCTTAGGCTGTTCTGGTCCTAATCCGAAAGCTTTATGGAGCAAATCAGAAAGCACTTCATTAGCAGGAGCTTCTGGTCTTGCAGTAATAAAGAAAATCTTATCTCCACGTTTTTTATGCATATCAATAAGTCTCTTTGCAGAAGCTTTAGGAATACTTAATTTATCAAATTTTGTGCACTGATCATCCCAGAACTTCATATTGCTCAAAGGTTTTGGACCATATATGTTTTCACCATTTGGGCCGTCAGTATTATTGAAAGCATAGTAAAAACCTGGTGATGAGAAAAGAGCAGTGTCATCAACATCAAGACCAATAGCAATAGGTTCTGCAGGAAGAGATTTTTCGATATCTTCTACTGAAATAGTATAATAAGCGTTAAACTTTTTAATTTCAGCAGCAGAAAGCGTACAAGATACGCAAGCAAACAACACAACAAACAATAAGGCAAAACGTTTAAAGTTCATGTGATTCTCCCAAACAAATAATACTAAAAATTAGTTTAAATTCTAAAACAACTATTTTCAACTTTTTTATAAAAAAAGATGAAGAAAAGATATTAATCAAGAAAAAGAATATTCAGTTTACCATTGTCATATAGAGCAACAGAAGGCGCTTTACCATCTTTAGGCAAAGCACATGAACCCGGATTACAAATAATCAAATCTTGATTTCTAGTTATTCCAGAAACATGTGTGTGCCCAGAAAAGAAATAGCTTAACCCATAAAGATTTGGCAAATTATCAGGACTATAATGGTGCCCATGAGTGAAGAAAAGTTTCTTATCACCATCAACAAGCATTACATAATCCGCCATACAAGGAAATTCCAAAAGCATTTGGTCAATCTCTGCATCACAGTTGCCCCTTACAGAAATAATTTTATCTTTAACAGCATTAAGAGCATTGGCAACACCTTTAGGATTATGCCCGACTGGAAGAGGGTTACGAGGGCCATGATAGAGAACATCACCTAAAAGCACAAGATAATCACAATTATCTTTTTCAAATAAATTAACAGCTTTTATAGCAGCAGTTTCAGAGCCATGAATATCTGATACAATCAATAGTTTCATTGTTTATCTCTTAATAATATTAAAAATAGAATACACTTTCTGTTCAACATTAGTCATTTCTAATGAGTTCGACGCAAACAGCAACTCCCATACCACCACCAACACAAAGTGTAGCCAACCCTTTATTCAACCCTGAATGCTTAAGTTCATACAGAAGAGTTACAAGAATTCTTGCGCCTGAACAGCCTATTGGGTGACCTAAGGCAACTGCACCGCCATTAACATTAACTATTGATGGGTCTAACTTCAAATCTTTAATTACAGCTAATGACTGAGTTGCAAAAGCTTCATTAGCCTCTACTCTGTCTAAGTCTTTTACTTGCCAACCAGCTTTTTCTATAGCCTTTCTGCTGGAAGTAATCGGACCTAACCCCATAACAGCAGGGTCTAAGCCTGTTGTTGCATAAGAAACTATTTTTGCTAAGGGTTTAAGATTATTCTTTTTTACAAAATCAGAAGAAGCCAAAACAAGGGCCGCTGCACCATCATTTACACCAGAAGCATTACCTGCTGTAACAATGCCATCTTTCTTAAAAGCTGGTTTTAACTTAGCTAAGGCTTCTAAGCTTGTATCAGGTCTAAAATGTTCGTCTTTCTTGAAAATAACAGGGTCGCCTTTTCTTTGAGGTATTTCTACAGGAACGACTTCATCATTGAATTTGCCTTCTTGCCAGGCTTTAGCTGCCTTTTGATGACTTTCGTAAGAAAACTTATCAATTTCTTCTCTTGTTAAATTGTATTTTTCAGCAACTCTTTCTGCTGTAATACCCATATGTTCACCGGAGAAAGCATCTGTTAAACCGTCTAGAACAGCAGAATCTGCAAAAGTCATAGATCCAAGTTTAATTCCACTGCGAATAGTAGCCACATGTGGAGCCATACTCATGTTTTCCATGCCACCTGCCACAATACAGTCTGCACTACCGGACTTAATCATATCTGCAGCTACAAAAACAGACTTTAAACCTGAACCGCAAACCTGATTAATGGACCAAGCTGGAACAGAATTAGGAATGCCAGCATTGATAGCAGCCTGTCTGCCTGGCCCCTGCCCTTCACCTGCAGTTAAAACATTGCCCATAACGACTTCATCTACCATTTCTGGTTTTACACTAGCCCTGCTCAAAGCTTCTTTAATTACAATAGAACCTAACTTAACAGCAGGCACATTTTTGAGAGAGCCCATTATTGTGCCAATTGCGGTTCTCGCAGCACTTAATATATAAACTTCAGTCATTTCTTTCTCCTTATGTGAATGTTTTTATATATTATATAGTTTCTCTAATTGAACCACAATTATTTTATTAGAAAGGAAGAAGTGGTGGGTGATATGTGGTGGGTGGTAGGTGATTGGTGATGAGTGATAAGTAGTGAGCGAAGATCTGCCCCCAGTTTAGCTAGAGGAAGTAGCGCTGAAAGCGACGAAAGGGGTCTTGTTGAAATGAGAGTTGAGAAATTTGTATAAATAAAAACTACTGTTCAAGAACTGCTAACTTTTCTTTTAGAGCTTTAAGTTTAGCAAATTTTTCTTTAATGGTTACTAAGTATTCGGAAGAGGATTTTTCTGGATGAGCTAAAACATCATGTAGTGCGTCTTCAAAGCCTAGAATTTCATCTTCAAGTTGTTCAATATTAAGCTTTAAAACAGCTCTATTAATAGAATTAATCTGCAAGAAAATATCTGTTTTATTTATATTAAGATCACAAGCAGTCATTGTCGTTTTCCTCCTTCCGTTTAGAAATGTTTATATTTTCGTAAAATTCCTATAACTATACCTTTAATCGTTACATCTTGATTTTCGATTATTATAGGCTTCATTGTTGGATTAGAAGGCTGCAGACGAATTCTGCTGCCTTCTTTATATATTCTTTTTAAAGTAACCTCATTATTGTCTATACAAGCAATAACCATATCTCCGTTTCTCGCAGATTCTCTTTTTTCTACAATGACATAATCACCGTCTTTTATTGCCTCGTCAATCATAGATTCGCCCTTTACCTCTAGAACAAAAGTCTCACCGCGACCAAGCATAGTTTCTGGTAAAGATACAGTATCTGGAATCTCATTCATTTCAATCGGAAGACCAGCAGCAACACGCCCCAATAAAGGAACTTCAACACAGGCTGTTTGTTGAACAGGTTCATACTTCATAGACAAACCTCTTGTACGGCCTGGCATAGAATCGAGATAACCTTTCTCAACAAGAGTTTTCAAATGTTTGTGAACAGTGGAGGTTGAAGATAGTTTAAGCCCATGGCATATTTCAGCAATAGTAGGAGCATAGTTATTTTTTGACATATAATTTTGTATAAAAGCAAGTACATTTTGCTGCTTCGGAGTTAATGGGTTTGGTGACATCTTAAACCTCCTTTGTTCACAAAAATAATTATAAGCGAATAAAAGGCGAAAATCAAGCGAAAACTTCAAAATATTTTTTGTTGATTTTCCTATAAAATATTGTAAATTAAAGAGATAAGGAAATAGAATAATGACAAAAGTTATTTGCGATAACTGTAAATTAGAAATAGACGTTCCGGAGGGTTATAATGCTCCGTACATTCAGTGTCCCGATTGTGCGTCTATTCAAAAATATATACGAACAGTTGAAGGTGAGCCGAGGTTTAAAATCTTAGACCAAAAAGGCCGAGAACGTGCAAATAACAAAGTAATTGGACAACCTCTAACCACACCTCAACCTCAATCTCAATCAGAGAATCAGACTGAGGTTCAGAATCAATCTCAGCCAAAGAACCTGTCAGGTTCTCCAAGCAATGCCAAATCTAAACTAAACGAACATAACAATATATATAAGCCAATAGATAAAAAACAAATGATTTTGGACTCTATTGGAGAAGATGGCCTTCAGAAAGCATATAAACTTGTAGGAAATTATCTATGGTCAACTTCTGACAAAGTGCGTAATAATGGCCGTGCTAAAGCTATCAGAAGAATGATGAAAGAGAAATATCCGCTAGAAATAGCTTCAAAAGCCATTGAATATGCCGAAAGATCTCCTGAAGGTCTGAAATATGCCCGTCAAAAATTGATAACAATGCTTGTAGTTCTTGCGCTAGTAGTAGTCGGAATAATTTCTGTTTTCTTAGCTTTTCTTTAAAAAAAATATAAACCCCACCCAAAATAATAATCAATAATGCGGTGGTTTTTCATTGTGAGGTCTGTTTTCCAATAAAGGAGACTGTTCATCCTTATTTTTTAATTCAATTATTTCTGCTTTAAGTGCCTCTATTATACGCTCATGATTAATAATAACTTCATTTAACTCTTCAATAAATTTTTCTAAGTATGCTATTCGCTTCTCAACTTCATACATTCTATTTTCATCCATAAAACATCAACTCTTTTCTGTAGGCTAAATTAAACAATAAGAACAAAAACATATTTTTAAATGATATTAACACTCTAACCAAAAAAGAGTCAAACATAGGAAGAACATCGATAATCTAATAAATCACTCTAATTAATATTAGTATGATTAAACATTAGAACCACAAAAGTTAAATCATCTCCAGCTTCTGCGTTTTCACCAACATATGCATAATAAGCTTTTAGAATATTATTGTAATAGATTTCAGGATTTGAATCCCAGCTTTGAAGAATAATAGTCTTTAAATTATCATAACCAAGCATTTCACCTGCTTTATTTTTGCATTCAACAATACCATCTGTATAAAAAACAAGAGCATCACCAGATTTTAAATCTAAGGGCTTTTCCTTATATGCAGCTTTCTTAAAAGCTCCTAATGCAGCACCAGACATTTTAACTTCTTCAATTAGATTTTCAGAATGTCTCACCCAAAATGGAGAACAGGCTCCTGCATTACCATAAAGATTATCTCCAGTATTTGAATTAATATGCAAATATTGAAAAGTCATAATTTTGCGTTGTTTAGCAGTTTTAGCCCCAAGAATTACTTTATGAAGCAAATTCAATATAGAAGAAGGGGATTTCCACAATTCAGGAGATGCAAGAATAGAAGCCTTAGCCATAGCCATAATCATAGCAGCACCAACACCATGACCTGCTACATCTCCAAGAAGCACAGAAAAACTATTATCATCAACCTTAAAAAAATCCAAATAATCCCCACCCACATCTATCATCGTAATAGATTTTCCATAAACAGAAAAATTACCCTGTTTAAAATCTGGCTTTGGAAACATGCTTTCCTGGACAATTCTAGCAACTTCAAGTTCTTTAAGCCCAACCATCATATTATTAAAAATATTACCTACTTCACCAAATTCATCGCTACCAAGATTAGAAATTCTATGATCAAAATTTCTATTTTCAATTGCATATGCACCTTCCTGCAAATCAGTCAAAGGTTTAACAAAACTTCTAGTTAATAATTGAGCTAACGAAATTGAAAGAAGAAGACAAAAGACTCCCAAAATCCACAAAACTAAGCTTTTATAATTAATAAAGGAATCAATGTTTTTTATAGGATATAATCCTACAAAATTAAATTCAGAAATATTATGCCCAATAACACTAACAGCAATGTAGTCTTCACCATTTACATTTATTATTTCAAGTTCATCAGTAGGTTTTTCCGAAGCTCTTCTAATAAATTTTAATAAAGCCTTATTATCAGAATAATACTTAGGAGAGAGTTCTCTTTTTCCGCGTTCATAAGAAACCATTTTAAAATTAACAGGATTTCTATTAATTCTATCAATAGTTTTCATTAAGAAATCCCTTTGAATATCTTTGGGAAGCCAGGTAATCAAACAAATATAGTCAGTAAATCTTTGATCAAAAACAGAGATAAATTTAAAATAAGAAACATTATAATAATTTTTAAATCCAAACTCTTTTATATTATCTTTGGTTTGTACAATAGAATAAAGTATTTCCGGGAAAGACTTCTGCATTATAGTTTCAACAAATATTTCTATCTTACTTAGAATCATAGCTGGAATAGTAGTATTATTTAAATCACTACAAAGTTTCTTCAAAATTAAATTTAAAAGTCTAAGCAAATATGCTCTAAATTGATTAGATTTTTTATTGTAAAAAGAATTAGCTTCGTCAAAAACAATCTGGTCCAAAGACCCTGTATATTTAATCAAACCGTCAAAAGAAGCTATTACTTGGGCTTCACTGGCAACACAGAAATAGTCCCAACTATTATAATCTATAAGTTTATTTTCTAATTCTTTAACAGATTCAAGAGTTAAACCATCTCTTTTTATTTTCAAAGACCATTTATCCAAATATTTATCTAAATCAGTTCTAACATTAGTTAAATAAGATAAATACCTTTGATCAAGTTCAAAAAGATTATCGGTAATAAATGTCTTTGCTTCTTCTATAAGAATAAGTTTCTTACGCAATTGATACTCATATGATATTACAGCCAATGAAAGAAGAGGAATTCCAACAGCAAAGAGAAACAAAAAAGCTAGTTTCAATCGGATACCTGCTTTGCCAGGAATTTCTGAAATAATAGTATTCCAAAAATATCTGATAATAGGAATAGAAACAAACAAATAAATAATAAAAACTAAAAAAGATTTCCAACAAATATCAAAAAGAGAATTTTTTTTATGAGAAAGAATAAAAAATCTCTTATTTTTTGTTAAGAACTGGCTACTATAATAAAGCGAATTGGTTTCAATAAAATTTCTTCCAAATGAATCGTATTTTTCAATAATTTTTTGCACATTATCAAAATTTTGCAATTCTTTACTAACCCAAAAATTATCTTTGATATTTTCACTATTATAAAAACCAGCGATTAAATTTTTATTTGATAAATTATCCGTAAGAACACTTCTAAGATGCAAAGAGTCACTCAGCAATTTTCTAGAAAAGAATACAAACAAACCTCCCCATTTAAAACCATAAACCCCACAAGGAGGAATCATATTAGAATTATCGGCCCTCATTAACTGATAGTCATTATCTTGAAAAAGAGTAAAAAAAGAATTAAATTCAATTCTAGAACCTAATATTTTTCTTGCAGAGTTGATACCCTTGTTATCAAAAGAGCCACTATCATATTTTCGGGCTTCTAATGAATAATAATCAGTAAATAGCTTAATACTAGACTTTGCAAAATGTAAAGTTTCAGCCCACTCTTTCTTTGCGTAATTATATTTTTGAGGATTAGTATTAAATTTTATATCTCCTTCATTATCCATCAAAATAAAATCAATACCCTCTCCATAAAAACTTTTCAGATTTTTACAAAAATCAAAGCAATCTTTAATATTCGAATTTTTATTATTCATTTCGGAAAAAGAATAATCATGAAAGAAACGACAAAAATATTTTTCACAAACAATATTATTTCTTAATTCTGTAACGATACGATTTATATCACCTTTTAAATACAAAGCATATTCTTGTTCTTTTATCTGAAAATATCGATAAACAGAATAGGTCAATATTAAGGCAGGAAGCAGAACAAAAACAAAAATAAATAAAATAAAAACAATATATTTATTGCCAAAATATTTTAATTTATTATTATTTGCCATATTAATCCCTATTCACAATTACAAGAGTAATATCAAATAAGATTTGAGAATCAGAATTATAAAAAATATTAAAAATATTATTGTAATATTTTTCAGAATCATAATCATGAGAAAGTTTTAAATAATTATAAAATCCTTCATTGTCTAAACTCCTAGAAAAATTATTCAGACCTTCTTTAACAATATCAGTATATAATATCAAAGACTGTTTTTCTAAAAGACTAAACTCATAATTCTCATATTTAGAGTCTATAGATTCACCTAAAGGAGGAGAAATATAATCAATACATTTAGTTATATTTGTTTTACTATCAAAAATCACAGGTGAACAATGACCAGCATTAACAGAAACCAGTAGACCATTATTTACATCTAAAACAAAATACTGAAAGGTCATAACATGATTTAAACTTTTTCCCTCTAAGCTTAAAAACATTTTATTCAACTTAGCAGCTAACTTTGAGGGATTAAGCTTTATTTCTTCAGAAGAAGACAATATAACTGATTTAGCCATAGCCATAATTAAACCTGCAGGAATACCTTTAACAGAAACTTTAGCTATAACAATTCCTAAATATTTGTCATTGATTTTAAAATAATCATAATAATCACCACCAAGAGTGGTCGCTACAGTACTTTTGCCGAAAATTTCAAAAGGTTGCAATAAAAGTTTATTTGAGGGGAATAAGCTTTCCTGAACTATTTTTGCTACTTCAAAATCAGCTAAGCCTTCAATAACATGATTAAAAACATCTTCTAAATGTCCAAATTCATCTTGATCTGAAACAGGAATTTTATAAGAAAAATTTCTGTTTTCTATTGCGAGTGCAGCTTCGCCTAATCTGTGAATCGGATTTAAGAAATGCAAAGAAAGAAAATGTATTATTATAAATGTCAAAAGAATACTAAGAAAAACACCTGCTATTATTTGTATAACTATTAATCTAATTATTGAATTGATTTTTTCTTCGGGATAAGCAGCGACAAGCATCCAATCTTTTAAAACATTTCCATTAACACACACATAAATGTATTTTTCTTTAAATAAATCAGTTGTTCCAACAACTTTTTTATCAATTCCAGAACGACTTTGAAGAACAGAATTAAAAACCTTTTCTAACTCTATATCTCCATAAGAATTATTGCTGATATTAGATTTAAAGAAAAAACGAGCATCTGGAATAACTTTGTATAAAGTCTTATAGGTTTCCCTCAAAAACAAATTCTGTAGATATTCCCTGTCCCAAAACATTAAAAACACATAATTATTATTATTATAATTGATTCTATCTCCAAATATGTAGCTAAAATATATTCTTGCAATGTCACCAATATTGAAATCAGAGACTACTCCAAGATTATTAATAAAAACTCTTAAATATTCTGTATCCACTTGTTTTGATACTTTTTTATCAGAGTTATTGTTTAATTTATTTGATTTATCGTTAGCATAATCCAAAATAGATTTACCAAGATTTGTTACATAACTAATACGCTGTTTTGCTTTATTTTCATCTCTTTTATAATCAATCATTTGGCTATTACTTGCAACAATATAAAGTTCAAAAGCATTAAAATCATCATATAATTTTTTTAATTTTTCTATTTCTGGCTTTTGAATTGTATTATTTCCAATAGTTTTAGCTACTTCAGAAACAGTATAATTCAACCGCAAGCTATAATCATCAATTAATGATCTATAACGAGTTTCAAGTTCTCTAACAGATTTTTCCAATTCACTAACAATTTCACTTTTTATTGATAATCTTTGGCTTTCTAAATAATCTGCAGCAATTAAGCCAATTACGGAAATTGGAGCTAAGTTTGCGAATAAAAATAAAGCAGAGAGTTTCCATCTAATAGAAAAAAAATGACGTTTATAATAATAAAAGATTCCCCACAAAACATAGAATAATAAAAGGACTGAAAAAAGTATCTGAAACCATATATTTCTATTAGATTCATAGTTCCATATTGAATCTGTTTTTGGAAGGAAACAGAAAGTAATTATAGAAGGCTCAGGCATAGACATTTTAACCAATGCCTTATCATTTTCAAAAATACTATTTCCAGCATTAACAAAAGAAGTTAATGCCATTTGTAGCTCAGAATAATATTTTTTTGGAAATACAGACACTGGATCAGTATAATTCTGATTAATGGAATATCCTGTTATAAAGATATTATCATTATTGTTTAATTCTTCTGAAATCTTTCCCAATCCAGAGAATCCAGCAAGAAGTTCATCTGAAAGGAAACACAGAATACTTATTTTATCATTTATTGAATACCATGCATAGGTAAGTCCATGACCTAATTCAGTTAAGAATGGACCAGCGTCAAATCCTCTGCTTAAAGGCAACCTAAGATTTTCAGAAATATATACTTTTCCGAAAAAAGAACGAAACATATTATAATTATTTTTTATTGAATCAAGATTAGAAATGCTAAAAGAGTAATCTACAGCAAGTTTATTTGTTACTTCTTTTAAACTAAGATATAATTTTTTTAAAATATAACTAAAATTAATTCTATCACTAAGTTTGTTTATTACTTTTCCTTCCGAATTCCAAACAATAAATTGAATTTTGTCAGGATATTTTTTCTTAAGATTATTAATATTTTTTTCTATATAAATCTCAGGATTTTCAACTCTTTGAGCATAAAAAGAAATTTTACTTAAAAGGAAATGAAAATATCTTTTATTATTAGAATATTTATTTAAATATTCTAACTTTTCATTCATTTCTAAAAGCCTACTCTCTCTGATTTTATCTTTGTTTCTTTCAAAAATAAAATCTAAAGAGAAATAAAATAATAATGCTGGGAATAAAATAAAACAAAAGAAAATAACAAATAGGTTTATGATTTTATTTATACTGTTTTTTAATTTAATAAAAGTATAATCAAACATCATTACCTTTACTTCTCAACAAGAAACTATATAGTTTATGTATTGGACGAAACTATAATATCATCAGAACTTTCCATTGTTTTTTCTTGATTTTCATTATAAATAAGAATAACAAAAGTTAAATCATCGCCAGCTTCAGCATCATCACCAACGAATTCATAATATGCTTTCAATATATTATTATAATAGTTTTCCGGATTAGAATCCCAACAATTCAACAAAGTAGTCTTGAGTCTATCATAACCCAGCATTTCACCATTTTTATTTTTGCATTCAACAATACCGTCTGTATAGAAAACAATAGCATCACCAGGTCTAAAATCTAAAGGCATTTCTTTATAAACAGCTCTTTTAAAAGCTCCTAAAGCAGCTCCGGCCATCTTTAGTTCTATTGCAATATTTTCAGAATGTCTAATAAGAAAAGGTGAACAAGCACCGGCATTGCCATATAGATTTTCACCAGTTTCAGAGTTTACATGCAGATACTGGAAAGTCATTATTTTTTTCTGTTTACTAGTCTTTGTTGCCAAAATCATTTTATGCAGATTATTTAACATCGCTGCAGGAGATTTTAAAGAATCCCCACCGCCAAGAATAGCTGCCTTAGCCATAGCCATAATTACTGCAGCACCCACACCATGACCGGCAACATCTCCAAGAAGTACAGTGAAACTACTATCATCAACCTTAAAAAAGTCTAAATAATCGCCCCCGACGTCGATCATCGTTATTGATTTTCCATAAACAGAAAAATTACCTTGACTGAATTCAGGTTTTGGAAACATGCTTTCCTGAACAATTTTAGCAACTTCTAATTCTTCAAGACCAACCATAACATGATTGAAAATACCGCCAACTTCACCAAATTCATCAACACTAAGACCAGATAATCTATATTTGAAATTTCTGCTTTCTATAGCCAAAGCCCCATCCTGAAGAGTAAGCAACGGCGTTATAAAACTCTTTGTCAACAAATGAGCCAAACCAATAGAAAGAATTAGACACAAAACTCCCAGTATCCAAAGCAATGAACTTTGCTTATATATTAAATTATCAATATTTCTAACTGGATATAATCCGATAAAATTATAATAATTAAGTTTTCTACCAGAAAAGCTAACAGCAATATAATCTTCACCATTCAGTTTTAATATTTCCAATTCTTCAGTAGGTTTTTCTTCCGCTCTTCGAGCAAATAACTCTAATTCTGAACTATAATTATTATAAGTATTCGGAGTAAATTCTCTTAAATATTTTTCATAAGCAAGAATTTTATAATTTTGTGGATTTTTATTAGCTAAAACAATAATATCAGAAATAAATCTTGCTTGAAGATCATCAGGATGCCAAGAAGCCAAAACTCCATAATCCGCATTTCCATCATTATTAATTGAAATAAATTTAAAATAGGTTAAATTACTTTTGTTACCAAACCCCCATTCTTTAATTTGTCCAATAACTTCAATAATATTATAAATTATTTCAGGGAAAGTTTTCTGCATAATATTTTCAGCTATTAATTCAAGTTTACTTAATATATAGCTGGGGATTTCCTTCCCATTTAAATCACTACAAAGCTTTTTAACAATAATATTTGCTATTCTTAACTCATCGTATCTATACGATTTAATCTCACTATTAATCTCGCTATTAGCCATATCAAAATTGATAGAATCAATAGAACCAGTGTATTTAAAACAACCTTCCGACGTTACAATACTTTGAGTGTCGCTTGAAATACAATAAAAATCAAAAGCACCGTAACGAAATATTTTCTCCCACAGGACCTTCGCATAACGATTATTAACTTCCATATGCTTCAATTCTTTAGACCATTCACTAATATACTTATCTAATTCATCGCATATTTTTTTCGTATAAGCCTGATATCTTTGTTCTAAACCAAGCAAATTTTCAACAGACCAGATTCTAGCTTCTTCTGTCATAGACATTCTTCTATGAAGTTCATATTCACGTGATACAATTGCTAGTGACAAAAGAGGAATTCCCGTAGCAAAAAGGAATAAAAAACCTAACTTCAGTCTGATAGAAGCATTTCCAGGAACATTTAAAACTATAGTATTCCAAAAATATTTAATAATAGGAAAAGATAAAATAAAATAAATAATAAAAGACCAAAAAGCTTTCAAAAGCAAATTAATGCTATTATTATTCTTTTCTTCAAGAACAAAAATATAGTGATTGCTAATCAAAAATTGATGGCAGATATAATAATTACCAACATCAATAAAATTCTGTTCTCTTGTCTTTATATCTGACAAGGCTTTTTTCACATAATCAACATCATTAATTGTTTTACTGCTCCAAAAACCTGTATTCACAGAATTAGAATCATATATTCCAGATACAATATTTTTACCAGAAGCATATTCAACTGCATTATATCTTAAATGTTCAATACCTTTTAGAAGTTCTTTAGAAACAAAAACAAAGAATCCCCCCCATTTTAAAGAATAAACAGCGCAGGGTGGAATTATTCCGGAACTATCTCCCCAGACAAAATTATAATTTTCTTCATCATAAAAGTATCTGATAGAACCTTTGACTATTTGTGGGCCTGCAATTTTTCGAAGAGATTCAATTTTGCCTTTAGATCCTTTAAATTTAGAACCCTGAACATAGGTTTCGTTATATCTAACATAATTATAACCTTCATTCCATACATTTTGTGAATGATTATAGAAATCTGGATTAGAATTATATTTAACACTTCCATCATTATAAACAACAACAAAATCTATATTTTTTCCATAATAACCCTTAAGTTTTTTACAGAAACCAACACAGTTTTCAATAGTTGAATCAGGATTATTTATTTCTTTCATTGTAAAATCATTAAACATTCTACAAAAATATTTTTCTGCGGAAATAGTTCGCCTAAGTTCGCTAACCATACGTTGCATTTCTATTTTCAAATTATAGGCAATCTGTTCTTCGTTTGTATGCAAATAACTGTAAACAGAATAGGAAAGAATAATAGCAGGAATAGCAACAAAACCCAAGATGCATGCTATAAAGATTAAATATTTATTAACGTTTCTTTCTTCCATCTTATTCTCTGTTTACTAAAATTAAAGTTAAATCATCATCCGGTTTAGGAGACCAGGTTTTATAAACTTTATTATATAAATTATAATAAAAAACCTCTGGATCAGGATCGTAATGCTCAGGCAAACAAGCTTTATATCTATCATAACCATATTGTTCGCCCTCAGTATTGTTTGCTTCAACAATACCATCAGTATATAATACAAGAGATTGCCCTTCTAAAAGATCAAATTCCTGATTTTTACATCGACACCTTGGACCAATACCTAACGGAGTCGCAATATAATCCATAAAACTAGCAGTTTTGTTTTTACTGTCTACAATTACAGGGAAACAATGACCAGCATTAGTATATCTAAAATGACCATCACTTACGCGAAGAACAAAATATTGAAATGTCATCATACGCTTTAATTTGTCATTTTTAATAGCAAAAAACATCTTATGAAGTCTTGATGTTAGAGCAGCCGGATCAAGTTTTATTTCCTCTGAAGCAGTTAAAACAGAAGACTTAGCCATCGCCATCATTAAACCAGCAGGAATACCATGCCCAGCAACGTCTCCAATAATTATTCCCTGATAATCATCATTTATTTTAAAACAATCATAATAGTCTCCGCCCAGAGTAGTCATAACGACACTTCTGCCAAATATTTTAAAATTACCGACATCAAAGTGATTACCTGGGAATAAACTTTCCTGAACAATTCTAGCTACCTCAAAATCTCCTAAACCTTCTATAACACGATTAAATACTTGATTTAAATGACCAAATTCATCTTTATCTCCAATAGGAACACGATAGGAAAAATTACGGTCTCCAATAGCCAAAGCAGCCTCACCTAAGTTTTTAATCGGTTTTAAAAATTGCAAGGAAAGCATATGACCAATTAAAATAGTAAGTAAAAGACTTACTAAAGCACCAACCACTGTTTTAACCACAATTAAATTGATTTCTTTATTAATACTATCCTCTGGAGTTACAGCTAATAAAGTCCAATTCTTTAAATTAGTGCCTTTTATACTAACAAAAATTAATCTTTTATTATTAATATTAACGTAACCGCTATTTTTTTCCATCATACCCAAATTCTGATCAAGAATCGGAAGAACTTTTTCTTTATACTTTTCTGAGCCATAAAAATAATCAGACATATCTGATTTTACAAAAAATTCTGTATCAGGAAAAACATTATACAAAGTCTTGAAATTCTCTTTAATAAATAAATTTTGAAAAACTTCTTTTTCCCAGAAAATAATAAGAATATAATTATGGTTGAAATTTAGAAAATCACCAAATGAATAGCTATAAAAAATTCTGAAATAATCACCAAATTTAAATTCAACAACAGAAGCTATATTTTTCAGAAATAGTCTTATCAATTCTGCATCTTCAGGATTAAACATATTAGAAAAAACGTCTCTATGTTGAATATTAATAGTCTTTTTATTTGCAAAAGCAAGAATTGCTTCGCCTAATGAACCCATAAACTCTAACTTATGAGTAGCCTTAGACTCATCACGTTTATTAAAAAGAATCTTACCACTACTAGCAACAAGATAAATATCCGAAGCATTAAAAGTATTAAATAATTCAGAGATGCTATTTATTTCAGACTGTTGGACAGTATCTTTTCCAATCTTTTGAGAAATATCTTGAACGGTTACGTTTATTCTTGATGTATAATAATCTAACATCGAATTATAACGTGCATCAAGTTCACGCAAAGTTTTTTCTAATTCACCTGCAATTTCATTTTTTAAAGAAAGTCTTTTACTGTCAAGAAACCCTTTTGCAATAAAGCCCAAAACAGCTATAGGTGCAAGATTGGCTAACAAGAACAAAACAGTGAGTTTCCATCTAATTGAAAAGAAATGCTTTTTATATAAAAACCAAAATCCAAAAAAACAATATACAGTTAATAAAATAGAAATAAATATCCAAAACCAAAAGTCTCTTTTATATTCATAATTCCAATTGTCATCTGTTTTTTGCAAATAAGAAAAAGTTCTGATTGAAGGCTGAGGCAAAGACATTTTTACAATTGCCTTTTCATTTTCAAAAATACTATCACCAGCATTTTCAAAAGTTGTTAACGCCAAACTCAATACACTTTCGTATTTTGAAGGAAATGAAGAAACAGGTTTATCAAAATTAGGACTGATAGAAAAGCCGTAAATTATATCAGAGCTATTTTTGTTTAATTTATTTGATATTTTTTTTAATCCTGAAAAATCATTTAAAAGTTCATTAGAAATAAAACATAAAAAACTGATTCTTTCATTGATTGAATACCACACAAAAGACATATCATTGCCTAGTTCTGTAAGAAAAGGTCCAGAATTGATATTATTAGTTATTGGAAACTTTAAATTTTCAGGAATGAATATTCTACCCAAAAAAGTACGAAAAATATTCATATTTTTTTTAACAACAACCAAATTAGATACTCTTGTTGAAATATCATTCTTTAAATCTTTCGAAACCTGATTTAAAGTTTCATATAATTTATTCAAAATATAACTGTAACCAGTTTTATCACAGAGTTCTTTAATTACTTTTCCATTATTATCCCACACTACAAATTGAAATCTATTAGGATATTTTGACTTTAAATTATTAATATTATATTTAAGGTATTCAACAGGATTATCAGCTTTTTGAGCAAAGTCAGATATTTTAGATAGAATAAAATGGAAGTATCTTTTATTGTTAGAATATTTATCCATGTATTCCATTGCTTCAGACATTTCAGCTAATTTTATCTGTCTAAGATTATCGGTGTTGGTTTCAAAAAATATAGTCAAAGAACTGTGTATTAAAAAAATGGGAAAAAGAAAAAAGCAAAAGAAATAAACGAAGAAAGACAAAGTTTTTTTACAAAAAAAAGCCAACTTTGTTCTTGTTAATTCAAATTTTGCTAAAATCTGTTTTTCAGATTTATTTATTATCTTTTCATCAACAGTACTTTCTATTGCTTCCGCCATTTCATTCCCAAATAATTTTTAATTAATCTGCTTTTTCAATCATCAGTAGCCAAAACCAAGTTTTCAGAATTATTATTATAACCCTCAACAGGTTTATTGAAAACCAGTATTACAACAGTAACATCATCTTCCGCATCATTTTTATTACCACCAATATACTCAAGATAACTATTATAAACATTATTATAAAACTTTTTAGCATCTTTATCCCAACATTTTTGCAACAAATTCTTCAAGTTATCATAACCTAGAACAACACCGCTCTTATTCTTGCATTCAACAACACCATCAGTATAAAATACTATAGCATCTCCATCTTCGAAATTAACTTCAGTTTCAGTAAATTTACCTTTTCTAAAAGCTCCTAACACAGCACCGGGCAGTTTTA
The DNA here is from genome assembly GCA_900317935.1 of uncultured bacterium. Taxonomy (GTDB): domain Bacteria; phylum Muiribacteriota; class Ozemobacteria; order Ozemobacterales; family Ozemobacteraceae; genus RUG334. The sequence continues at coordinate 26,787 of ONIU01000017.1, forward strand.
GTTCCTCAACAACCCCTTTCGATTTGCGGATTATAAAAGGAGAACAGCCACCAGCATTGCTATAAACTCCGTGTCCAGACTCACCATCCAAGTAAATATACTGAAAAGTCATTATTTTTCTTTGATTCTGAGTTTTTGATTTATAAACCATATCATGAAGTTTAATTATTAGCTTCTGAGGAGTTTTCCATAAAGAATCAAGAGAAACCAATCCAGCCTTTGCCATAGCCATAATTAAAGAAGCTCCAACACCATGTCCTGCAACATCTCCTAAGGCAACAGAAAATTTATTATCCTCCATTTCAATGAAATCAAAGTAATCTCCACCAAGAGCACCCATAGCAACACTTTTTCCATACAAACTAAAAAAGCCTGTTTTTATTTCAGAGTTTGGAAGAAGTTGTTCCTGAATTGCACCAGCTACAGATAATTCTTCTAAATCAACAATAACCTCATTAAAAATCTTACCCATTGCCCCAAATTCATCTCGGCCAAGAGATGGCAGCTGATATTGAAAATCTTTCCTTTCAATAGCTTTAGCACCATCATAAATAGCAGAAAGAGGGGAAATAAAACTCTTTATTATTATTGATGAAAGCATAAGGGTAACAACAAGACTAAGTAAACTGAACATTATTAGCTCATTCCGCCTTAGTGCCACATGTTCTTCTATTAAATCCAAAGGATAAAGACCTATTATTTTTGATCTTTCCATATGCTTACAATCAAAACCCATTGCAACATAATCTACTTTTTGATGTTTAAGAATTATTGGTTCTTTTATAGGGTAAGGACTGAGTCTTTTACGAAATTCTTCTAATGCTAAGCTATATTCTTTCTTTGGGATAAACAAATTTTCATTGTTCCAACAAATTACTTTAAGTTTTAATTCATTTCTATTAGCCTGAGGCAATACTCTATCTAGATAATTTCTAAGAAAATCCTTTGTTCTAATAGTTACCACCATGAAATAATCATATAAATTATTATCATTTAAACAAAAAGTATCAACCATAGCTGGGTGAACATTTTGTCCAAATCCCATAAGCATATAGGTTCCCATTTTACAAATTATTTCAAAAATAAAGCTGTCCAGCTTTCGACGCATAGCTGCTTCTAGAAGCAATTCTATTTCTGTTGCTGTTTTTGAATTTATAGGCTTATTATTAAATTTATTCAATAAGTAATATCCTAGTTTCTGAGAAAACTCCATTTGATTTTTTGTTTCTTTATCATATAATTTATGATTTTTATTCTTTTCAGCTTTGGTCTTAGAATTAACATAAATACTCTTATCTAGACAGCTATCATCATATATCCCTTCTCCTGTCCTTAACAAAGTTTGTCCCTGGCTAGCAATTAAATACAAAACCCAAGAGTCAGAAGAAATTCCATAAAACAATCTATCTAGATCACTTTCATCTAACAAAGCATTTTTCTTATTCTTTATAATATCAGTTTTTATTTTTTCTTTTCTAATAATTGATCTGGTATACTCCAACTCATATTTTTCATCAAAATCCTGCAAAAAAGAAGTTCCTTCGCTTATTATTTTTTGAATATAATCCGCTTTAGCCTGTTTTAAGTAGTCATTACCAATAAAAATCAATACTAAAAGAGGCAATCCATTAGCAAAAAAGAACAAAAAACCAAGTTTCCATCTTATAGAAACTTTATCTACTTTACGTAAAACAATAATATTTCTACCATATATAGTTAAGATAATAGAAAGAATAAAACATATTAATACAGCTAAATTCCAATACACAGATGGTTTTATATTCACAATATCAGACTTATCAAAATATCCATAAACAGTAACACCCGGTCTTAAGAACTTGGGAAATATATAATAATTATCTGATTTTATTTCCAGTAAATGTTCTTTTTCGTATATTAAGCTAGCAGATTCGATTTCTTTTATTCTATTATTGTTCAAATTATCATGATAAAATATATCTTTACTGGTATCCTTTATAGAAAACCCAAAATTATAAGACAACTCTCTACTTGTATTTTTAAGATATTTCTTAACACAACTAATATCATACAAACTTTCGGGTTTAATAAAAACCATGACTAAACACTCATGAAAAAAAGTATTCCATATTAATCTTCTTTTATATTGACTATCTGTCCAGCAAAGCTGTAAATCTTTATTAGCAAATTCGGTAATATCCAAATGACTTATGTAAAACTGAGGACCGAAAACTTTACCAAGAACTACTTCTTCTTTACTAGATATACCGTGATTTAAACCAGGATTTTTATGTCTCCAAACGCAATTAAATGCTATTTTCCAGTCTTCAAAGTTTCCCCCAAGGGTATCAGATGCTAAGCAGGGAATAGCTCCCAACTTAGGGTGATAAACAATATAATCAAAATCATAATCTTTTCTTAAAGAGTTTAGTTCATTTGCTAATATTGTTAACGTTTCCGACGAATCTTTTCCCCTTCTTGTCTTTTTATTAATCCTATTATCAAATAAGAAATACCAAAACTTTTGTTGATCAGCAAATGGTTCAAGTCTTGTATAAAAAGCACTTATTTCCCTTGATAAATTTTTTTCAAAAATACTTCTATTTTGAATCCATGTATAATAATATCCGGTAATTACCATTGCTAATGGAATACCAGCAAAGCAAAGGGCAAAAGCAATAAATTCAATATATTTATATAGCTTTGCTCTGCTCATGATTCGACCTCACAAACAGAAGATATATTTTCTGATTTATTATAACTCAAACCATCAAATCCGAATTTAACCAAAACCATAGTTATATCATCATCAGCTAAAGGAGACCATTTTTTATAACCAGAAAAGATTTGGTTATAAAATACTTCTGGATCTTCAGAAAAACTGTCTGTTACCAATTGGGCAAAACGTTTTATCCCGATAGATTCACCTTTATCATTGTGTGCTTCAAGCATGCCATCGGTATAAAGAAGGATATAGCTATTGTTTTCCAATATCCCGTCTGTATTTGTATATCTGGATCTTTTAGTTATTCCTAAGGGCGTACCATCTATTTCAAGAAACTTTACCTGCCCTTTATTGTCTATGATTGCAGGATAGCAATGTCCTGCGTTAGCCATAGAAAAAACTCCTGTTTCAGTGTTTATGCAAAAATAAACACAAGTCATCATTCTTTTTATTTTTTTACTTTTCACATGATAAAAAACTTTATGAACTGCTGCTAAAAGTTTTGATGGATCCTGTTTATCGTTCTCTGATAATAAAACAGACGCTTTAGCCATTGCCATCAAAAAGCCAGCAGGAACACCATGACCTGCCACATCACCCATTAAAACCCCAATTTCTTTATCATTAAGAGGGAAATAATCAAAATAATCTCCTCCTAATCTAGTCATTGCAACACTCTTTCCCCATATTATAGCTCTATTATGTTTTAAAGGCTCAAGAGGGAACAGGTTTTCTTGAACAGTAGCTGCTACCGACAAATCTTCCAAACTTATCAAAGCATTATTGAAAACTTGATTTAAAGACCCAAATTCATCAGCCGAATTAACAGGCAGTCGATATGAAAAATCCTGACGTCTCATTGCTTCTATTCCATTATCTAAGACTTTTATTGGAGAAAGAAAATAAGCGGATAAAAGCCAACTTATGCCTAAAGTTAAAATTAGACTAACAACTATAAAAATAATTAAACGCAGTTTATTTCTATTAACTTTTTCGTTTATTAACTCCAAAGGAATATATCCTAATAAAGCAATTTGGTCTAAATCTTTTCCTACTAAGCCAAAAGCCACATAATAATTATTATTATAATAAAACTTTTCTATTTTCAGTGATTTCAAATTTAGAATTTGCCTAAAACGGCTCAATAAATCTTTATCATATTTTAAATCCGGAAAAATCTTTCCATATTTTTCAGAAAAAGCTAAACAATTAATAGCTCTAGAATTAGAATTTAAATTATCTAAATATAATCTTACATAATTTTCCTGAAGCTGATGAGTCTCCCACGAAATCAAACAAAGTTCCTTAAAATCTCTAGTCAAATAATTACCAATAAAATTAATATAAAAATAATTAATATCATCTACGATTTGCTGGCTAGATATTGTTCCTCTTTTAGTAATTACCGTATCAAAGAAAATAGCATTTTTGTAAAAAGAATCATATTTATATTTTTCGTTTGGATTCCTTCGAGCTCTAAAACTTATCAAAGGAGTATATGTAGCATTTTTTACGAAAGCCAATATGTTGTGCCCCAAACTTTTAAATACAGAATTATCAACTTTATTATTAGAAGTAATAACAATATCACCATTTGAATCAACAAAATTATAATCTTTATATTCCATCTTAGATATTTCATTTATTATTTTATTATAATACTTTCGATTTAAAACCTTAGTCTTTGAATACTCAGAATTTATCTCGTCTATAATCGAGTTAATCTTCCCGGCAAATTCTTCTTTTATAATTCCAAATTTCGAATCAAAGTCAGTAATATACTGATAAATACTGTCATAAGCCTCTTCAAGCTGTATATTTCTATTCTGTTCTAAATAATCATAACCAATAAAAGCCAATGCCATTAAAGGCAAACCGTTAGCATAAAGGAATAATAAAGAGAGTTTCCATCTCATAGAAAAATTATAATTCGTATAACGGTAAAGAATCCATAACCCAAAGAAAAATAGCAAAATAATCGAAGTAGCAATCCAGATAGTATTATTTTTCAAATTTTGGTTTTTATAAACATAATTTTTTGGAACATAACAAAAAATCCTTGAAAAAGGATTTAACACTTTAATAAAGATTAAAAAGCTATTTGTGTCTAATTTTGAATAAGAATAATTTTCATATTTAACTAAGGCTAAATTAATTTCTGCCTTTAGAGTTTCATTTTCTTCAGGAATAATTGATTTTTCATGAAACAAATCATTCATTCCAAATTTAATTCCGTTTTGAGAAACTTTATTCATCGCCTTAACTAACTTTTCTACATAACTAAGGGAATCTACTTCACTTTTATTTATATTCACAAAAGCAGTATATTTTTTTGTGGACTTAAACCAAAAAAAAGCCTTGTTTTTTTCAACCGAAGCAGGAACTATTTTTCCCAAATTAGCCTTTAAAAGAGGTTGTAAGAAAGCTTCAGGAACAATATAATTTCCTATATAAGAATGAATTATATTATATTTTTTGGCAAGAGAATCATTATTCTCTGTTTTAACCGGATAATTATCATTATTTTCTTTAGCCAAAGAATTAAAAACTTCATTTAGTGCCTTTAAAATATATTTGTGACCTTTTTCATCTGTTAAAGATTCAACAATAGTATCATCTTTATTATCCCAAATAACAAAACTGAAAGCTCCGGGGTTTCTCTCCTTCAAATTTTGAATAGCTCTTGTTAGATAACTCAAAGAATCTTGTTGTTCTTCAGCAATTTCAAAGATTTTACTTAAAAGAGAATGATAATAATGCTTTGCATCACCATATTGAAGAATCTTTTCTAAATTAATACTAAGATTCCTATAAGCTTCCTGCTTTTCAGCTTCATTTTTTGTATTAATATAACTATCTAAACCTACATCTAATAAAAAGACAGGAAAAATAACGAAACAAAAGACTGCCCCAAACCCAAAAAGCAAAGACCATTTTGGTTTACTATTTTTATTTTCGCTATTTTCCATAAAATACTACATCTTTTCTATTGATTGTTTTTAAATAAAAACCCATCTACTAAAAAGCAAAGCTAATTTATATATTTTAGCCTATTTAAGCCAATACGTAAAGCACAACCTTTAACATATGGAAAAAAGAACGCTTTTGAGAATAACATCGCCATAAGCTTTATAAAAGAATAAAGTTTATTGACTAAGAACATCAAAAATAGTAAACTCTAAGTTAGAGTGGTTACAAACCATTTCCAGGAATCGGGGGCGACCTGGTTTCGACGGGGAGCGTGAGTTGCCACCTGCCATTCGTAGTTGGTCGAAGGGCTACGTATAAAAATCGATCAAAAAACAACTGCCAACGAAAATCTGGCACTCGCAGCCTAATTTAACGCTGTGACGGTTCTCTGGAAGTTTCTGCCAGTAAACTCTGGAAGAGCCGACGACAAAACTGGCTGGGCTTAACACTGGGTCACTAGGGTAATTAAGCCGAGATTAACTAGTGAATCGGGCTAGTAGAGGCCTGCCTGTGGGCTACGAAAACCTTAAACCTCTAAATTGCAGGACATAATGGTAGAGGGTGTCGGTGAACCTTTTCGGACGCGGGTTCGATTCCCGCCGCCTCCACTTTTAGCTTGTATAAACAAGTATCTAGAAGTAATTAAGAGCCGCTGATGAAGCGGCTTTTTTGATGTTTGAGACCTTGAGAGATTCTTATGACTTTTAGCACTTTTTTAGAAAAAAAGGGTCTAAAAAAGGGTCTAAATGTGTTATAATATATTTTAGACCCTTTTGCACTAAAACATAGATAAATAAAGCAAAAGACAAGAAATCTGCCAAATGGGAATCGAACCCGCGTCCCATAAAACCTTTTAAGCTTTTTGTGGAACAAACTTTATTTCAAGATTCATACCCATACCGGCAGCTAGACGGCGTAAAGTTCTTAAAGATGGGTTTGCGTTGCCTTTTTCCAGTCTGCTTATGTCGGCTTGAGTTATCCCTGTCTTTTCAGATAGTTCTTTTTGAGTGAGACCACTTTTATGTCTTGCATCAAGAATAGCCTGAACTATAGTAAACTCTGGTTCTAATGCATCCCATTCTTTTTTGAATTCCGGATCCTTCAACTGTTCGTTTAGGTATTCGTCAAAAGAAGTCATCGCTTGTTTTCCTTTCTGTTTATATATTCGTTCCTGTATTTTTCAGCTTTCTCAATTTCAGATGCAGGAGTCTTGTCGGTTTTCTTGATGAATCCGTTGGTTAGTATGGCTTTGCCTCTATAGAAAAAGAAATAAAGAACCCTTGATATGTCACAGCCTACCTTTGCTCTTAGCTCAAATATTCCGTTACGTAACTCTTTAGAATAAGGTTCCCGAAGAACTGTGCCGTTATCTTCAAGCAATTTGATAGTTCTCGCCATTTTTGCTTTCATCTTAATGTTTAACGAGTCCAAAAATTCTTTTGCTGGTTTTCTTCCATCAGGCAAATCGTAAAATTCTGCTGTCACAGAAGCCATTTAAAACACCTTTCTAAATATATGTTCAATAACATATTTTCATTAATTATGTTATAAAAAACATATTTTGTCAACCTAGCTAATCTTATTTCTGCTTATCCACTTTTGGCTAGTATCACATAGTATCTAGAAGTAATTAAAAGCCGCTGATGAAGCGGCTTTTTTGATGTTTAGAAAGTTGCAGGGAATAAAGAATTTAGGCTAGTTTTTCAAAAATTCAGTGACATAATCAGTGACACGTATCTAAAACCATAAGAAGTATGTCACTGAATTCTGTGGATAGGCCTGATTTTATCATAGTTACATAGACTTCTTTGAATCTTAGCACTCTAGAGAGTTATCAAGTTATTCCAAAGGAGTATCTATGCCTCTCATCGCTTCTAAAATTTCTTGTATAAAACCTCCCTCTGGCAGTTCGAGAAAAACTGTCGCTGATTTAAATGGTCTGTATCTACAGGTGCGTGTAACCAAGAATGGTCTTATCAGAACCTGGATTTACAGGAAACAGAATCTTAAAGACAGAATTATATTTATTGGTAATTACCCAGAAATCAGCTTGGCTGAAGCTAGAAAAAAGACCCTCGAAAATAACACACTGATAGAAAAGGGGTGTAACCCTTGGAAAATACATAGAAAGGAGAAAGACACAAATCAGGATGGCACCCCAAGGGATTGTTTCAAGAATATTACTGAAGAGTGGTTCAGTAAGACTAAGACGAACCTCTCCGAAGGTCAGAAGAAATGAATTATGGCTAGTCTCATAAAAGACGTATTCCCATACATAGGCTCTATATCTGTAAAAGACATAAGACCTAAGCAGATTATAGAAATTGCTAGAAAAATAGAGGAACGTGAAGTATATGAGACCTGTCACAGAACTATAGGAAGAATCAGAGAAGTTTTTGATTTTGCTATAATAAATGAATATTGTGAAAACAACTCAGCCACCAGTATTCCCAAAGTGTCGAAGCCAGTTTCGCACGGCCACTTTGCGGCTATTACAGAACCTCAAAAATTGAGACCGATTATAATGTCTTCTTTACCCCTACTTCAAATTATCATTCGTTTAATATCTTACTCCAATCTCTTAGATGCTGTAGAAAAAGGCCTCTGCGGTTTCTGATGCCATAGAAGCCTGGGTGGAACAATGGATGTATTTTGCTTGTAAAACCTTTTCTGGCATAGCTGTATGAAATGCCTGAATCTACCAAGCTATTGAAGCTGCATGATTTCAGTCTTTCATTGCACAGTGTTTTAACTACAGCTTTGGAAACCAACTGTCCTAGGCAAAGAATATGTTCTGGTTTCAACATATCTACGAGCCTCTGAAAGTATTCAGCATCATGCATTAACAACTTCAAAGTCATTCCACCGGAACCAGTGCCTGTTCTGTAGCCAAGACAGAAATTAGTGAAGAATAAATTGGAATATCGTTTTGTATCGATATTTGGAATGCCTATTTCAGCGAATAAATCTACAAGCATATAGTCTGTGGGTGAAGCAGCCTCATTACCTAGGGTTCTTTTCATAATATACGGAACATCTTCGTTGTTATTCATAGCTTCAATGTTTACCATAGAACCAGTATCCTGATGACCGTAGGGATTGCCCCAATCCTGGCCAACTAGCAGATACTTTGTTTCTGAAGTATCTGGGTCATAGTTTCTTCCCTGCCAATAAGTCCAAAGGTTGATTTCTCGACACAAATCAATCAGCTCACCATCCCAGACAAGTTCAACACTACCATTAGCACTAATCCTGGGATTATGCTGATAGTCGTCCTTGGCATCTTGAATCAGTTTCTCATACAGAGGGTTATTCATCTATACCCACATTGTCATGCTTCATTGAAATATCTTACTCCATCATTTTTGCCTTAAGTAAAAGCGCTTGCTGATATAAATTAACAACACCATAATACGTTAATACCTTCGGATACCTTACTGCTGGATGATAAAAATCAATGAATAATCTTTCTTTTCCACCAATTATGTCAGAAAAATAAAATGCTACTAAGTCACTAGGTTTTTTTATTATAGATTTATCATAAATTTCATCTAGCGTGTTTATTGTCACAGAACCTCCACAGATAATAACATCTGGATCAATCAATTCTATTTCTTTTTTTATAAAATCTTTATCATTAATCCCATAAGCAGCAATTTCATCATCCTTAGATTCAGATTTACCATTACTTTTCTTTAAATTTAATACAGCAATTCTACGTAAATATCCATTTGCAATATTTTTGGTAAAATCCTTATCTTCAGGAAAAGTAGCAATTTTATTTATATCGGTATTAAGAATACCGTAAGTCCACTCAGCAATTCTTTTCCAAATATTATACAATGGACCTTTTTGGGCTACCCATTCCGTCAAATTCCATTCATCTTTGTTTCCGTATGCCTCTTTCAAAAGAAACATAATCTTTTTGCCACATCTATTCGAGTGCCACATTTTAGAATCAACTAAACCATCACTTATGAAACCATTTTTTTTGTGATCAATCTCAAAACCGCTTTTTTTGCAACATTCCTGATGGGCCCAACATTCAAAAAGCTTTTTTAAATCTTCATCTATAACATTAGTCATTAACCACTAACTCCTTTTTTATGAAAACCAAGTGTACAACAAGTTGTATCAATTCTTTAATTTCTGCCTTTTCCAAAAATATTTCAGACGATTGTTAAACTAAGATAACATTATCTGATATAACACCTATCTCCTTCAGATTATTGAACAACTTTTCTAATACGTCAATATTTTCAACTATTTTCTGGAGAACTTCCATTTTATCAGCTGCCTTCCCCATACAATCGAAGAACATCGGATATTTTTCTGGACCATCAGGATTTTCCCAACAACGGTCAGACTGACGACAAAATTCATTGTAACCCCACTCCGTATAGGACAATTCTGATTCAATGCGTTTTTTTATTCTTTTCAATTCTGTTAGCGAAAGTTCTATATATCTTGTTATCTTACTGTAATCATCCCCTACATCACTCACATATTGCACATATCGACGCATAATTAGTCCCTTCTTTTTCTAGCAATTTCTCTATAAGCTATCATATTTGCGGATTTTATCAACATTCTTCTTGGAAATCCCTAAACTTGTCTTTAGAAACTAAAAAACGTAGAATCAAACATTACTTAATGTGGTTATGGAGTGGGGTATGCGTCCCAAAATTTTCATGTTATGAGACTTTAAGTCATTTTATTAATAATCCAATATCCGTTTCGTTTGCCATTTCTGCGAGATATTTTTTCAGAAATACTTACTTGTGTAATTGATGGATCATCTTTCATAAGGTTAATTATTCTATTTTTAATAGTACCTGCTTCTGTATAAAAATTATAGTTATTAAGATTCTAATTAGAAACGTATCTTTGATTTGCACTATTTGGTTTATCTTGAATAGTCATTTTTAAGGTTGCCATTATTTAATTGATGGTATTTTGAAGTTGAAGTCTGTTGTTCATTTTATAAATCCTCCTGTGGTTTTAAGTTACAAACTATAATTGGCTTAGGAGGTATTTATTTATATTTCATAAAAAAAACAAAATGGTGTTTACTAAGCTATTCACAATATATGGTATTATACGAGTATAGAATAAGAATAAAAATAAAGGTAGATACTTATGATTACTCTTGGAACCTTAGAAGAAATAAAAGACCTTCGTTCCGTTTGGAAACATGAAGCAGTAGATTTCACTCCTTGGTTAGCTATGGAAGAAAATATTACACAACTTGGTGAAGCACTGGGACTTGAAATTGAAATAGATGAAAGAGAATCATCTGTTGGTGACTTCAATGTTGATATCCTTGCAACAGAACCTAATACAGGTAAAAAGATTATCATAGAAAATCAGCTAGAAGAAAGTAATCATGACCATCTTGGGAAACTTATTACCTACGCTTCTGGAAAAGCAGCCAGTTATATAATCTGGCTAGTCAAACGAGCCAGAGATGAACATCGTTCTGCAATAGAATGGTTGAATAATCATACTGACGGAGATGTAAATTTCTTTTTATGTGAAATTAAGCTTTATAAAATAGGTAATTCAGAACCTGCAATTAAATTTGATGTTATAGAAAGACCTAACGATTGGACGACGATAACAAAACTAGCAGGAAAAAATCTTGGCCCTAGACATTATTTTAGATATGAATATTGGTCAGCATTCCTTGATTATGCGTTTCAGAATAATGATTTTTCAAAAGAGTTTAAAAGAACCAAAGCATCGAAAGAATTTTTTATTGATTTAAGCGTTGGTATACCTAAAACTTGGTTAGAATTGACTGTACAAACAAGTAAAAATATTATTGGGGTTGAGATGAGAATACATGAGAACAAAGAACTATACAAGAACTGGGAAAATAAGAAGAAAGTTATAGAATCGGAACTTGATATGCAGTTAGACTGGCGAGAAATGCCTGAAAATAAGGTCAGCAGAATAATAATATTCAAGGAAATAGACTTAGAAAACAAAAAAGATTGGAAAAATCAATTTAAGTGGTTTATGGAAGTATGCACTAAGTTTAAGAAAATCTTTAAGCAGAACATGTAAGCTTTTTCCTTTTAAACAAAAATATATTTTTTGGTTATTAAAAACCTTGACATTTTTGGTTTGGTTTTTTATAATCAAAGCATGGTTATAAAAAACCAAAAAAACAATATTTTGTCGAGGAGAAGTAAAATTGGCTAATCAAAATTTTAATAAAGTATATGAAACCATATCTAATTCTATTGCATCATTACATGGTTATTTACATTTAACATTTAGAACTATCTTTGCAGCCGCTTATGCTTTGTTACAAATATCTGAAAACCAAAACTCTAATCTAGAAAGCATAGATACTTTTATAAAGACTATCAAGATTTCTGAAGAAAGAGCTTTATTTTTAAAAACTGCTATTGGTGAATATTGGTCAGAAGTTAGAAAGTTACAATATGATATAAAAGCAGAATTATTAAAAGATTTTATTATTAATTTTGATCTAATAGACTTTGGCAATAAATACAATGAATCCTCCACCCCATCTAGTGTTTCAAAGCTTGCTGCATCTATTTTGGGGATTAAAAAAGGAGATAAAGTAATAGATTATTGTTCTGGTATAGGTAACTTTATAAAAGAATCTTATTCTTTAGCTCCAGAAGTAAATTACTATGGAGTTGAAATAGACAATTACCGCACAGAAATAGCAAAAATTAGACTAGAAACGATAGGAGTAAATCATAATATATTACTAGGTAATGTTCTAAATCTAAATAATATTGCCCCTCAATATGACTTAGTATTTGCTAATTATCCATTTTGTTTGAAAGCAAAAGACTATTTAAGAGAAAGCTTTTTGCTAAGCACACTTGTTAAAAATATCCCCGCTTTTGATAAAATAACATCCCTAGATTGGTATTATAATTTTATAGCTTTTAAAAGCACAAAGAGAAAAGCTATTTGTATAATACCTGATGTTGATACTTATAATCCTTCAGAAAAGGAGATAAGAAAATATTTTCTTGAACAAGGTGCTCTGGAAGCTGTTATTTCATTACCAAGCAAATTGATTAACGGAACAACCTTATCAATTACTATTCTCGTATTTAGTCACAATAATAATGAAGTAATGATGGTCAATGCTAAAGACTTCTGTGTCAAAGGACGTAGAAACAATACAATTACTGATAAAAACATAGAAGAAATTTTAAAATGCTTGGAAAAAGAAGGTGAATATAGCAAAAAAATAGCTAATAAAGAAATTACTGAAAACGATTATGTTATAAAACCTGAACGCTATCTTATGAAAGACGAAATAAAGAAATTAGAAAAAGCTATTTCTTTTGAATCGGTTATAAAGAACGTTACTAGGGGTGCTCAGATTAAGGCAGATGAACTAGACAAGTTAATGTCTAATGAACCAACAAATATTC
>ONIU01000100.1 GCA_900317935.1 uncultured bacterium
AATCAAGGTGAAATAATTATTTATCAAACCGATGATGGTTTATCAAAAATAGAAGTAAAAATGTTAGATGAAACAGTCTGACTTACACAACAACAATTAGTTCAACTTTATCAAACTTCTAGAACTAACGTTTTGGAACATATAGAACATATTTATGAAGAACAAGAATTAGACGAAATTTGAACTGTTCGGAAATTCCGAACAATTGCAAAAGATGGAAAAAACTACAGTGTATCGTTTTATAATCTGGATATGATTATTTCTTTAGGCTATAAGATAAAATCTGTAATTGCAACTAAATTTAGGAAATGGGCTACCCAACGATTAAAAGAATATATTATTATTAAGGGATTTACTATATTTCTTTTGTCATTAGTTGTTTTATAGAAAGAATTTATTGAATCTAATTCCAACCATGTTTATAATGATTATATAAAAAGTATAAATGAGTAGCGAAAAAGTATAAAAGAAATTGGTGAATTCAAAAATAGTTTGAATGAACTGATTTACAGGAGATTAATATGACAGAAATAAAAGTTATAAGTTCAAAGAAAGCTCCAGCAGCAATAGGACCTTATTCTCAGGCTTTGGCTTTTGAAAATATGATGTTTTTATCTGGGCAGCTTCCTGTAGACCCGGAAACAGGCAATATTCCAGAAAAAGTTGAAGATCAGGCAGCTCAGTCTATTGCTAATATAAAAAGCATTCTTAGTGAAAATGGAATGAATATAACAAATGTTGTAAAAACAACGGTTTTCTTGTCAGATATAAATGATTTTGCAGTTGTTAATAAGGTATATGGTGAACATTTTCAAGAACCTTATCCTGCAAGAAGTTGTGTTCAGGTTGCAGCAATACCTAAAGGCTGCAAGGTTGAGATTGAGTGCATCGCAGTAAAATAAAATACTATTTTGTTAATAATTTCAATTTGTATTTATTGATATATATTCTAAGAAAACAGGAGAAACAATAAACATGGCAGAATATGATTTTATCGTGAAATCAAAAATATTTAGTCTTTCTTTTGATAAAAAATTTAATATTTTTGATGGAAATGACAAATTAATAGGTTTATGCAATCAGAAGGCTTTTAAGTTAAAAGAAGATATACGTGTCTTTTCTGACGAATCTATGAAAAAAGAAATAATAAAGATTCAGGCAAAACAAGTAGTGGATTTTAGTGCTGCCTATGATGTTTATGACTCTGATACCAAAACATTGTTAGGGTCATGGCAAAGAGAAGGTCTTAAATCAGTGCTTAGAGATAGCTGGGTTCTTATGGATCCACATGGAAGACAAATAGCTCAACTCCAGGAAGACAACATGACCTTGGCGTTAGTAAGACGTTTCCTTTCAAATTTAGTTCCGCAGTCTTATTATTTGAAGAATGCACAAGGTGTTACTTTAGCTAGCTATGAACAAACCTTCAATCCTTTCTTATACGGACTTAAAGTAAAAATATTTAAACAGCCAAATGCTCCACATCCAAAGCTTGCAATGGCAGGCGCAATGCTTCTTGCTACAATAGAAGGCAGACAACAGTAAAATAACCTGTTATGGTTGCCTGTAAAAAGGCAACCATAACAAATAAAATTACCAATCTATTTTGACAGTCTGTCCAGCTGATTTATTCACAACTTCAATAATATTTTCACCATCCATCCAGAGTATTTTATCCCCAACTTTGCTTAGGCACTTGCAATCGAAAATTTTCCCTATAGGTAGTTCAACTACTGCTTCATAAGAATTATTCCCAAGGTTTTTCATCATAACAGCGTTGTCGACAGACCAATTACCAAGTTCTGAACAATTACCGATTAGGTAATATTCAGAATTTTTAATTGGCTCTTTTACATTTAAATTAAATTTGACTCTCTGTCTACCCCAGTAATTTTCGTTTTTGTATTGATTGTTCCAACTATCAAATGCGTTTTTTAAATTTATTTCATTACATTTTGGAAAATAGACCGCAAAGTTTTCGGCAGTTACTATACCCTGTATTTTATGATTATTAATAGAAATTTGAGAATTATTATCACCATAATCAGCTTTAATATTCTTTTGATTTATATCAAAAGGAAAATTAATTACGAAATTTCTATCTTTATTTGATGTGTTAAAAACTATAACCGCAAAGTCGTCTGGCAATAATCTTCCAAAAATATATAAATCTTTATCTGCATAAATATGGCATTGTAAACCTCGTCTTAAGCTTTTATGAAATTTACGCATTGATATTAATTCTTTTGTAAAATTAAAAATCTGGCTTTTATTTGTAAATTTCATGTCACAGCGATTATAAGGTAATCTGCGGTGGGCACCACGCAAAGCCTGCTCATCACCATAGCAAAGAGTGGGAATTCCTCTGACGCACATTAAAAATGCCATTGCCAGTTTATATTTATTAATATCTCCTTTACAGGAAGTAATAAAACGGTCTAAATCATGATTATCCAATAAAGTAGCTAACATTCCAGCATCAGGATAATTTCTGTCATAATACAACCTGGAAGCAAGTTTACGGCAGTCTCCACCCTGAGCAAAAACCTCTTTCATTGTATAGTAAAGAGGAAAATCGAAAAGGCAGTCAAAGCCTGCTGAGCGCCAGGTATTGTTGACAAGGGCAGGGTCGCCATGCAGATATTCTCCTAATAGAATAAAATCATTTTTAGATAGTTTTCTAGCATTTTCATTAAAATCGTGCCAAAAGTCGTCATTAACATGTTTAACTGCATCTAATCTGAAACCATCAGGTTTTGCTAATTCTATCCAGTATTTGGCAACCTCACAGAAAAACTTCTTAACTTCTGGCTTTTGAGAAGCAAAATCTGGCAATCCAAAAATACAACGGTTTTTAACTTCTTCCGGATCATTCCAGTTTTTAATATTTATCATTGGGTTAAACCAGTCTTTGTGCTCATTAAAAAATGGGGCATCGTATCCGACGTGATTAACAACCATATCAAGCAGAAGTTTCATGTTTTTTTTCTGCATTGAATTCCTCAAAGATATTAATTCTTTTTCTGTTCCGAATCTTTCATCAATTTTATAAAAATCGTATGGCCAGTATCCATGATAAGCTTCTTGTCCATAAAAAGCATTTGGTCTGTTTTTTAGGAATGGGCTAACCCAGATTCCGGTAATTCCTAGTTCTTCAAGATAATCTAATTTCTGCTCTAACCCGGCAATGTCCCCGCCATGAAAAGCCATCAGATTTTTCTTATCTGAATTAGGGCAGTTCCCTTTGTTTCCGTCATAAAAACGGTCTAACAAAACAAAATATAAAATCTGGTCTTTCCATATATCTGTATTTTCAGCATAAGCAAAAGAACTTGCTAAAACTAGCATCAGGAAACATGTTAAATATATTCTCATAGATTATTACCCTTCGTAAAACTCTAACAAAAGTTTGTATTTGTTTAATCATATTGTATAATAAATTCATAAAACATAAAAACAGGAAATATAAAAATGATTACAGATGAAATTAGAGAAGAATTATTTAAATTGCAAGATAAGAAATACCGAGATTTTCAGAGCAAACTGATTCCAAATGTTAATTCAGATGCTGTTATTGGCGTAAGAACTCCGGAACTTCGCAAACTGGCAAAAAAATATGAAAAAAAAGAAGATATTTCTATGTTTTTGGAAGTTCTTCCTCATAGATATTTTGATGAAAATCAACTTCACGCTTTTATAATTTCAGAAAGAAAAGATTATAAAAGATGTATTGAAGAAACTAATAGTTTTCTTCCTTTCATTGATAATTGGGCAACTTGTGACCAGTTATCTCCAAAAATATTTAAGAAGAATAAAGTTGATTTATTAAAAGAGATATATGAATGGATAACTTCATCTAATACATATACTGTTAGATTTGCTATTGGCATGTTGATGCAACATTTTTTAGATGATGATTTTGATATAAAATATCCGAAATTGGTTGCAAAAATTAAATCTGAAGAGTATTACATAAATATGATGATTGCATGGTATTTTGCAACCGCTCTAGCTAAGCAGTATGATAAAATTATTCCATTTATCGAAAATAAGAAGTTAGATAAATGGACTCACAATAAAACAATACAAAAGGCTGTTGAAAGCTATCGAATTACAGAAGAACAAAAATCATATTTAAAAACTTTAAAAATATGATTTGATATATTTATTGTTTCGACAATATGTGTTTTCGCTTTTAAGAACAGCTTTTTGTATTGATTTTTTTTTTTTTTTTTTGAGATAATTATTCTATATTTTATTTTTAGAATGTATTACCAAAAGAAATTAGAAACAATTTATCGTGATTATAATCGTTGGTTCCGTAAGATACTTCTATCGTGCCAATCAGACTTTGCAATGAATAAGCTATTTCTCCTCCGTATATTTGCTGGTCATCATCAAAGAGATTGTGCTTATCGTTGTTTATATTTCCCCTGTTAGCTCTTAAAAACAGGTTCATATTTTCGCCAAGGTCTCTGTTAATTTCTATACCAGTTGTAATGACATTGCGTCCGCATAATTCCTGATAGCTTAAACCATAGAATGGTATACTGCTTTCGTCGTAAATGTTTTTACCACCAAAATAGAATAATTCATTTCCAGATACAATTTCTTCTGTTAATTTACCCCAGGAAGCTGTAACTCCTAAAGTTGTCTTTTGGCTTAAAGGAAGATAGCCTTTATAGTCTGCAGTATAACGAGAAAAATTATCTGTCTTTTTGGTTTTGCTAAAATTTGCTTTATCTGTAGCTTTAAGGTAAGTAAAATTGAATTTATTACCAACACGAGGTTTTATTGCATTATCTAGATTATCAGTGGTTAATTTCCCAAATATACCTGTGTATTCATAATTATCGTAGTTAATTCCGTTTTCTATTCGGTTTAAATTAGAACCACCAAAGCGTTTCATTACACCGCCTTTTACTATAAATGAGTTTGAAAATTTTTTATGTAATGAAAAAGCTGTTGTTATAATTTGTTCTTTAAAATTTAATTTTAATTGCTTGTCATACTTAGAATTAATTTTTTTCAAACGGTCATCAAATTCAATTTCTGAACCAAAGCCGGTGTTAGCTATTTCAGACAACTCTTCTGAAGTTGTCAGTCTTGGATTATTTGCTACAACTATATCAATAGAAGTTCGGCTGCCAGCAAAGAATTTGTTTTTTATAGTCTGGTTAAGTAATAATTGTGCCCCTTGGCCTTCTTCATATCTTATTCCTAGATTGTGTTCATAAGCTTCAGATGTTTTAACAATAAAAATTAATTTATTTTCATTATTTTCAGCAGGTAGTATTTTAAAATATGCTTTCGAAATTAGCCCTGTTCCAATCATTTTTTCAGCTATTTTCTTTATTTCTTTCAGACTCAGATCATTTTTATTTAATTCACCTATTTTATTATACAAATAGTCTGTGCTTGATTTTGCTACACCTTGAATTTCAACAGATGAAAAATGTAGTATTTCTTTTTCGTTGTAGTCCGGAATAAGCTTTTCATTGCTTGTTGAACATTCTACTGATTCGGCAAGTCTTTTTAATTCATCTTCATGTTGTTCACATGCAGATTCACCGCTTTTAATTATTGCTGGTATGTTTGTAAATGAAAATGTTTCAAAATTTTTCATATCAGGCTCTATTAGGATATCACAAGCCTGTTTTTGATTTTCTGCATCTTGTTCGTTAAAAAAACTGACACATTGAGCTAATATCTGAGGAATATTGTGTAACTCTCGGCGTGTGCTTAGTGGGGAACCAACATTAACACCTATTATTATATCTGCTCCCATAGCTTTTAATTCTTTTGCGGGAAGATTGCTTACTATTCCACCATCAACAAGCATCATTCCATCATGTTCTGCAGGACGGAATACCATAGGGTAAGACATACTGCATCTAACAGCTTCTGGCAGGTAACCTTTCGTGAAAGTTACTGGTTGTCCTGTTTCAAGATTTGTAGCAACACATGCGAAAGAACGTTTTAGTTTAGTAAAATCATCTATATTGTGTGCGGGGACAGATAATTCACTAAGTGTAATCATTATCAGATTACCGTCGATTAAACCAGAACTTGGTTTCCCTACTTCTTTTTTCAAGAGATATCTTCCGTCTTTGTTTCGTTCAAAGTAGTCCATTCTACGGTGATCTAAGTTTTCGGTAAGGAGTTTTTCCCATTCTAGCTTGCTTAGCATTGATTCTATTTGGTTTGCTGTGTAGCCTGTTGCGTATAGTGCTCCTATAAACGCACCCATACTTGTACCGCAAACCATGTCTATTTTTATTCCTGCTTTTTCTAGGGCTCTGATTGCTCCAATATGAGCTAGGCCTTTTGCACCGCCACCGCTTAAAACTAAGCCTATTTTGGGCTTAGTTATCTGTTCTGCTGTTTCTTTAATGCTGTCTATGTTTTCTGCTTTCGCTGCTGTTGAAAACATCATAAAAGATGCGATAATTAGAAGATATTGTTTGAATTTCATTGTACATCCCATATTGTTTATTATTTTTGGGTCTGTACTATTTCGACAAGTCATTAATAAATTTTGACAATAACGGAAGTATTAATAGTTATAATATTAAATCAACGATAATCTTTTGGCCTAACTAAAATCTCTATAATTTATAAGTTGACAAGTATCAAAAAAAAACCGCTTTTTAAGCGGCTTTTAATTGCTTTTAGATACTTGTTGAAACCAGCTAAAAGTGAAAACAACAAGAACAGAACTCTTAGTCAGAATTGATTCTGTGACTTAATTATCTTTGAGTCTGGTTTCGTTTAGATCTTTAATTACTGTCGGACAATATAAATATTGAATATAAACCCCCATCTTGATTATAATAACTATGTAAGATTATAAAACAGGAGATCTAAAATGAAATTAGTTGGCGAATTAAAAAAACAGGTTGAAGGAACCAATAACAAGGAAGAAGCTAAGGAACTCATAGAAGACGCTGGTATGCTTCTTACAGATGATGAACTAGACTATGTAACTGGTGGGGCTGGGGTTGATTGGGTATATGTAGCAGGTGCAGCAGGTAAAGCAGGTAAAGCGACTAAAAAAGTAATAAAATAAAAGAATTATAAGATAATTCCGTCAAAGAGAAGCAGCAGACAGGAATTATTATAAATGTATACCATCACACTGTCTTGGGTTAAGACAATTGTGATTGGTTTTAAAAATTATAAGGTTTCCCCATTTCCCAGTTGGCAGAAGCATTAACCATTATACTGTTTTCTGGAGCTAGTTTTGATGTTAAAAATCCATGTGCAGCTACCATTGCTCCGTTATCTGTGCATATAACTAAATATTTTAATTTTTTGGAGTAATAATTTCTAAAAAATGCATACTCCCCAATTTACTCCCAAAAAATTTCAAAAATGTAAGCGAATTTCCTTTTATACCATCATATTTCAAGGTAAAATAAAAAACACTAACATCTTGGTTGTTAGCGGTTTTTGATTGCGTTTCAGATATTGTTTAATATCGTCTGAAATTGCCTCTAAGTGGAGGCGGCGGGAATCGAACTCTGTGTCAGAATTGGTTCTGCGACTTAATTACCTCCGAGTCTGGAATCGCATAGACCCTTAATTAGACCCTGATTTTCCAAAAGGTTTTGAACCTTTGTCTTGGGTTTATATTAACCTAAAGGGTCTAGATTATCAAGCTAATAAAAGCATGATAATCTTAGTTTATAGCTACTTCTTTCATAGCTGCCTTGAATTTGGCAACTGTCATACCCATTTCTTTTGCTGCCTGTTGAATAGTAAGCAAACCTTTATTGATAAGACTTGTTAAAAGTTCTAGCTGACCTTTAATTTTACCTTTTTCGATACCCCTGTTTTCTATTCTATCCAATACTTCACACATGGTTACTGGTTTCCCTTTCTTATTGCTTCTCATTAAATGTGCTAGTGACATTATTTAATCATTTTTTCCTAACCGATTTAGTAATATATTTTTGGTTTTTGCTATGAGGTTTATCCGGAATAGTCATTATCAGTTTACCTTTTTTTAGTAAAGGATTTATATAACTTTTTATTATATTCGACTTAGAAAATTGACTTATATATTCATGTATTTCTTTACGACTTTTGGGCTTTTTACAAAAGGTTAAGATAGATCTTTCGATGTCTGCAACAGACTTTTCGTGTGTTATCTGTCCACTCATCTGTCCACTTATCTGTCTACTTTTTTGTTCAGCATCTTGACCTGTTACTTGTTTACTCACTTGCTCTGTATTTTTGCTTTTCGGTCCAACTTTAGCAAGAGAAACTTGATTTAATGGTATTTTTATTTTAAACATATCACCTTCGCAAAACGGTACGCACCGCGTTCCGTTTTGGAAATATGATATAAAAATTACGCGTTTTGCTTGGTTCCTTAACTTAAAAAGAACATCTTGCAGATATATTATACAAGAGATTATAATTTATTCAGTAAACAGTACCTAGCAAACAATAACAAGGAAAACAAAACTACTATGTCTGAAAACCAAAATATAGAATACAAAGAATCCTGGAGAGATGAATATCTCAAATGGATATGTGGTTTTGCCAATGCTCAAGGCGGTGTTATCTATATAGGGAAAGATGACAGTGGCAAAGTAGTTGGTGTTGAAGATAGCAAAAAACTGCTTACAGATATTCCAAACAAAATACAGGCTACTATGGGGATTGTTGCAGATGTTAATCTTCTTGTAGAAAACGGTCTAGATTATATTTCCATAAAAGTTACGCCAAGTAGTTTCCCTGTTAGTTATCATGGAGAATATCACTACAGAAGCGGAAGCACAAAACAGCAACTTGTTGGTAATGCCCTTTCTCAGTTTATAATTGAAAAAACAGGTATTCATTGGGAAGATGGCATAGCCAATAATGTTTCCCTAGACGATTTAGACCATGAAAGTATTTCCATATTTAAAAAAGCTGTGTTGCGTAAGGGAAGAATGTCTGAAGCAGATTTGAATGTTCCAGATGTTGAATTGTTAGATAAGCTCGGTTTGCTTGAAAACGGCAGGCTTAAAAAGTCTGGAGCTTTGTTATTTTCTAAAAATCCTGAAAAAGTGCAGGTGGGAAGTTTTGTCAAAGTTGGTAAGTTCGGTGAAGGCCCAGATTTGCTATATCATGACACCATAGAAGGTTCCTTGGTCAGTATTGCTGACAAGGCTATAGATCTTATATTTTTCAAATATTTAAAGGCAGCTATTTCATACGAGCATGACATGAGGGTTGAGCAATATCCTTTTGCTAGGGAAGCAGTAAGAGAAGCAGTATATAATGCTATAGCACATAACTGCTATATGTCAGGTGTTCCTATTCAGATTCGTATTGATGATGAATCTATGACTATTTCTAATACCTGTGTATTTCCGACAGGTTGGACTGTAGAAACTCTTTTTAAGCCACACAAGTCAGTTCCTTATAATCCAAGCATAGCAAAAGCTTTCTATTTAGCTGGTTACATTGAAAATTGGGGAAGAGGCATACAGAAGATTTGTGATGAATGCAAGAAAATTAATGCTTCTTTGCCTGAATATGAAATACTTGGAAACGATTTAACTGTTAGGTTTAAAGCATTAAAAGTTACAAAGGTGACTGATAAAAATTCGACTAGTGGTCAAGTTAGTAGACAAGCAGGTGGACATGTCAGTGGACATGTTAGTGGACATGTTAGTGGACATGTTGAAGAAAAAATTCTAGAGAATATAACTTTAGAAGCTTTGTTGGATTTTTGCAAGACCCCTAGAACTAGAACAGAAATGCAGGAATACTGCGGCATAAAAAGCCGTGATTATTTTACCAATAAATATATAAAACCACTCTTAAATAATGGCAAACTAAAAATGACCATTCCTGATAAACCTAAAAGCGTAAACCAAAAATACGTTTCTATATGAAAAATAATTTTATGTAACAAAGCATTTTGATTGGGTGACTAATAAGGTGACTGATGAAGTTCAAGTCTGTGATCATGTTGGTGAATGATACTTTAGAAAATAGAATTATTAGCTTGATTAGTGAGAATCCATCGGTAACACAAAAGAGTATTTCTGAAAAACTCAAAGTATCTTTAGTATCAGTAAAAAGAACAATGAAGAAACTTACTGATTCTAAAATAATATCTCGTAAAAATGGTAAACGAAATGGATATTGGATTGTCGTCAATCTTTTTAATTAGTTTATTTATATTTGTCACAGAAGTATCAATAAATACAAACCCACTTTGTAACCTCGTGGTGGAGTTTTATTATCTTGCCTATGTTTTTGGTCGAAGTGAAACATTATCGTTTTGCTAATGTCGATTATTGATTTTATTATTCGTCATCATCCTTATGCAATTTATATATTGTTTTTAATTGACTGAAGTTAATTAGAATTCCACATTTAATTAATAGATTTTTCCTTTTTTTATAAAGTTCTTCTAATAACTTGTCTGCTTCTTTACCATAATGGATCTGATTATGACAACTACTGCATAAAGATACTATGTTTTCTGGAATATCTAGTGAGTATTTGAACTCTCTTTGTACCGACATAGGCACTAAATGATGAGGTTCTGTATATGTGTGTTTGTCATTAGCTCTTATAAATAGCTCATGTTGACAACCTTCTATTTCACATCTATAACCAGCCTTGGCTAATGCAATCAATGAATTCTTTTTATCTCTTTGGTAACTAGCTTTGCCATTATTATAAACAAGATTAGGTTTATCTACTTTATTTTGTTTATAATCTAAATCAAGTAAATCTTCAGCATTATTTTTCCTTTTTTTAACTATGTTTTTTATTAAATCAGATTCTTTATTAAATAATTCTTTTTTTCCTGATTTTTTGTTGTTTTTATCGCAGAGTTTGTCGCTTGCATTATTGTAGTAACAAAAGATTCATTTTTACTTAAATCTTCCATTTGTATCTCCAATTTAGACAAACGATATTCTATTAAATCACTCCATTCTTTATAACGTTTATTTAATTCGTTGGATTTTATATTTTCATATATCGAATTAAAAAAAGATCCCACATAAGGTATAGAACTTAAAATAGTAGTTTTAACAATATCTTTGCAATTTTCTTTATTCATTAGATTTTGCCTCATATAATATACAAAAAACAGAATTTTAATGATTTGTAGTCAATCTTTTTTACGCCACTTTGTATCTAGTATAAACATACTCGTAAATCTGCTGGCGATAAGTTGAAATAACCACTTCATCATAACATTCAGGCAGTTCTGTCCAAAGAGTATTTCTGATTATATTATCGATTTCGGCTTTGGTTTCCTGTTTATCTGTCCAATGGTCTAATTCGGCAATTCTAGCCTTGATTTGTTTGAGAAGTGAAACAGCAATTTCTTTGATTTTCTTTATGTCGTTCTTGCTAAGGTCTTTTCTGAAAAGCAAATCATAAATAGAAAGCTCTTCGTCATTAGAGAAACCCTCTCGAACATATCGCTGTTCTTCCTTGCTCAAATCAGCAGATAAATTCATTAAATCCATAAAAGTTTTTTCAATCGTAGCTCTGTCTTGTTCAGAGTTATAATCTTCTATAATCTTTTGGTAACGCTCATAGTAATTTATACGATTAGGATTAGAAAACATCAAGGAGTTAAGTTTTATTTGTATCGCTTCTTCCAAATCCTTCATTACCAGATTCTTTTTATGAACTTTCGCAAATTCTTTGCGCAATATATCGAAATCGATAGCACTAATATCGAATCGTGTAGGTTCGCTAACAACCATTGTTTTATCTTCTATTTTTACATAATCATTTATAATATTATTGATTTCTACCATCAAATCGGTAATATCAGTATGTTTTCGCTTTTTTTGAAGTTCTGAGGAAATAGCTTTTATAGCATCATATTCTTTACGAGTATGATCATTAATTTCGTTTTTCTCTACATATTTCATCAGTCTGTAAAGTTCAGAAGAATATGTTGTAAAGGTTTTCTTGTCTTCGATAGTTCCACATACTGCATTCGCAGCAGTTTCAATAGCAGATAATTTGTCGAAGCTCAAAGCATTAACTAGGGTTTCAAGCTCAAAACCTTTTTCTGCCAAAAATATCTTAGCTTTTTCAATAGTTTCTAATATTCTAGCAATCAGCTTTTCTTTATCAATAGTCGGGTCTACACCGCCATTACCGCCTACATTTGCCGTATAATCAGCAAGAGCTTTTCTAAGAGCTTTTACTATTCCAACATAATCTACGATAAGACCGTTGCTTTTGCCTTCGTTTACACGATTTGCACGAGCTATTGTCTGCATTAATGTATGAGCTTTCAAAGGTTTATCAAGATACATGCAGGAAAGGCTTTTTACATCAAAGCCTGTAAGCCACATAGCACATACAAATACCACACGAAGCGGATTATTGGAATCTTTGTATTCCTTATCCAGTTCTCGTTTTTCCATTTTTTCTCTATGGGGTTTAATTTCCAGATTCCATTTTTTGAATGTCTGAATTTCATTCTGCTCCTGGCTTATTACAACAGCCATTTCGGTTTCACGCATCCACTTCAACTTGCGTTCTAATTCTAATGCTTCTTGTTGTGTTGCATTTTTAATCAGTTTTTCTAATAACTTGATTTCGTCTTGCCAATACTCTTGAACATAGTTATACATACGAACACAAGTTACTTTATTCAAGCAGACAAACATAGCTTTGCCACTTGTCCATAAATCTGAATAATGTTTTGCGAAATCTTTAGCAATAGACCTTAATCTGGATTCGGCGGTAAGTAGGTGAATTTCTTTTGCAAATTCGGCTTCTAATTTTTCCTGCTTATCAACGTTTATATCTGCATTTTCGATAGCATCAAGAATTTTATCTGTTATTTCTGGATTATTAAGTTCCAGAATCTTTTCTCCACGATTTTCGTAGTAAAGAGGAACTGTAGCACCGTCTTCAACAGCTCTTTTAAAATCATAAATTGAAACATAACCGCCAAATGTGCGTGCTGTAATGTTATCACTACTAAGCAGGGGTGTTCCTGTAAAACCTATACGCGCAGCAGTTGGAAGGAGTTTCATCATATTTTCTGCAAAAGTCCCATACTGACTGCGATGTGCTTCGTCTGACATAATGACAATATCGTGGTCAGGAATGATTGGTGTAACCTCTGATTTTTTGAACTTTTGAATCAGAGTAAAAATAAAGCTGTGATTGCCGTGCAGTTTATTTATAAGGTCTTCGCCACTTGTAGCTATAAACTGTGTTGCTTTTGTCTTGCCAAGCAAACCGCAGTTTTCAAAGGTATCACTTATTTGGGAATTAAGCTCTTCTCGGTCGGTCAATATAACGAAAGTAGGTGAACCTTCAAATTTTCTGCGTATTTTCTGAGCAAGAAAAGCCATTGAAAAACTTTTTCCAGAACCTTGTGTGTGCCAGAATACACCAAGCTTGCCATCTTTTAATTTTCTATCTGCATAAGCCTTAACAGCTTCGTTTACTCCTAAATATTGGTGGTTGCGAGCTAAAATCTTGGCGGTATTTCCATTGGAATGGTCGAAAAGAATAAAATTTTCAAACAAATCAAGGAAGTTTTCTTTTCGGCAAATTCCTCGAAGCATAGTTGCAAGAGCTACGCTTCCTTCATCATTTTCTGCCAATCTTTTCCATTCATGGAAAAACTCATACTTACTGCCAAGAGTGCCTATTTTTGCTTCTAAACCATTAGAAAAAATGATGAAAGCATTATAGTAAAACAAATGTGGAATAGTATCTAGATAATCTCTGTAATTATCTTCGTAAGCATTCTGAACATCTACCGTATTTTTCTTCAGTTCAATAAAAAGCAAGGGAATTCCATTTACAAAGCCGACTATATCTGTTCTTCTGCGGTAAATATCACCGTGAATTTTCATTTCTTTAACAGCGAGAAAATAGTTATTATTGGGGTTCTGAAAATCTATTATTTTTGCTTTCTTGGTTTCTGTCTGACCATTAGGCTTTTTCACAGTTACAGAAATACCATCACGAAGCATAAAATATTTTTCTTCATTTATCTGTAGTAGAGATGAAGAAGAAAGCCTTAGTTCAAGAATTTCTTTAGCTTCTTCAATTTGTTTTTCGGTTATCCATGAATTCAACTTTTTAAGGGCTTCGTTAAAATATCGAGTCAAAAGTATTTCTTTGTATTCGACTCTGCCAAAAGTACCATTCTGACCTAAGATTTCTGTTTTATATGCTAGTTTAACATCCCAGCCCAATTCGTTTTGGAGCAGTTCACCAGCACTTTCTTGAACAAGTATATTTTCAGAATAGTCGTAACTCATAATTTTTCACCTTAATCAGTAATTATTATAAACAAAAGTCTCTGCTAATCCATCAATGCGAGCAGTCGTGATGCTACCCCATTTATGGGGGAGCTGTCACGAAGTGACTGAGGGGGCTGCAATGCTTTGCATTGCGGTGCTTGGCAATCCAATTTTCATACTTCTATTTCTCCTGACATCAGTTTTGGCAGTAATCGATCACGGGCTTCAGTAAGAATATTTTTTTGTTCTTCTAGTCTTTTAATTTTACCATAATAAAAAGAGACAATATTGCAATACTCTTTTAATCTATCTTCTGGTGGAATATATAACTTTAATGTATTTATATCTTTAGCGTATACGTGAGGTTGTGCAGACCCTTTTTGAAGTGTATCTAATAAAGCTTTGTTTTCTTTTAAAAAGGCATAAACAAAAAATAAATAAGGAGTAGTTTCACTATCTGCAAAAGAACAATCAGAAGCAAAAACATCTATATTATATAAACGTGAAAAGCCTGCATTTGCCCCAGAACCACTTACAGTTATAACTGGTGCAATAGTATTTGCTTTATTGTGATAATAAGCGGGTTCTAATCCACCAGCAACTACAGGAACTTTCCCATCGTGAACTTGAGCTTTTGTTATTGTTTTACCACGTTTAAATTCAGCTATTTCTCCAAGATTTCCTTGAATCCAACCACTAGGCAAGCCATCAACAAATTCTGTATTTTCGTGACCTGGAAATCTGAAATCAACAAACCATTCTTTATATAGTCGCTGTGCCGCTTCTTCCAAAAGCTTTATCTGCTTTTGGTTGTTTTCGATGAGGTCATCGTAAGCTGACAAGATGTTGGCGATTTTGGTTTGGGTGGGTAATGAGGTTATCTCTAGTGGGACATTATTTAATATTGAAGTATTAAGGTTTAACATTGTTGAACCAACAGCGTGATTAATAACCCAGCCAATAATTTCAGGTCTTTGTAATTGATAAAATACGAATTTCGGATTAGCTTTATTTTTATCAACAGTAACTTTTAAACAACCTGTTCCACATAGCCAGTCTTTCTCATGTTCTGTTGTAAAAGCACATTTTCCAACGTCACCTCTTCGTGAATATAGAATATCTCCTATTTGTATTTTATATCTATTTAATCTTTCAACATTTTCCTGTGATACTCTAGCAATAGATACTTCAGATA
>ONIU01000091.1 GCA_900317935.1 uncultured bacterium
TCTGAAGATGGTTTGGGAGTCCCAAAAATCAACACAAAACCGTTTTCTAATTGTAAACCTGTATTTGAACAAGCTGTATTATTAATACTGAGTTTGTAGGTTTCAAAATAATCAAAAGAACCGCTAATAGTTAAAACTTTATAGTCTGAAGACCACTTTGTTATTATATCTCCAGAAAGATTAGGAGTAAAATTCAAGGCTTGCTCAACAGATTCAGAATCCATTGTCTGAGAAAACTCAATAGTTATTTTATCTTTTACTGAAATAATCTCTGTCTTCTCAGTATTATTAGGACTTGAACTAACTATGAATGGGCGAGGGGTGCTATCAGCTTCTTTTTCTCCTTGTAAAAGACTAATTCTCTTTTGGCTAGAGTAGTTAATTCCAGTTGAAGGGTCAGTGTATTCTGCTCTAAGAATAATAAATGCAGGGTAATCATTGAGTTTGTATTCTTTGAGTTTAATCGTTAAAGAATAGGTTGCTAAATCAGATGAGATCTCTGGTTGTTTTAAACTGGCAAGATTGATCTGATAACTATTGGTGGCTGAATTGTTGATAGAATCATAACTAAGCGGGAAGTTTTCTCTTCCATAAAGATTCAAGTTATATTTGCCTGCTTGATTATATGGAACAGATATTTTTACTTCTAAGTCATTTTTGAAACAGCTATCTTTTCCATTTGTAAATATTGTTGAGGGACAAGTTATTATAGGAGTTTTCTCTATTTTGCTATTTCTTTTACCTTTAATTAGGAACCATTCAGACATTGAATAGGTATCAAAACTAAGATTAGAAGAAGTATATCTATTAGGAGCAATTAAGCTGAAATTGTTCCCGTTCTTTTTTACAGCATAATAACTAGTTGTTGGATAATTATTATTTATACTAAACGTCAGTTTCGCAGGACTAGAAAGAAGCATCGGATTATTGTTGCGATTAGTGAGTTTTATATTGTAAGTATTTTGGGATACAATTTCGAATTCATCATTAATATTTGAGGAATTGAGTCTAGCAAACATAAATGGCAATGAATTTTGAGATAAAAATACATGAGAATCTGAACTTGTACTGTTCTCTAAGACTTGAGAAACAGAGATAAAACCATTTTCACAAGAGCCTTTAGCAATCTGTAAAGAAAGTTCTCCAAAATTCTGGTCAATTTCTGTATCAGAAGAGATTTCTCTATTATCTATGAGTATTTTTGTTGATGTATTATCAGAAATTGTTGAATGACTATTATGATGAAAACAGCCTAATGTTTGTAAACAAGCGAGAAGAATTATTCCGAATAAAATAACTAATAAAAAATGATTATTTTTCATATTATTCTTCCTTATGTTTCATTTTATGTTCCTTCAAGTGTTCAGGACAAAAGGCTACTCCATTCGGGCCGCATTCTTCACAGATGCAGTATTTAAATATTATATCGGGATCAGTTACGTCAGTCTTGCCGCAAACAGAACATTTATGACGGTATGGGTTCTGGGGAGTTACAGCTTTTTCGAAAGCTTCGCGTCTCTTAGTCTGTTGACGAGCATACTTAATTCCTTGAAGAGCAGGAATTGTAAAAAAGATTAGGTAATTTGTAAATGATAGTATTATTACTATTTTTGTGGGCCAGGAAGCAATCAACAATGGTATTATTATTCCTATTGCCGAAAAATAAGCCAGATACTTTATTTTTACTGGGATAAAGAACATGAACAACAATTCTTCATCAGGATAAAGTGTTGCATACCCCCAAAAAAGGCTTAAATACATCAAATAACTGTCTAATTGAATTACGTAATTAAATAAATAGGCTATAAAGCATGCTATAATCATTAAAACAGCGCCTAGGCAATAATAGACTGTCAGTTTAAAAGATCCCATCGCCGACTCTATTCCATTAGCACACATTATTATTATCATTAGTTCAAAGAAAAGGAAAAACGGGTTCTGGCTGATTGGAATTAATAAAAAAGTAATTAAACGCCATATTTCACCATGTAAAATCGGAGGAATGATTAGACTTAACTTATGGTAAGGCAATAAGTTGGAAGAGTTAAGAAAATATACTGTTATCATTAAACCGGCTATATAATACATTAACCCGTCTAATGCTAAATGTCCGAATTTTTCTTCTAATTTATCTAACCAATTTTTTTTCATAGAGTATTCTTAAATCTTAGAAATCTTAGTTCCATTAGATAGGATTATTCCATTTGGATTTTCTCTATATGGAATACAGGTTACAGATACTTTATCGCCTTTTTTGATTTCTTTGGCTTCTTTCCCTTTGAACTTAACCATTATTTCGCGTCCGCTATGGTTTATAACAATACTTGATTCAGATATTATATTGGCAACATTTCCACTAATAGTACAAGGTTTGTTCATTCTAAATGTTGTGGGAATCTTGCTATTCTTATTTTTTGGATTGTTACGCTCTGAGGATCTTGTACTCTGCTTTTGCCTTGTTACTGGTGCAGGTTTATCTTCTCTTGATAAAGCAATTATTGACCCAAAAAATACTACTATAACAAGAAGGGCTACAGCTAAGTTGACTGGATTATTAACAATGCTTGCTAAAAAAGCTAGAACTAAGGTAGTAAAAGATTCATCTTTTGATTTTGCTTTTTTTAAGTTCTTTTCTTGTGCAATTTTTCTTACATTTTCTACAGAATAGGGTTTGCTTTCTTCTGATTCTGTTGAAATGTCATTGAGTTTTATTGGTTCTAATTTGCTTTGTCTTTGAGATTCTGGAAGAGTATTTAATATTTCTTCAAGTTCATTTCTAGCTTGAGAGATAATCATTTCGATGCTAGGTTCAGTTATTTTTGAACTTATCTTGTCTAGTGCAGCAAGAATGTTACTATCGGGATTACTAAGTAAAATAGCAGTGATCTGTTTTGCAACAAGTGGATGTTGTTCTATTTGTAAGGCTTTAATTAATATAAGATATACTGATTCAAAAGGACATAAAGCTAAACAGCTTACAGCATAGGAACGGTGGTTCTGGTCTTTTGAGGAAATCAGTTTTTCTAGAGCTTGAATTGCCTGATTGCTGTCAACTTTTAAGCCGAATCTAATAGCTCGGACTCTAATGTTTGTGTCGCTAGAAAGCAGTAAATCCGATAATTTTACTTTGAGTTTTTCAGGAGCAACTCTCTCTAATATTTTGAAACCAACAGTTTGGAGTCGACTGTCTGTTTCTTCTAGGGCTTTAATACCTAAACTCTTAATTTTAACGCTAGGAGCATATTTTAATAATAGATTTAACGCTTCTGCTCTAATTGCTGGTGAAATATTTGGGTCTTCCGCCATTTCTGAAATCTTATGTTTTTCTTCCATAAATTGTTGCATTTCAAGACGTTTAAGACGAAGGACCTGCTTTCGTTCTTCACTGATAACGGCTTTCCCTTTATTAGTATCTTGGGGTTCAACCAGTGACGGGACAGCTTGTTCAGTGGCTATAGCCTCTTGAGTAGATGATTCTTGTGATTGTGGTTGAGCATATAAAATACTTTGTTGAGA
Organism: uncultured bacterium; assembly: GCA_900317935.1. Classification (GTDB taxonomy): domain Bacteria; phylum Muiribacteriota; class Ozemobacteria; order Ozemobacterales; family Ozemobacteraceae; genus RUG334. Next base: position 3,517 of record ONIU01000091.1, read on the forward strand.
TTCATGCTGGTCAGGTTCTATAGAAGGCAAGGAAGAACTCTGATTATTGTTCAGCATTTCTTGTCTGCTGATAGCAGTAGCTTGTGATTTCTGAATTTCAACTTTTTTTGTTGCTATTGTTGGTGTTGAAGAAGAAGTATTTCCGGTTTTTTCAAATAACGTATCTATTGAGGGTAAAACCATTTCATCGTTGTTTGTATTTCCGGTTAAACGTTGATAAACATCTTCTGTTTGCGGATTTAAGGCAAGTTTGTCTAGGAACTCTGCAACATCAGGAATTGATTTGTTTTTGTCTATCCAATTGATAATAGCTTCACGTTTGGGACCAGTAGTAGTGCAAAGTTGAATTTCCAAATCATTTAAGAATTTTTTTAATCTCTGCTGTTTCCATGTTGAAACTAATGCCTGTGGAGTTGATTCTTGGGGCGGAAGAACTTTTGCTGATTTTATTGCTGCAGAAACAATATTGAATAAGGCTGTTATCGGTTTACGCTGTTCTGGTGGAGCAGATTCTAAAACATCTAAAATTCTTAGAGCAATTTCTAGGGATGGATTTGATGCTAGAACTGTTGCACAGGCTTTAAATACATCTGTATCTTTTTCTTCTTGTAATAATGCAATTATATAGCTTTTGACTCTGTCAAAAGGAAATAAAAAGCTTATTTCAAGAGCAGCTAATCTGTCTTCTGCTTTTGTAGATGCCAAAAAGTGTAAAAAGTGTCTTTCTGCTTCAGTCTGGTCTATTTTTCTTAAGGCCATTACTGCTCTAGAGCGAACTAAAGATTCTTTACTTGCTAATAGGTATGGCAAAACAGGATAAAGAATCTTAGAATCTATTTTTTCTGCAGCACTTATATATGGCAATGAAAGGTTATCCTGATGATTTACCAGGTAATTCTGAATAAACTCACTATCAGAGACGTCACCATATTTCCCTAAGAAAACCCCGACAGAGGGTAAAACGTCTTCGGGTATTTGATCTGGTTTGGTTCTGATTATTTGGAGTAGGGCAGGAGCTTTATCTTTATCTACAGAAAGAAAGTCATTTGAAATGAATCTATGATTCTCTCCGTTGATTTGATTGTCTTCGGAAACAGATTCGACTGGTGTTTCAACTGGTTTTGGAACTTTGGAAAAAAGCTTCTGAGAAATTTTAGCTATTGCTTGAGAGGCAAAAAAGGATTCTTCTCTGTCACCATTAGATGCTAAATTTGACAAAGCTTCTAAGGCTGCTTCAGTTTTCCCTATTCTTGATAACTTGACAACAGCCTGAATTCTTAAGCTCCTTTTCTCTGAGCTTAATTGTTCTATTAATAATTGTTCATTTGTTTGTTCTGACAAAACTAAAATCCCTAGAATAACTATCTATATTCTAAGGATTTATTGATTACTTTGCAAGTTTTAGTATGCTTAAATGCTTATCTATTTATTGACAATCTTGGATTAGCATTTAATACTGAAGAATTATGCTTTGCTACTTTTTCTTTGACTATATGTGGGGTAATAAAGATTATGAGTTCTGTTCTGCTTTCTTTGGTTGTTCTGCTTTGGAATAATTTTCCAATTCCAGGCAGATTTCCAAGAATAGGAACTTTATTTACAGATTCGTTTTTATCTGTTTTTATCATACCGCCAATTACTATTGTGTGGTTATTTTTACAAATAACCTGTGTCTTTGCGCTTCTATTGCTTAGATTTGGAGTTGAGTTACCGCCAAGAGTTGTATATCCCAAAACACTAGAAATATTTGGAGTTATATCAAGAAAAACTTCGTCGTTACCTGTTACAGAAGGTGTAACATCTAGTGAGATATTGGCATTGGCTTGAGATACTTCGTTTGAAACCTGGCCGCCTTCACTAACGGTTGAGGCAGATATGTAAGAAATTGCCTGACCAACAGTAATGTTGGCTGCTCTGTTATTTAAGGTAGTGATAACAGGATTGCTGAGAACTTTAGCAAAACTTCCAGTATTTAACATTGATAAAACTGCTGTAAACTGATTAACATCCAGGCTGCCAAATCTGAATACACCGGTTCCACCAGCAGTATCACTCATAGGAGCAATTGTTGCAGTGAAGAGATTTGAGTCTGTCATTCCTGCTACTGGAATGTTTTTCTGCCAGTTAACGCCCATTTGTTCTTCTTTGTTTTTGTCTATTTCGTAGATATGAGCATCTATTGTTACCTGAATAGGTGGAACATCTAACTTATCTATTAGTTCTCTAATTCTATCCAGATTGGTTAAAGTATCTGTTATTATCATCATATCCATACGGCCGGTAGTCGTGCCGCCAGCTGCTCCAGCCTGAGAAGCTGCGCTTGATGAAAATTCTTTTATCTTGGCTCCCTCAGAAAGCATTTGAATTGCTTCTGTAATAGTGCTTGCATCAGCATAGTTCAAATAAAAGACTTCCGTTACTGGTCTTGAGGTTATTTCTAAGCCTGTTTCCTGAACGTCAATCTGTGGAAGCATGTTTTCTATTTCTGTAAGCTTAGCCAGGGTATCGGTAACTATAATTGAGTTGGTTCGGCTGTCTAACTCAGATTTGCCTTTTTCTGACATAAGTCTTGCTATCATAGGTTGAATTTCAACGGCATTGGTATGTTGAATGCTGAAAATTCTTGTAAAAGTAGGTGCTTCATTGGAAGGGAAAATTCTTAAGATTTTTCCTTCCCATGAGAAAGAGAGGTCAAAATTAACAAGAAGTGTGTTGAAGGCTTCTTCCATTGTGACATCATTGAATAGGACAGTAACTGTTTTGCCGCTGACACCGTTTCCAAGCATTAAGTTTATGTTAATGATTCTTGCAAGAGAACGTAAAGCATCAGCAACATCAGTTTGTCTGAAATCCAATGACTTTATCTTAATGTTTTTGTTTGGAGGAAATGAAATAGATGATCTTTGAATATCTTTGCCTGTTTGGTTACTTTTTGCTGTTGGAGCAATAAGACTGTTGGATTTTTTAGGCGTGATAGCCGGACTTTGAGGTGGTACAGTGTTTTGAGTCTGAACTGGAGCCATTTGATACATAGCTTCTGGTTCGGCATATTCTGCTTTCAGTTGTCTTATTGTTTCTAAGACTTCTGGAGAAAGTTTATTTTCCTGCTGATTATGAGAATTGGGAAGATTATTGCCCTGTCTTATAATCGCTCCGTTACCAAGTTCTGACCAACCTGGCTGATAGTTGTTGCTAGGATAGGGTTCAGAAAAATCTGATCTTATTGTTGGGTAAAAAGAGGTTTCCGGGGTTGGCTGTGTGGGATAGCTTATAGAAGCTCTGCCGTTAACGGAAGTATTGTATGAATTATTGGTATTGTAGTTTGGACGAGCAGTATTATTTCTTTGAACCTGTCTATTTCCGGCTCTAGGGATAGAACCATTGCTGTAATTTGTTCTAGGTCTATTAGTCGCTCTCTGCCAGTTTTGCGAATATCCAGGAACAGCAAAAGCTCCTAACGCTATTGTTAGGAGTAAAACTTGATTCAGTTTTGTTTTATATACAATCATTGTTTAATCACTCGAAGCTGTTTCTACATATTTATAGAGCAAAAAAGATGCATTTCTTATTACTTCATTTTTGTTCACATCTTTAAAATGAAGAGTAACAGTTGCTCTAATCGGTGCAATATTAGAACTTGTGTTATTTAACAAATCTAATACATGTTTTTGGTATGGCTTTAAAGTAATATCTGTTTCTGTATCTGCTTCAGCAAAGGGTATATTTATTGGTATATCAGTAATAGTCAAGCTGTCTATTGGCTCATTTAATACCGTTCTGTATGTTAAATCATAACTTACAAGTTCGCATGGAATAGTGTTTATTAGCTTTGCAGTAACCACTCCGTCTTCAATAGAGTCGAAATCAGAACTTGTTGGTAGTATATTAAAAGGCTCTGCTTTGACAATTTGTATGTCAGAGGCAGGGTAAAAGCCGTTCTTGTCACATCCTGTGTTTATAAATACAACTAATAGCAGGAATGCAAAATATAATATTCTTTTAAATTTTTTCATATTCACTATATCGGTAAGTAAGATAAAAGATTTAAGATATAAGATATAAGATATAAGATGTAAGATGTAAGAGTGATGGGTGGTAGTGGTGAGCGAAGATCTGCCCCCAGTTTAGCTGGGGGAAGTGGTTCCGCAGGAACCGAAAGGGGTCTTATTGAAATGAGAATTGAGAAAATGGTGATTAGTGGTAGGAGAAAACTGAGAGCTGAGAGCTGAGAACTGAGAACTGAGAACTGAGAACTGAGAGTTGAGAGTAGAGAGTAGAGAGATTAGGGATTAAGGGAGTAATGTCTGTTTCTAAATAATAGAGCAACAGAGCATAGAGTTGCAGAGCGTATAAAGTTGGAACGTGAAAATATAGTATTGGATTTAGTCAAAGTTATCTGTTACAGAATAATTCCCTGTTTCCTGGTCTATCTGAATATCTACACCAGTCTTTGGAAGCAGCCACTTTTCTGTGCCAGATTCAAGTAATATCATATTCATCTTAATTTCTTTGACTATACAGCCGTTCAATTCATTGCCTTTTTCATAGAGACTTCCATCTACAATAGCTTTGGGGCCTCTTGCTGTTTCTATTGTTCCTGTAAATTTAGCGTTCATTATTTTAGGAACAATTACTTCTTCTTTGATAACTTCTTTTGGGCGAGCAGCTAATTCTGCTTCTATTCTCAATTTTTCAACTAATTGAGCATAGGGTGATGTTTCAAAAGGATTTCTTGTCAAATGAAAGTAATCCTTCATTATTGGGTCGTCTTTTAAAGGATTATCCAATGGTTGGCTATCTGAAGCATTGATATCAGTTGTTCCAGAGGCTAATTCACCTGTTTCTGTTCCTTGTTCTCCTTCTGGCTTTTCACCTTCTTCACCTTCAGAGCCTTCTTCTTCCTCTTCTACTTCTCCTTCATATATTTTGCTAGTCTGGCTTGCTGTTGATTCTTTATCTTCTTTTTCTTCATCATTATCGTCTTCTTCTTTTTCTTTTTCGTCATTTTCCTGTATTTGAAGGTCACTAAGACTTACTGCCTGTCGAGGAGCCTGGTTCGGCTTCTTTTTGGGGCGTGCCGGTCTGTTTTTAAACCAGTTCATCCCCATTGCAACAGACAATATTATCAGGCTGATGAAAAAAAGCTGTTTGGTATTCATTTTCTAAATAATTATTCTTCTTCCTCTTCTTCTTCTTCGCCAGCATTTTCTGGCAAATCAGTAGATATTTTATCTGGAAGCAGGATTGTTGAGACTGTTATTGTTGTATCTAAGGTTCCACTTGCATTTGGAGCAATATTAGGAATAGGGACAAAAGATATTTTGGGTTCTAACTCTATATACCGCATAAAAGTTAGAAGATGGGTCAAATCTCCTGAATAATTGAACTGAACCGAAAACTTTTTCGCATCAATTACGCTGATTTTTATATCTTCATCAGGTATAGGATTTATGCTTTTAACATTCATTCCGGATTGGTTAGCTATTTCTCTGACCCTTCTAAGAAAGGTTGTTCTTTCTAGTTCTTTGTAACAGAGTTTCTGGTTTTCTTCCCATTTTTTCTTTTTATTTTCAATATCAAGCTTTATATCTTCTAACTGGTTTGCTGCATTCTTAAAGCTTTTCATTTCACCTTCAAGTCTTTTGTTCTTTTTCAATTCTTTATCTATTAAAACTGCTTTTGGTGAATAGCCAAATTTCCAGGTAGCAAAAATTATAGCCACAAGAACTACAATTGGTGGAACTGCTTTTTTAGGGTCTTCCTTAGACTGTTGAAGCCAGTTTGAAATTGAAAATCCTTCTGCCATAGTTATTCTTCTTCTCCTCCGTCTTCACCTTCATCTTCTTCCCCTTCACCTTCTTCATTTTCCTTTTTATCATCATCTGGATACAATTCGTCTATATTAATCCCTGTGGTAAGAACAAATCGAATGAAATATCTGGATTCATCTATTTCTACTTCATTTGTAGATTTCAATACAGGTTTTTGGAAAAGACTATTCTGGCTCATGGTAGAAAGTAATTGGAATACGCTGTCAGAGTTATCTGCATGCCCATGTAAGTCTACATATGGATTATCATTGTTTAGATGAAATTCCGCATTGGTCAGGAATATTTCTTTAGGTATAAGTGCAAGAATACTGATGATAAGTTTTGTATTTAATAACTTGTAATCTCTCAAGTCTTCTGCTACATTTGCAAACTTATCCAAATTAGCCTGTTCTTTTAGAAGTTTATCAACTTCAGATTGGTCGCTTTTCAATTTGTTGAGGTCTTTTTCCATGGTTTTATATGCTTTTTTTACAGCATCTAGTTTTTTGTTTACAAGAACCAATGGGGTAGCTACACCAGCAATAACAAATAGAATAAGAATTACAGCAATAATTCTCAGTTTGTTTTCATCAAGCTGAAACAGCTTTGCAGATAAATCATTGAAATTTGTTCCAAACTTAGAACTAACACCAGAAAGGTTTAGTGAAGCGGAAGATGAACTTCTTTTACTTTTGTTTGGAAATAGTATCTCTATAAAGTTGATAATATCGGGTGATTCTTGATATAATCCTGCACCAATAACAGGGCTTAGGGCAGCAGCATCTTCAATGCGTTTTTCGTCAGCATATTTTATTTCGCCGATTTGTAGTGAAGAAAATGGGTCTGCTAGAGAAGTAGAGACTTCTAAGCTTTCTTCGATAAACTCTTTAAAGTTTTTCATAAAAGCGGTGCCGCCGGTAAGAATTATTTTATCCAAACCATTGGCTTCACCGCTTTGAGAAATATAAAAACTAATAGATAGCTGGATATTCTGAAAGATTTTTTCTACGCCTTCAAAAATCTTTGTCGCGGCAAACTTTTCTATCCCTTTTAAATTAGTTACATCGTCTGGTGGAATAACACCGATACTGTGCTTTAATTCTGTTGCTTCTGCGTAAGATGCTGGTTTTACCTGTTGACCGTCTATTTCTCCGCCAGCAAATATTGAATCAGTAATGGTTGCGCCAGCCATATTTATATCACGGTAGAACTGAAGCTTATTGTTTTTAAAAATCATTACAGAGGTAGTTGTATGACCACTGTGAATTATTGCTACTTTTTTATCTCCTTCTGCATAAGGAGCCAACTGGTCTTTCAGAGACATCTGCAGAGATTGTGGCAGAGTTAGAATTCCATCATTGGTTAAGCCACCGCCCTTTAGATTGCCGTTTATATAGTCAATAGTATCTTTTTGTAGAGCAGCAGCCATAATAAGAACCAAGGGTTTGTTCTCTTTTGTCAGTTCTCCTTCAATTGAGTAGCCTAATACCGCATTGCCCATTGAAAAAGGCATTTGCTTGTTTGCTTCCTGGTTGATTGCTTCTTCAAATTTGGCTTTTTCTTTTTCATTTGCGGCAGGAGGAACTTCTATACATCTTATGGTAACTTCACGGTTTGAAGCAAAAGTAACCGCCTTTTTAGTTGAAATTTCATTATCATATAGTAGTTCTGTTATATGAGTCGTTAATAGCTGACGTAACTCTTTTAAACAGTATTCTTTAACGTCGTCACGGCTCATCTGCTCACGTTTTTCTTCTGAAAGGTCTTTTTCGTAAGCATATTTGAGCAAGGGTTTTCAGCAATGGCGAACCATCGTCTTTTCTTTCTATATAGACGAATTTGACGGAATAAGCCCCAATGTCTATTGCAACAAAGGGTTCATGTTTATTTTCAGTTGTTGAAGAATCTGCCATGCTATCTATATTATAATATTTCGTATTTTTTATTGCCATATTTTAGATTATTTTTATTTTGGTTAGCTTTTTTTTACTACTTTGATGTATCATCTTATTATGAATTACTTACCTCTTATCACCTGCCATCCACCACTAATTACCCATAATCTATGAACATTTACATTATTATTCCTTGCTACAATGAAGAAGGTAGTATCAAAGAAGTTTTAGAAGATATTAAAAAAACTTCTGAAAT
>ONIU01000054.1 GCA_900317935.1 uncultured bacterium
TCTGATACACGTAATATGAAAGGTAACGTTACCTGGATAGACAGAAATGCATATAAGCTGTTAGTTGATAAAGCAAAAATTGAAAATATTTCTGCATTATATCGTGGTATGAACAAAGCATTAGCCTCCTATGGCAATAAAACTGTTAATCAAATATTTAAAACAGACTATAAAGAATATGAAGCCAACGGCAAAGTCTTTTGTGTTGCTAATATCAATGCTTTCGGGGAAAATGAAGTTCGTGAGATGGCTAAACGTATACATAAGTATATGGCTGATAATTATGATAAACTTCACATGAATATGTTATTTGCAACTATCTATAATAGAAGTGAAGATGAAAACGAAAATGCAACTTATATGGTAGCTTATGGACCAGGTGCCGTAGAAACCCTAAACGAAGCATTTAAAAACTACGACGGTAAAATGTTCTTTGTTTTCAAAAAATATATGTCAAGAAAATCTAAAATAATTCCAGCAATCGTAGAAGTACTGAAAAATAAACACTAACTTATTATTTAGGCTACTAAAAATTGATAATTATGTGAGATAACCACGCCTCTTTCAGAGGCTTGCAGATGGCGTGCCAAAACAGAAATTTGTTCATTCAACAACTTCAACTATTGGTGCGCCATCGTTTAAATAGAAATTGCCTTTTGTAATTATGTTTCTATCTTTTAAAGCAGAATTATCAATTATTTCTATTTTGCCTTCACTGCTCAGACCAACTTTAACAGACTGTTCTACTGCTTGACCGCCTACTGATAAAAATACAACGGATTCACCATTCTTGCGAGCAATTACTGCTTTGTTTGAAATGCCAAGCCCTTCATGCTGTTCTAAAACTATGTTTACATCACAAAGCAAACCACTTATAATTCCACTTTCTGCAGGAACAACAGCTTTAATTTCGAATGTTCTTGTTAATGGGTCTATATTAGGGGCTTTGTAAGTTATGGGAACTTTTGCCAAAGGTTTCCCTGCATATTCTATATTTAATTCTGTCGAATCGTTCAAAGCTTCATAATAAACAGCACTAAGACGGCAGACAATTTCTAGTTCTTTTGTGTTTTCAATTTCTAAAACAGGCATTCCAGGCATTGCAAATTCGCCAGCACTCATCTTTTTTGATACTATATAACCGTCATAAGGAGCATAAACTTTTGAGTCTGCCAGATTCTTTTCAGCTATTTTTAGGGAAGTGGCAAGCTGTTGTGTGAGAGTATCAACGGCTTTGGTTAAGGCTTCTGCTTTTTCTACATTTGCTATTGCAGATTTATAAGAGACTTCTGTGCCTTCAAAATCAGATCTTGAAATAGCACCGTTTTTGAATAAGCCTTTGTCTCGGTTATAGTCTAACTCTATTTTACCTTTATTGGCTTTAGCTACTGGAATATCAGCTTTTGCATAATTTTCAACAGTGCTGCTGGTTTCGACAAGCTTTTGAGCTGCTAGAACTCCATTTTCAAGATTGGTTTTATCTGTTTGGAAAAGCAAATCGCCTTTTTTTACATAATCGCCTTCTTTAACATTGAGAGAATCAATGATTCCACCCATTTTTGCGGAGATAAAAGCTTTGTTTATAGGTTTTATTGTTCCTTGAACATGAATCTGCTTTTTAAATGTATATGGAGCAAGTTTTTCTACAACTACTTTTGTGGCTTTTGCTGTAGTTTTAGCTGTTTCTGGCTGGGGTTTGCCACCGTCTTTTTGCTCGCCACATCCAGTGGTTAATAATCCTGTGAGTAATACTATGAAAAAAACTTTGTATTTTATATTCATATTTATCTCCGATTATATAAGAGGCAATAGATTAGAGATGAAAGATAAGAGGATTGTTGGAACAATCCTTGTTTCTACATAACTCTAAAAAGTTGAAGAAGCTGTAAAATCAATACAACTACAGTAATTAATTCAGCTAACAAACTACAGCAAATATAAATATAAGTCAATAAATTTATAACAGTTGTTACAAATTAAACAAAGCAAAATGACAACAATGGAATAATTGAATCTAGAAGTTTAAAATTGTATAATAATTACAAGTTACAACTACTTTTTACTAGGATAATTGTTTTGGAAAATAAATATATTTACACTTATATTATTTGTTTTTTATTAATGTTTTTTTCTTTCTTTACAGATATTGGAAGACCGCTACAGTATGGTAGAACTAAGAATGTTGGCTTTGCTGCTAAAAAAGAATGTTTTAATATTCAATATTCATATTATTCAGCAATAGAAAATTATAATATGGATAATTCCGAGATGATAAAAACGGCATTACCAGGGTATGAATTTGAAAATCTAGAATTAAAACTAGTAAAAATGAAATATTTGAAAGAACCATTAAAATGGCCGAATAGTGATTGCTCATATGGTTATATTGTTGATTCAGATAGTTCTGATGTTTTTTGTAAAAAGCATGGAAAGGCTGTGTTGAATATTTCTAGTGATGATAAGCCTATCATTCCAAAATATGACCAAAGTCTAGAAAAGCCTTTTTCTAAATCTTATAAAGAATTAAAGGAAAATAATATAAGAAATACTATTTTTCAAAGTAAATTTGGAAACTTTTTGTTGAATACGTTCAGTAGTCTATTATTTACAATACCTTTCTTTATATGTATTTGCATTTCAATAGAATTATACTTCAAAAAAAATAATTAAAGATTTTAAAATAATTATCTTATTTGGTAACAGTTACTGTTCCTGAATCTTTTGAAATATGCGTATTGCCAAACAAAAATATTAACATCGTAATAAATTCTGTAACAGGAATAGTAGCCCAGACTCCAACGATTCCAAATAAATATGATAATAAATACAATAATGGTATTACTAACAGAATAGCTCTGCATAATGATAGCAAAAACGATTTCAATGATTGGGTTTTTGAGGCTAAAATAGATGTTGTTACTGTATTTGCTCCCATAAAAACAAGACAGAGATAGTATACTTTTAAACCTGTATCTGCCAAAGAGGTTAATGCTAGATTATTAGAACTGTTAAAAACATTTATTATTTCCTTTGAAAAAACGTAAAATAACAAGTAGGCAGAAATACTCATTAAAGTAGTTGTAATATAGGCATAACGGCTTACCTGATGTACTGCTTCTTTTTTCCCGGCACCGAAATTTAAACTGATTAAGGGCTGAATTCCTTGTGCAACACCGGTAAACATAGCAGCTACAACTATAGCAATATTGGCTATAATACTATAAGCGGCTATTCCTATATTACCGGATAGTTCTAGAATTTTAAAATTAAAACAGGTCATTACAACACCGGTTGAAATTTCTGTTACAAAAGAAGGAAAACCCAAACAACAAATATCTATAATTTTTTTTAAATTTAGCTTGGCAACTTCAAATTTAAATATTTTTTTGTAAAAAATAAAATAATAAAACTGAATTATAATAGCAAAGCAAGGGGCAAGGCCTGATGCAAAAGCTGCTCCCCAATTTCCCCATTTACAATGATAAATAAAAATAATATCCAGGAAAAGATTGCTAAAACTACTTACTAACCCAGCTATCATTGCAATTTTGGGAAAACCAGCGGCCCTTGTGAGACACATAAACAATTGATTTATAATTAATGCCCAGGCAAACATAAAAATTACACTTATGTAGTCTGTAGCATATTTCATCAATGTTTTATCTGCACCCATTAATTCTGCTATCGGGTTAGTGTAGATAAAACCAAAAATGCTTATTAAAACTCCTAGGATCAGAGCTGTAATAGAACCATGAAAAATTGTTTTTCTAGCTTCTTCAAATCTATTTTGCCCACAAAGTATGGAATACCTTATGGCGGTACCTGATCCAAGCATAATACCAACAGCACAGATAAAGGCAAAAAATGGCAAAACAAGATTTAAACCAGAAAGAGCATCTGTTCCAATTCCGTTAGCAATGAAAAATGTATCACAGAGCACATAAACAGAAACTCCTAACATTGATAATACATTTAGTGATACATACTTAATAAATTCTTTTAGCATTTTACTTTTTGTTTTTTTTTATATTGGCAAAGCTATGATTATAATGATTTTTTTCATTTGAAAATTTATATTTTTTATTCCAAATGTAAACGCAAAATTATTATTTTTATAGTTTGTGTCTGCTTTCTGTAAAGCATATAACATAAAAGTAGTAATTGTCAAAAATGAATCTCTTATTCTTTCTAGATATTGTATGCTCATTTGCCAAGACTCTTATAAGCAAGACTAGAGTGTTGCCATAATTCCCTAATTTTATGATATAATAATTTATTAGTTAATACATTTAATTTCTGAGGTAAGGCATGAAATTAACTATGTTAGGAACAGGTAATGCTCTGGTTACTGAATACTATAATACCTGCTTTGTCATAAGCGATAAAAATCAACATTTTATGATTGATGGTGGTGGGGGTAATACTGTGCTTCATCAGTTAAGTCATTGCGGATTCAATATTTCTGATATACGAAACATATTTGTTACGCATAAACATATAGATCATCTGCTTGGAATAATCTGGCTCATTAGAATCATTTGCAAAGCAATGAACAAGGAAGATTATGAAGGTAATGCATATATTTATGGACATGATGAAGTAATAGATCTGCTTAGAGATATTTCTACAAAATTATTATTTGAAAAAGAAAGAAAAAACTTAGACAAAAGATTACTCCTTGTTAAAGTTAAAGATAGAGAAAAAATAAATATTATTGGTCATGAATTGACTTTTTTTGATATTCATTCAGATAAAGCAAAACAATTTGGCTTTTCAATGAAACTAGACCGAGATGAAATACTTACATGCTGCGGTGACGAACCTTATAACGATTCTTATAAAGACTTTGCTTTAAACAGTAAATGGTTACTTCATGAAGCCTTTTGTCTGCATTCTGAAGCAGATATATTCAAACCGTATCAGAAACACCATTCTACTGTAAAAGATGCATGTCAAACTGCTGAAAAACTAAATATTAAAAATTTAGTTTTATATCATACTGAGGATAAAAATAAAAACAATAGAAAACAGCTATATCAGGAAGAAGGCCGGCAATATTTTTCAGGTAATCTCTTTATTCCAGAAGATTTTGAAAGCATTGAATTATAAGTATTTTTATATTTCTTTTGATTGTCTATGTTATAATTAAATCCAAATATTCATATAAAGTAGGTCTAACCATATGGAATTAATAGAACGTAATAAAAATTTAATGAAAAAATTTGAAACAATGATTAATACAGCCGATGATAGATTAGCTGACGAACTTATTGCTAATGATGCTACTTTTTTGACTCCAGCAAGTCCTGAACCTCTTTGTGGTGGAAAAGGCTACTTATCATTAGTTCATTGGATGAGAAAAGGTTTTTCAAATGTTCAATGGCATATTAAAGATATGGTTGTAGATAATGAAAAAGTTGCTGTAAATTGGACTTTAACAGGCACTCATGATGGTGAATTTATGGGTGCAAAAGCAACAGGAAAAAATATTAGTGTAAGTTTTATGAATTTTTATTATATAAATGAAAATGGTAAATTTACAAAAGACATAGCGGCCGAAGGTATGATCGGTATTTTCCTCCAATTAGGATTATTAAAATAAAAGCGAATTAATCTATAAAAATTTAAATAGATTGATTATTAAAATAATAAATACTGCATTTATGCCGTTAATGCTGGCATAGGTGCAGTATTTATTTAAAATTATGTTGTCTCTTTAACCCTGAAATTCCTTCAGATAAAAGAATAGTTGCAAGTTTAATCATCTGTTCAATTGGAATTTTCCTGCCATCACTGACCCACTGTCGGTATAAATTCAAAGTTGTAATATTATAGGCAGAAATTATATTGTTTATATATTGGTTTAAATCATATTTTTTGGACGTTTTGCCTTCTGTTTTTTTCATAACTTCATTTTGCATTCTATGACGAATATAATCAAATCTATCATCACAAGTAATTTTTTGGAAAAACTCATCTTGATTTTCGTTAAATTCAAAAAAACATCGAATTATTTCAGCCTGATTGTCAATGAAATTATAGTTTTTAACCAATTCCATGTATTTGGTAGAATATTCTATTTGGAGTTCAAGTAAAACATCATCAATTATATCGTAATGAAGGTAAAAGGTATTTCTGTTAATCTGTGCTCGTTTGGCGAGTTCTTTTACGGTAATTTTTTCGTAAGGCATTTCGCAAATCATTTGCTTTAAGTTTTGTTTAATAGCATTTTTTGTCTTTTGTATTCTTAAATCATTTTCGTTGCTTATTTTACGCATCATTTCACCATCATTAGAATAAATAATAAACATAATTTAGCATAATGTCGCTTATTTTGCACTAGCAAATTTTATGACATTACATAGTTATTGTTAATTGATTATCATTAATAAAAAATTAAAGGTCATAATATTAAATTATAGAGGAAAAATATGAATATTTTTGAAAAATTAAAAAATGGCGAACCAGTAGATATGACTTCAGAAGAATATGAACCCGCTGTTGCTGAGCTAATTAGAGCTAATATGGCATTATATAAATTAAATCACTCTGAGCCGACTCCTGAAAATATGCAAGAAGGATTTAAAAATCTTTTTGAAGAAAATTATCCAAACGGAGCGACTATATTGACTCCAACACAGATTGATTTCCCAAAGCAAATCAAATTTGGTAATAATGTGTTCATAAACCATAGTTTAACCTGTATGTCTATTGGTGGAATAGAAATAGACGACAATGTTCAGATTGGACCAAATGTTACAATAGTGACTGATAATCACGATGCAACCAATAGAATGGTTTTGAAATGTAAAAAGGTTCATATTTGCAAAAATGCCTGGATAGGTGCCTGTGCTTCAATTATGCCTGGTGTGACTATTGGTGAGAATGCTATTGTTGCAGGTGGGGCTGTAGTCACCAAAGATGTGCCTGCTAATGCTGTTGTGGGAGGAAACCCTGCAAAGGTTATTAAAATGCTTTCATAATAATTAATAATTTATTTATATTTAAACAAGGAGAATAATAAATGATTTTTGATAGAAACGAAAACAAAGATGTAATAGCTTTACTCGGTGCTGGAAGCATGGGAACTGCAATTGTTAAACGCATAGCTACAGGAAAGAAAATTTTACTCGGAGATATTAGTGAAAAGAATCTGGAAAAGGTTTCAAATGAATTCAAATACGGTGGATATGATGTTGAAACCATAGTTGTGAACGCACTTGAGAAAGATTCTGTTACAGCTTTTGCAGAAAAAGCTGCTTCCTTAGGCAAAGTAATGTATTTTATTGATACTGCTGGTGCTTCTCCAAATCAGGCAACACCTGAACATATTCTTAATCTTGATATGGTTGGAACAGGTTATGCCGTTGATGCTTTCGGTAAAGTTATGGGAAAAGGCGGAGCTGGTCTCTTGATTTCAAGCCAGGCCGGCTATATGTATCCTATTCCTTATGAAATTGAATTAGAAATATTAAAAACTCCTACAGAAAAGCTTCTAGATCTGCCATTCATTAAAGAAACAGTTAAGAATTCAGGTCTTGCCTATATGATTGCCAAACGTGTAAATCATTTACAGGCTCAAAAGGCTGCGGCAACCACTTGGAGAGAACGTAGAGCCAGAATAAATTCTATGAGTCCTGGAGTTATTGTTACTCCATTGGCTTATGATGAATTTGCTGCTATTGGTGATTTATATCAAAATATGATTGACGCTTCTGCTGCTATGAGAACGGGAACTTCAGAAGAAATTGCTGATGCTGCTGCTTTCTTACTTGGCGAACATTCTACTTTTATAACAGGAACTGATTTGCTAATTGACGGTGGCGTTATGGCTGCTATCAGAACTGGTCAGTACAAATTAGGTAATTAAGAATTATTACTAACTAAGATGGTTTTAGCAGAGTCTTTCATTGAAAAGTGAGACTCTGCTTTTTGTGATATTTTTAATGTTATAAAACGAAATTATATTCTTTGAATCCTGCCAATAATTGTTCTTTTGTTAATTCTATAGATTTTGGACTTGTTCAACAGAAACTAGACTTGTTCTGTAATCAACTTGCAAAGCACTTTATTTCTAGTTATAATAAAAACAAGGAGCATACCGATGGGGGATAAGGATACCAAAACAAAAAAGTTTATAGAAAAAAATCGTATATTCGCTGATGTATTCAACTATTTTATATATGATGGCGAACAGGTTATAAAGCCTGATGATTTGCAACAGCTTGATACGACAGAAATTGTATTAAATAATGAACCACCTATCGACAAAAAATCAGTAAAGAAATACAGAGATGTAATAAAGCACTGGGCAATAAAACGAGATGACAAAGCCACCTATGTTCTTCTAGCCGTAGAAAACCAGTCTGAAATTCATTATGCTATGCCTGTTAGATCAATGCTTTATGATGCTTTACGCTATGCTAATCAAATAGAAAACATAGCTGATGACAACATCAAAAACAAAAAATTAAAATCTAGCGAAGAATTTCTTTCTGGATTGCTACAAACAGATAAAATTATGCCCATAATAACGATTGTCATCAATTTTAGTGGGAAACTCTGGAATGCACCAACTGCTTTAAAACAGATGTTCCATAACTTCGATGAAAGACTCATAAAATATGTAAAAGACTATGAAATCAATTTGATAGATCCAGTAGCAATAGGAATAGAGAACTTCAATAAATTTATGACAGAATTGAGGGAAGTATTACTCTGTATAAAATACTCTAAAGACAAAGAAAAGCTTTATAATGCAGTAAAGAATGATAAAGCTTTTGAGCATGTTCCTAATGAAGCTGTGTCTTTAATCAATACATTGACTGGTTCCAAAATGAAGCTTAGCAAAGACAAGGAGGAAAGTAATATGTGTGAAGCAATAGAAGGTTTAATAGAAGATGGTAGGAAAGAAGGTAGAAAAGAAGGCATAAAAGAAGGCATAAAAGAAGGCATAAAAGAAGGTCAATTCACCGCTTTATTAAACTTAATTAAAAGCGGAGTTATTACTATAAAACAAGCTGCTGATAGTCTAAATATGTCAGAAAAATCTTTTAAAAAACAATTGTCTGATTATGGGTATGTTATATAAAAAAGGAGTTTATCAAATGGAACAAAATATAAAATGGAAAGATGTAACTAAAACTTTTGAAGAAGAGCGAAGATATTATAGAAATACTTATTTAGAAAAATGTGAAATTTTATCTGATGATATTGAAGTAAGCAAATTTATTGCTTTATCAGACAACGAAAAAGATGAAATATATGTTAATTTCGATATTTTAAACGGCGTTACTTATGTCTGTAAAAATGAAACAGATACTCGTTATCGTCAAATAAAAAGAGAAATAAAAGCTGAATACTTAAAGAATAAGAAGCCTAGTGAAGATTTTGTAAATAGTTTTGCAAAAAAATATGATTTAGATATTTTCAACAGTGTATTTAATTGTGATGATATGTTCAAAGCTATGTTAAATTGTTTTGATGGTTTTGATTCCAGAGAGCTTTAATTAAACTGCATAATAATAGTTGTTTATCTAGAAGAAGAAATCAACAGTATCCAATAAATTATCCAACATTATTGAAAGAAGTAAAATTAAATTTCAATTACAAATCTTCGATTTCATTTAGAAATTCAATATACTTCAGCAATATTTTCTTTTGCTTAGCAGTAAGTGCTAATAATTTTTTATCATCTTCGCTAAGACTTGGTTTATAAGAAAAATCACCAATCAACTCACCAACAGAAGTATTAAGTGCTTTTGCAAGAGGTTCAATACTGCTTACTCTTGGAAGATTTTCCATTCTTAACCATTTGGAAACAGTCGTTTGAGAAGTATTAGCCATTTCGGCTATATCAACCTGTTTAAGGTTTTTATCTTGCATTATTTGTAATAGTTTTTTCTGAAAATAATTCATAGCACCTAAATTATAAAAATTGACTTTTCTTTAACTTAGCGGTTAAAATGTAGTTGCCTAAATACGACAAAAGCCTCACATCTAAGTGAAGCTCTTAAAATATTTAGCAACAGACAATTTATAGCCGGTATTTCGCTTTGTTCCGCCAAGAATTACAGCGAAATACCTAAACAAATCTAAGTGATAAGCACATATCTTTGTTATGTACATATAATAACAAACTTTTGTGCATTTTTCACCTAGCAAATTTTTTTATGTTTAATCTTGGAGTTTTAGATGACTAATGCATCGTTAAAAATCAATCTAATTCTATAAATCCCCTATAACAACCCTCGAAAAACCGCTCGGTATAATACCGAGTAAGGTTTAGCATTGACATACTAAACCTTAATAACTCTCCATAAGTAAAAAATGAGTTTAGTGAAAGGTTATAAAAGTTTTAACACTGTACATAAAATCATAAGGAGAAAGTATGAAATACTGGTTACATCGCATTTCAGGAGGGGAAAATGCTATTGCGTTTTCCTACCCGTTATTGTTTAAAAATAATTTACTTAGCATTGGCTGGAGCTGTTTCTCTAGAGAAGATTTCTTAAATGATGTTCGTCTAAGAGGAATGATTGCTATTGACGAAAAATATAAGGAAGAAGGTTGGGAATTATCAAGAAACCGACATTGTCTTGGAAGATTTTTATGTGAAATGGAAAAAGGCGATAGAGTGGTTGTTCCTACCTGGAAGTCTTTCAGTGTTTTTGAAATCATAAACGATAAGATTTATTGTAACGAAACCATTGACAAGAAACTCTACTTCGACTCTAATGGTAATCCTGCAACTTACAGCAATAGCTGTTTCTACAAAGATGGAAAAGCTATTGACCTTGGTTTTTATCGTGAAGTTCGGTTAATAAGCAAAAAAGAGATGGCTAGAGAGGATTATGCCGACCAAGCTCTTTATTCAAGAATGAAAGTCAGACAGACTAATGTAAATATAGATGATTTGAGTTCTTCTGTTGAAAACGCTATAAATAACTCTCTTGTCAACAAGCCAATTAATATCAAGGAAATAAAGGAAGATTTTTCCCAAAAACTGTTAGAAAAAATTCGGGAAATGCTTAAAGATAACTCTTTTGAAACTTTGGTAGAAGGTTATTTAAAGTCTATCGGTGGTGAAGTCATGACACCGAGCAAGAACGAGTCTGGTTCCGAATATGGCGATGCAGACAAGGTTGCATTTTTTGAAAAACTTAAAACTGTCGTTATGGTTCAAATCAAGAAGCATGTATGGAAGACCGACGATAGGGCTGTTCAACAAATAACAGAGTTTGAGCGAAATCATAATTTTGGTGATGAATATTTTACACAGTTATGGGTTGTTTCAACTTGCGATGAGTTCACTCCTGAAGCTAAGTCAAATGCTTCTGAAAAAGGAGTAAGACTAATAGATGGTCGTGAATTTTGTAATATGATTCTTGAGTCAGGTCTCTCTTGCTTGAATGTTTTGTGAGGAGAAAGGTTTGATATGAAAAATAAAAAATTGCTTGTAGGTTTTCTATCAATTTTTGTTTCATTCTGTTTTGTAATTGTTTTTGCTGGCTGTGCTTCTGCCAACGAAACTTTTATTATCAAAGAAATAAACTTGGAAATGGTCAAGTGCCCTGCAGGTTCATTTATGATGGGTAGTCCTGAAGATGAATATGATCATTCAAAAGGTGAGACTCTACATTCTGTAAATATTACAAAACCATTTTATATTGGCAAATACGAAGTGACTCAAAGTCAATTTATGGCTTTAATGAAAAAAGAACCATCTAATTTTGTAGGTGCTAATAAACCTGTTGAACAAGTAGATTGGAATGATGCAAAAGCTTTTTGTGATAACTTAAATCAAAAATACTCTAATCTTTTGCCATCTGGCTATAAGTTTGATTTGCCAACAGAAGAACAATGGGAATATGCCTGTCGTGCCGGAACGACTACTGCGTTAAATAATGGTAAAGAAATTACGACAGCCAAATCTTTATGTCCAAATCTTAATGAAGTTGCTTGGTATGAAATGAATTCGAATAATACAACTCATCCTGTTGGTCAGAAGAAACCTAATGCTTGGGGTATTTATGATATGCATGGAAATGTTACAGAATGGTGTAAAGATACACGTCAGGATTCTGTCAGTGGAAGAATTTTTGCATGTATCCGAGGTGGAAATTTCAGTAAACCTGCATTATTTTGTCGTTCTGCTCGTAATAATACGGAATCTACTGGAATGATATGGAATTACTATGGTTTTCGTGTCGCTTTAATTCCTGTTGATAATTCAAATGTTGAAGAAACTTCTAAAAACAATAATGAAGAGCAAGAGTATGAATATTCCGAAGACCATGAAGAAGTCGATGATTAAGCATAAATCAAATTATCTTAAAATAACTTAAAAATCTGGTTATATACAAATATAAATTCCCTTGAGAAAAATCTCTAGGGAATCTTTTTTTATATTAATTATTATTTTAACTAGTATTACTATTGTTTCCTATTTTAGTTATTAAACCTTGTTAAAGGATATTTTGTAAAAATCATTAAAGTTATAAAACTAAATTATATTCTTTAAAATCATCTAGTAGCTGCTTAGGTGATATTCCTAAAGAGGTAGCTGCTTGTTCTAATGTTATTAAACCTTTTTTTATCATATCATAGAAAGCACTAATTTTATCTTTCTCTTCGCCTTTCTCTTCAGCGTTCTTTAATCCATTCTTAATTCCGTTCTTTATACCATTTTCAATTTCTCGATCAATAAATGTGTAAGTCATTCTAATCACCTTGTCTAAGCTTTGGGGTGAATTTTTACAATACGAGATTATATTTTTTGAATCCAGCCAATAATTGTTCTTTTGTTAATCCTATAGATTTAGCTGCTTGTTCTACAGAAACAAGACCTTGCTTTATAAAGTTATATACAGCATTAAGCTCACCTTTTTTTTCACCTTTCTTTTCAGCATTCTTTATTCCGTTCTCAATTCCATTCTTAACTCCGTTTTCAATTTCTCGGTCAATAAATGTGTAAGTCATTCTAATCACCTCGTCTAAGCTTTTAGCTTTCTCATAATCAATTTTATCTAACTTTGTAGATAGTAATCTGAGCATAAAAGTTACAAAAGAACTAAATCTCTGCTTCTGTTTCTCGTCCTTAAAAATATTTTTCAATTCTTCTGCTAATTTATCGAAGTAATAACTGTTCAACACAATCTAACGCAACAAATCCCTGAATCAAATCTTTAACATTTTCAGGGTGCGAATAAAACTCTTTATGTGCTATGTCTTGCCGTCCCATAGTTAAATTTTAGCAAGATAAAATAAGTAAGTCAATGTGTTGCTATAATAAAAGAAGACAAAAAGAAGACACAAATATCAGGGCAAACGCAAACTTTTTTCATTATTAATCAAGGTTTGAATTATATTAGTTTTTTGTTTAAAGTAGTGCCTTCCAGGCACTTTAGTTTCTTATCATCTAATCCGTGGGTATCTTACGATACCCACGGTTAATAATGTTGTGTCCTGCCGGACACTTTCTATAAAAGCGACTGGAAGTCGCAACATTAATAACCTAGGGCAACATAGTTGCCCTAGGTATAGAATACATATAAAATTGCGCCTGGAAGGCGCTACAATAATAAAAATAGATATTTGCAAATACTCATCAATAAAAGAAAAAGTTTGCGTTTGCCCTGATAATAAAAGAAGACACGAATAGGTAAAAATATTGAACAAATGACAAAACTTTAATATAATTTTATTGAACAAATGACATGAAAATTATTGAAATTGAGGAATGATAGGGGTTTAGAAGGAAAGTCACAGATCGACTAAAAGAGTGGAAAGAAAAATATGCCCCTACTTTTATTCTTGAAGATTTCTCATAAATTTTCAATATATAATCGCTAATTGTTTTATTAATAAACTTTTATTAAAACGGCAATTAATTACTAATCAAACTGGATTGCCACGTTGTCACGCATACTTCGTATGCTCACAATGACGTAAAAAATTGCGGTTTCGCAATGACGGTTTTGATTTAAACACTGTTTAGTAATTATAAGCCGAAGTAATAAGAATAATAAACATCAATTATTACTTTTTTAAGAAATAGTATTTGGAGAAAGATGAAATTCTTTTTTTAATGCCTCTTGAAGAATATGAGAAAAATTTATGTTTCTTTCAATTGCCATAGCATTTAACCAAGCTGGCAAAGTTACAGTTCTATTTACTGAACGGTTAATAGAAGCAAGTCTTACAGTAGGCATATATACATCAATCAAAACAGCTTTTTCATTCTTTTTGGTTTTTATGTTTTTCAAAGAAGTAGGAGCTGGGATTTTTTCTTTATCTTCTTCCATACCTAGCAAAACAATGCCTAGACATTCTCTTGCAGATTTTAAAGCATCAATTTCGTCTTTCCCTTCAGTAACACAATTAGGTAAATCTGGAAAAGTAATGGAAATTCCGTTTTTATCATCGTAATTAAATATTGCTGGATAGTAATATCGTTCAGCTAATTTTTTTCGCATATTTTACCTTCTTATAAAAGTTTTAATCCTGATTGTTTTTCCATGGATTTTATCGTTGCTATACAGTAATCTTTGCAAGGATGCTTAACAGTAACCCTTCCTGATTTCGTAGGATGCTTATATTGGTAATGACTTCCGTTTACACAAACAAGATACCACCCATCTTTTTCTAACTTACGTATAACTTCTTTTGATGAAATAGTTGGCATTATTATACTCTTATTTTTATTTATAACAAATACTTTTATATGTGTCAAATTTAAATAAAAACCAAGGGCAAACACAAACTACTTCTTTTAAAAATCTAGATTGTCTTTATTTTCTTGATAAAGCTTTTGAAGAATCTCTACAAACTCAATAACAGCTTTGCGTTTATCTTTTGAGTGAATACATAGTTTGCAGTCAAAGTAGTCATCACAATCGAAGTTTGTCCAGGCAAATTCGCCATTGTGGTCATTAAAAAAGCCTGGAGTAAGACAAATGCCTCTGTCAGAGGCTATATTTGTCATAGTTGTTTCATGATCAGGGCTATTGAAATAATCTATTTTAACTGAAGAAATAATCTTTTGTTGTAACCGCCTCAAAGCAGGTGGAGAACCGCCTCCAACCATTAAAGTTTTACCTTCTAAATCTTTAATATAAGCTTTTTTCTTTTTAGCTAAGGAATCGTTTTTCTTAGTTAGCAAATAGATTTTGCTTTTATATAAATTAAAGACTTTTATGTCTGGAACATGTTTCATTTCATCGTCAAAAGTAAAGAAAACATCCTGTGCTCCTTTTAAAAAGCTTTCTGGGTGATAAAATCCGTTAAATTGGGGTGTTATAGAAATATCTTTGTATTTTTTACTGAATATCTTAATCGCTTGTGGAAGAAGATATAGACAGGAGCGAACAGGCATTCCAACTGTTATATCGTTTTTAAATTTTCGACTGAAATTCTGACCTTGTTCAATAGCTATATCAAGTTCTTTTTTCAAACGTCTAAGTGTAGTGCAAAACTGACTGCCAGCAGGAGTCAACTCTGCACCTTTCCCAGAACGTTCAAAAATCTGAAATCTAACTTCTTTCTCTACTTCTTTTATCTGGTAAGTAAGCGTTGGCTGAGAAATACATAAGTTTTCTGCAGCACGATTAAAGTTATGAGTCTGTGCTAGTTCTAATATACATTCTATCTGTTTTGTATTCATAATAAGTAATTATATCTTAATAGAAAAATTAAATCAATAATTATATCTTTCGATTGGATTATTTTATGAGTTCTCTTTATACTAAAAATATCAAAATAAATACAAGGAGAAATTATAATGAAATATGTAAAATTAGGTAATACTGGTGTGGATGTTTCTAAGATTTGTTTGGGTTGTATGAGTTTTGGAAAACCTGGAAACGAAAACGGCGTTTTCCCATGGGCAAAAGATTTTGGAGATGCAAAGCCAATATTTAAGAAAGCAATAGATCTAGGAATTAATTATTTTGATACGGCAAATGTATATCAGCTTGGAACTAGCGAAGAAATCACAGGCAGATTAATTAAAGAATTTGGTTTGAATCGTGATGAAATAGTTGTAGCAACAAAAGTTCATTTTGCAATGCGTGAAGGCAGACCAAATGGTGCTGGTTCTTCCAGAAAAAATATTATGGCAGAAATCGACCATTCGTTAAAAAGACTTGGCTTAGACTATGTTGATTTGTATCAAATTCACAGATTAGATCATGAAACTCCTTGGGAAGAAATAATGGAAGCTTTGCACGATGTTGTTAAGAGTGGAAAAGCTAGATATATCGGTGCTTCTACTATGTTTGCATGGGAATTTGAAAGATTGAACAATATTGCTGAAAAACACAACTGGACTAAGTTTGTTTCGATGCAGAACCAGTATAATCTGATTTATCGTGAAGAAGAACGTGAAATGATGCCTCTTTGCCAAGACAGAAAAATTGCTGTAGTTCCTTGGAGCCCATTGGCTGGTGGTAGATGTACGCATCCATGGGGAACTATAACTGAAAGAAATAAAGTAGACGCAGTTTCTCCGATGGTATGGGGAGCAACAGATGCTCAAGATAAAGTTGTTGTTGATAATCTAGAAAAAATATCAAAAGAATTAGGTTATTCTATGGCTCAGACTTCACTTGCCTGGATGCTTTCAAAACCTTTTGTTACTGCTCCAATAGTTGGAACAACTTCTGTAAAACACGTTGAAGAAGCTGTTGCTGCACTTGATATTAAATTAAGTGAAGAAACAATAAAAGCTCTTGAAGCTCCTTATGTTCCTCATATTAAAACAGGTGCTTTCTAATTAGTATTAAACACTAGAGCGTTTTAAAACGCTCTAGTGTTTAAACAAAGGTGTAAAATGTTCCTGATAATTCTGTTGTTGTTGGGAATCCGGCAAAGGTTATTAAGCAGTTATAAAAGTATTGGTGAAATAATTGAACTTGAAACATTATATAATGACTTTTTTTCTGGCTGTAATTATTTGTTTTTTATCTTTTACAAACTATATAGGAGAAAACAATATGGTTTATGGGCAAAATTTCTATAAAGAAAATAATTACATTCTAAGTGATGAAGAACAAATTCGTAACTGCTATAAAGAAATGTATAGGGCTATGACTGCTAAAGAGGCATCTGCTTTATCTGAAGTTTTAGATGATTCTTTTGTTTTAATACATATGACAGGATTGAGGCAAACGAAAGAACAATTTATAAACGCTGTTTTAGACGGAACATTGAACTATTATTCTTATTCACACGAAAATATGCTCGTCGGAATCAATGGTGAAACAGCAACATTAAAAGGTCAAACTAAAGTATTGGCAGCCGTTTTTGGTGGTGGAAAACATACTTGGCGACTTCAACAGGAGTGTATATTAAAAAAGATTAACGGAGTTTGGAAAATTACTCTCAGTAAAGCCTCTGTTTATTGACAACAGGTCAAATATTATTAAAATCTTGTTTACATGATTTTAATGAGCATTTTTCATTATTTTGTCGCTTATTATGCATTAGCAAATTCACTGACATTACAAATCTTTTTTATATTATATATCATTTAATTAATTCAATATTCAGGAGAAAAAAATGAACGATTTTATTTTTAGCAACACTACTAAAGTTTATTTCGGGAAAGATCAGCTACAGCATTTAAATGAAGAAATTAAACAATTTGGCAAAAAAGTTCTTTTTGTTTATGGTGGTGGTTCTATAAAGAAAATTGGTTTATATGAAAAAGTTATGTCTGAACTAAAGAAAGCAGATATGATTGTATATGATTTTGGTGGGGTCGAACCAAATCCTCATCATACAACAGTAAATAAAGGTGCTGCACTTTGTAAAAAGGAAAACATTGATGTTGTTCTTGCTGTTGGTGGCGGTTCTACTATTGATGCGTCTAAGGCTATTGCTGCAACAGCAAAGTATAAAGGTGATAACTGTTGGGATTTAATTGATGGAACAGCATTTGCCACAACAAATTTACCCATAGTGGCTGTACTTACTTTAGCTGCTACTGGGTCTGAAATGGATATTGGAGGCGTTATAAGCAATGTTGAATTAAATGAAAAACAACCAATTTTTGGAACAACATTAAGACCAAGCGTTTCTTTCCTAGACCCGACAAACACTTTCTCAGTAAATACTTATCAGACTGCTAGTGGAAGTGTCGACATAATGTCACATATTTTCGATGTAGCTTATTTCAGTAAGAACGACCAAATGGATATGTTATTAAGAGTTCAGGAAGAAGTTTTAAAAACAGTGGTAAAATTTGCACCAGAAGCTATTGCAAAACCAGATGATTATGAAGCCAGAGCCAATCTTATGTGGGCATCTTCTTGGGCATTAAACGGTTTTCTATTTGAAGGAATGACTCAAGCTGCAACTTGTCATTCTATTGAACATGAACTTTCTGCTTTTTATAATATTACTCATGGTCATGGGCTTGCTATAGTTACTCCTAGATGGCTCACCTATATTCTTGATGAAAATACAGCTCCAAAAATAAAAAGAATGGGAGAAAAACTTTTTAATGTAGATTCAAGTCTTTCAGAAATGGAAGGTGCTAAAGCAGCTATAAAAGCATTAGAAAAGTTCTTCTTTGAAACTCTTGGGCTTAAGAGCAGATTAAGTGAATTGGGTATAAATGATGAAAAATTTGCTTTAATGGCTAAAAAAGCTTGTGGCAAAGCTGGTAAATTAGAAGCTTTTACCACATTAACTCCAGAAGATGTAGAAAAAATATTTAGAATGTGCTTGTAATAGGTTAATGGAAGTTGAGAAAACAATGAAAGCATACCCAAATTTATCAAGACCAATAAAAATAGGAAATGTTACTATTAAGAACAGAATGTTTATGGCACCGATGGACACAGGCTTTGGCAACAATTCTTACGGAGGTTTAACTCAAGCAGGAGTCGAATACTTTGTAAGAAGGGCTGAAGGCGGTTTCGGTCTGATTTTTTCAGGCGGAACTTCTCCTGATAATAAAGTAGATGTTTCGGAATCTATTTTAAACCATGAAAAAGAATTTGTTCAGATTGGGCGTGCTTTAAATGAAAGATTAAGAGCTTTTGGAACGAAAATGTTTACTCAGCTTTCTATGAATATAGGCAGAAATGCTGGAATGAAATCTCCATCGGTTCTGCCTGTATTAGGCAATCCCTCAATAAAGACTCAGGCTCTAACTATTGAAGAAATAAAAACAAAGATTTCTGAAATAGGTAAAGCCGCAAAATTATGTAAAGAAGCTGGTTATGCAGGTGTTGAAATTCACGCTTTACATTGGGGGCACCTGATTGACTCCTTTGCTTTGGCCTTCATGAATCATAGAACAGACGAATATGGCGGTAATCTGGAAAATAGACTTAGGGTTGTAAAAGAAATAAGAGAAGCAATTGCTTCGGAATGCGGAAAAGAATACCCTGTTTCCATAAGATTTGCTGTTAGAAGCTTTATGAAAGATTTTGATAAGGCTTCTTTTGATAGAAAAGATGAAGTAGGTCGAACACTAGAAGAAGCTATAGAAATAGCGAAATTGTTGGAAGAATACGGATATGATGCTTTAAGTACAGATGCTGGCACTTTAGATGCTTTTTATTATGCTATGCCTCCTTCTTATGTAGAAATGGGATACACTCTTGAATATGTAAAAGAAATAAAAAAGGTTGTTAACATTCCTGTTTTTGCTGGTAGCAGAATGGCTGATCCTGATTTGGCTGAAAAAGCTATTTCTGACGGAATAATTGATGCTGCTGTTATTGGCAGGCAGGCTATTGCAGACCCTGATTTTGCGAAAAAGATTATTGCAGGAAAACCTGGAACCGTTAGAACCTGCATTGGTTGTAATCAAGGCTGTATATGGGGCTATTTCACAAAAGGCTGTGTTTCCTGTGCTGTCAATCCAGAAGTAGGCCATGAATCAAGTTATAGATTAACTAAGGCACCTGAAAAGAAAAAAGTTGTCATTGTTGGTGGCGGAGTTGCAGGTATGGAAGCAGCAAGAATTTCTACTTTAAGAGGTCATGAAGTTACACTTTATGAAAAATCAGATAAACTAGGTGGAAATCTTATTCCAGCAGGAAATCACGACTTCAAAGCAGAGGTTGCTTCGTTAAACAATTACTTTAAAAATGAAATGAAACGCCTTAAAATAGACGTTAAGTTGAATTGCGAATTGTCTGTTGAACAACTTAAGAAAAGTGGTGCAGATGCAATAATTCTTGCAACTGGTTCTGTTCCTGTAATGCCAAAAACAATAAAAGGAATTGATCACCCTAAGACCATCTCTGGAGTTGAAGCCTGTATGCAAACAAAACCTATAGGTGAAAAAGTTGTAGTAGTTGGCGGTGGGCTAGTAGGCTGTGAAATCGCTTTTGGTTTTGAAAAAGAAGGTAAAGAAGTAACTATAGTTGAAGCATTAGATGATATTTTGAAAGTCAACGATGTTCCTGCCATGAATAAAGTTATGCTCAAAGATGCTTTTGAATACTACGATACAAATATATTAACAAGCACTAAATTAAAAGCTGTTACTGACGCAGGTGCGATTGTTGAATTGCCAAATGGAACAGAAAAAACAATAGAAGCTGATACTGTTGTAATTTCTGTAGGTTATAGGTCTGTTCCTTCAATGGCCTCAGAATTAGCTGGTTGTGGTGCAGAAATATATGAAATTGGTGACGGGAACAGAGTTGGTAATGTTTTAACTTCAATTCAAGATGCTTTTGAAGTAACTCATAATCTGTAATTAATATAGTGTGAAATCATGGAATGTAAAGAATTTAGAGTAGATATGCGGAAAAGAACGAATGAAGATATGATTAAATGGAAAAGACAAAATGAGCTACTTTTCAAACTTAGTCATACTCTTCCAATGACAGAAGAATATAATAAAGTTTTAAAAGAATTATTCGGCAATAATATTGGTGATGGTTCTTATGTAGCAGCACCATTATCTGGTGCAGCTATAGAAAACCTAAAAATAGGTAAAAATGTCTTTATTAATTCTAATTTACTGGCTATGTCCAGAGGTGGGATAACAATAGAAGATGATGTTCAGATAGCAGGCAATGTTTCTCTACTCTCTAATAATCATGACTTATATGACAGACAAATTTTAACTTGTAAGCCTGTTTTAATTAAAAAAGGTGCTTGGATTGGAGCAGGGGCTACTATCCTGGCAGGTATATCTATCGGGAAATATGCTGTTGTAGGAGCTGGAGCTGTTGTAACAAAAGATGTTCCTGATTATGCTGTAGTAGTAGGAAACCCAGCTAAAGTTATAAAAACTTTAGACGCAGAAAAGTTTAAATGATTAATAAATTGTATTAATCATTTAATACTTTTTAATAGAAAAATTAAATTGATAATTATAATATTCAATTAGATTATTTTATGGGATTTCTTTATACTAAAAATATCAAAAATAATTCAAATCGAAATGAAAGTTTAGATAATCAGGAGAAAAAGCATGAAAGACGTTGTATTATGGACTGGTGCAGGTCAGATCGGAATGGCAATAGCTCGTCGTATTGGATTTGGTAAGAAGATTATTGTTGGTGATAAAAAATTCGATAATGCTAAGTCAATAGCTAAAATTATGACTGAAGCTGGTTTTGATATTGAGCCTATAGAATGTGATATTTCAAATCGTAAATCTATCATAAATTTAATCAAGGCTGGTCAAAAATATGGCGAAATAGCAACATTAATTAATGCTGCGGGGGTTTCTCCAAGTCAGGCTACTATTGAAGTCATATTGAAAGTTGATTTATACGGTACAGCAGTTTTGTTGGAAGAAGTTGGCAAAGTCATAAAAAGAGGCGGTAGAGGCGTTACT
Organism: uncultured bacterium; assembly: GCA_900317935.1. Taxonomy (GTDB): domain Bacteria; phylum Muiribacteriota; class Ozemobacteria; order Ozemobacterales; family Ozemobacteraceae; genus RUG334. The sequence continues at coordinate 21,815 of ONIU01000054.1, forward strand.
ATTTCTTCTCAAAGTGGTTATAGAATGCCTGCTTTAACTCCTGAAGTCGATGAACAGTTAGCCTGTACACCAACAGAAGAACTTCTTAAACTTGACGTTTTACAGCCTAAAAATATTAAAGATACACTTCATGCTTACCAAATGGCAAAAAGATGCAACGTTAAAAGAGTAATGGCAGAAGCCGTAAAATGGGGTGAAAGAGGAGCCAGAATAAACTCTATTTCTCCAGGAATTATTGTTACCCCTCTAGCTATTGATGAATTTAATGGAATAAGAGGAGATTTCTATAAGAATATGTTTGCTAAATGTCCAGCTGGTAGGCCTGGAACTGCTGATGAAGTAGCAAATATTGCAGAACTATTATTAACGGAAAAAGCTGATTTTATTAGTGGTTCTGATTTCTTGATTGATGGTGGTGCAACTGCTTCTTATTATTATGGACCATTAAAACCCTGAATTATTAGGTTTATTACAGTATTTGTAATAAATAATTTTAATTGATAATTATATTTTTCAATTAGATAATTTTCTAGAGATTATATATAATAAATTTAAAGGAGATAAATTTATGACTTCAAAAGTAATTTTTATAGTTGTTTTAATAGCCATAATATGTGGCTTTTCTGTATTCAATACTCAAAACGGAGGAAATAACATGGTGTTAGCTAAAGGCAAAGATACAAAATCTTTGGTAGTATATTTTTCTAGAACTGGCCAGCAGTATTCTGTTGGCAATATTACAGAAGGCAATACTGCTATTATTGGCAAAATGATTGCAAAAGAAACTAACGCTGATATTTTTGAAATTAAAGTAGTTAAAGATGAATACCCAACTAATGATTACACTGCTTTAACTCAAGTTGCAAAAGTAGAAAAACAGCAGAATGCCAGACCAGCTATTGTTGGAAAAGTAGAAGATTTCAGCAAATATGATGTAATTTTTATTGGTTATCCGAATTGGTGGGCTGATATGCCTATGCCTGTTTATACATTCCTTGACAGCTATGATTTTACTGGAAAAACAATCGCTCCTTTCTGCACTCATGAAGGAAGTGGTTTATCAGGAACAGAAGCAAATTTCAAAAAACACACAAAAGCTGAAACCGTTGCTAATGGACTTGCCATATATGGTCACACTGCTCAAAACAGCAGAGCCGAAGCAGAAAGTAAAGTTAAGACCTGGCTTAAAGGCTTAGGTTATTAATAAGAAATAATCAGTAATAACCTTATGAAAGGCTGTGCGAAAAAACGAAATTGCTAAGCAAAGCTTGGCGTAGTTATTGTAGTTAATGTTATTAGAGGGGTAGAAAGGTATCGATTATATCAAATATTCTATAGCTTACTAACCTTCGACATAACAATAAAAACAACAAAAACTAATTACAATAACTACTACAGCCTACACTAAGATAAGTTGTTAATAATATAAAAAAATATAGCTTTTATTAAGGAATGATGGCTAATATGGCTTATAATAATAAAATAAAGTATATCTTTTTAATCGTTTTTCTTGTTTTATCGGTTGAATTCTGCTTGGCTCATGAACTTCCTGATTTTGTGCTAATTCCTTCTAACGGCAAAATAAAGGAATTTTATATAGACAAATATCCTGTTACAAATTCAGATTACAAAGCTTTTATAGATAGCACTAATTCAAAAACTCCTAAATATTGGAAAAACGGCACATACCCAAATGATAAAGCAGACCATCCTGTAGTATTTCTTTCATATAATGAAGCTCTTAATTACTGTAATTGGTTAGAAAAAATACATCCTGAATACACTTTCAGACTTCCAACTGTTGAAGAATGGGAATATGTTGCAAATGGTGGAAATGATTATTCTTTCCCTTGGGGAAATACTTTAAATGAAAATTGTTTAAACTACAATAAACTTGTTGCTACTGCTTATCTTGAAGAAAACCCGACTGTAACCTATATAAATAAAAAGTCTACCAATTATGGTCAGAGCTTGCCATTAAATAAAGTAATTTCATTTAATGGGAAAAACGGAATATCTGGTTGGATAGATCATAAGAATTATACTGGTTTTGTTTATACTGATTTATTTAAGAAAATTATGGAAAATGGCGGTTATACTACGCCTGTCAATAAATACTCTAATGGTAAAAGTCCATTTGGAGTTTACGACATGTCTGGTAATGTCTGGGAATGGACAAGCACTCAAATTATTGCAACTAATGGTGCTGAAAGAGGGCAAACAGTAAATGCTATAAAAGGTGGTTCCTGGTATGCAAATCCAAATTCCTGTAAAATTACAATGCAGGGCGAAGGAAGAAAACCTAATCTAGGTTATAACACTGTTGGCTTCAGAGTAGTCGCAACAAAGAAATAGGCTATTTTAATAATTTAAACTTGTTTTTCTTAGTATCAAGAATACCTTCTTGTCGCAATCTGCTTAATTCTGCTGACATGGCACTTCTTTCTACACCAAGATAATCGGCTAATCCTTGTCGGTCATAGCTTATTTCAAATTCTTTGCTGTTATTTTTGACCGCTTCTATACTCAAAAAAGTAAGAAGTTTTTCTCTGGTAGTGCGTTTTGCCATACATTCAATTTTTTGTGTCAAATTAACATTTTTATGGGCAAGAATATGAAGAAGATTGTTTATTAGCTGTTTATGAAATTTGCAGCCATTCTCACAGGGATTGCTTATTTTTGTAGAGTTCATTATCAAAACTTCGCTTTTCTCTATTGTTTCAACATTCATAGGAAAATTAGTTCCAACATAGGAAAAAGCCTCGCCGAAAATCTGAAATGGCTCTAGCAAGTTTAATACAGACCTGTTCCCTGAAAAATCATATTGTACAACTTGTAACTTTCCAGATAAGACTATGCCAAAAGAATGCAAAACTTTGCCTACTTCAAAAATAGTTCTGTTTTTGTCATATTTAACTAATTTAGCATTTAAGCAAGATAATAAGGCCTCTAATTCATCTTCTTTTATTTTGTAAAACAGTTTACATTTTTTTATTTTATTAATATTTTCTTTCATAATTTTTTTAAAATATTTCATTTTTGTTGGAAAAACAACATATTTTTTAAACAAATTTACAGATAATATTAATAGATGAAATAAATTAAGGAGAAAAAATATGTCCATGTTTTGTTTTCAATGTGAGCAGACTGCAGGTGGGAAATGCTGTTCGATGGCTGGTGTTTGTGGCAAAAAGGCAGAAACAGCAAATCTACAAGATGTGCTTATAAGCAGTTTGATTGAACTTGCTCAAAGCTCCGAACATAACGATGAAACCACTAAAACCATAATTGACGGATTATTTGCAACAATTACAAATGTAAACTTTGATAATGAATCGTTAAAGGCAATGATAAAGAATCCGAAATTCTCTATGAAAGAGATCTGGGAAGGCAACGAAGATATTAGAAGCTTAAAATCACTTATTCTTTTTGGAGTAAAAGGAATAGCTGCTTATGCACACCATGCATGGGTTTTAGGTTATAAAAATAATGAGGTAAACGAATTTTTCTATGAATCTTTAGATGCTTTAACAAAAGACTTATCTGTAGACGAGCTGATTGCATTAACTTTAAAGACTGGCGAAATTAACTTTAAATGTATGGAAATGCTCGATAAAGCTAATACAGAATCTTTTGGTCACCCAGTTCCAACAAAAGTTTCCAAAAATATAGAAAAAGGTCCTTTTATTGTAATAACAGGCCACGATTTAAGAGATCTGAAACTTTTGCTTGAACAGACGAAAGATAAGGGCATTAACATTTACACACATGGAGAAATGCTTCCTGCACAGGCTTACCCTGAATTAAAGAAATACAGCCACTTGAAAGGTAACTTTGGCACTGCATGGCAGAATCAGCAGAAAGAATTTGATAATATTCCAGGCGCTATTCTTTTTACGACTAACTGTATTATGCCTGTCAGACCCAACTATAAAGACAGAGTTTTTACAACCGCGGCTGTTCGATATCCTGAATGTGCATATATTGATGAGAAAAAAGATTTTTCACCTTTAATAGAAAAAGCTCTAGAACTTGGTGGTTACAAGGAAGAACAAAAAATGCCTGGAATCAATGGCGGTGAAACTCTAACTGTAGGCTTCGGTCATCATACTGTTTTGTCTGTAGCTGATAAAGTTGTTGACGCTGTTAAAACTGGTGCTTTAAAGCATATTTTCTTGGTCGGCGGCTGTGATGGAGCAAAGCCTGGAAGAAACTATTATACTGACTTTGTTAAACAAACTCCAAAAGATTCCTTAGTTTTAACTCTTGCCTGTGGGAAATATAGATTCAATGATTTGGAACTTGGTGACATTGGCGGTATTCCGAGATTATTAGATATGGGACAGTGCAACGATGCTTATTCTGCTATCAAAGTTGCTGTGGAATTATCGAAAGTATTTAATTGCTCGGTTAATGAGCTTCCTTTGTCTATCGTTCTTTCATGGTATGAACAGAAAGCCGTCTGTATTCTTTTAACTTTGCTTTATTTGGGAATAAAGAATATCAAACTTGGTCCGTCACTTCCTGCTTTTGTATCTCCGACGGTTCTTAATGTGCTTGTAGAAAAGTTTAATATTGCTCCTACAACTACACCTGAACAAGATTTGAAACAAATATTGGGATAAAGAGGTGAGAGATAAGAGAAAAGAGAAAAGAGAGTTTAGTTTGTGCTTCTTTGTAAATTTGTGTCAAACTCGTTATCACAAGCCAAAGACTGATGACTAATAGGAGGTCAGCAAATCGCAAGCAATCGAAGGCAGAGCAATCCATAAAGCAAAAGCTAAAACAATCCCCTTATCTCTCTTCTCTAAGCTCTTATCTCTAATAATTATCATTTGTAAAACCCTTTATGGTAAAAACTTTGATAAAATAACTAAAAGTGAGGCAACACTTAATATTATGAAATGGGCTGTTATTTATTCATCTGTAACTGGGAATACTAAAAAATTAGCTGAAGCGGCAGCTAAGGGTCTTAATGCAGATATTTTCCCTGTCAATAATATTCCTGATTTGTCTTCTTATGACGCTTTATTTATCGGTTACTGGCTTAGAAGAGGCAGTCCAGATGAAAAAACTTCTGCTTTCCTAAAAACTTTAACAAATAAAAAAGTTGTATTTTTTCAGACTCATGGGGCTTACGTAGGTTCAGAACATACAGTAACAGCCTTCGCAAGAGCGGGTGCCCTTCTAGGAGAAGAGTGCACAGTATTGGGAACCTTTAGTTGCCAATGTGCTGTAAGCCCTGCTATGATTAAGGCACGAAAAGAAGGCAAAATTCCAGGTCACAAAAACGACAATCTAGACGATTGCTTAAAACGCTGGAAAGACGCAGAATCTCACCCTGATGAAAAAGATTTAGAGGCAATACAAAACTTCGCTAAAAAAATGCAAATTGTAGCACAAAGAGATATCGTATAATAACTTGTTAAAAAGTGTGATGAGGTATACAAAAAAACAACTGCTACCAACTATATGCTGGCTAAAGCCAGCGTTGTGATTGGTGATTGGTGTTTGGTGATGAGTGGAGACTGTGCTAAAACAAATTTTTAACTCCAAATTAGATTGTTCTAATTGCCTATACATTTGTCATAAAAAGTATAGCGTATGGGCTTTAGCCCTGAAAGCTATACGTTTATGACAATGGGTAGGCTACAAAAGATATTTTATTTCCAATAAAATTCTTTTATTAATTCGATATTTTCATCTAGAATAATATTAGCCATATAAACTCCTATTGTTCATATTACATAGCATAAATTCACATTTAAACAAAATAAAAAACTATGATAATAAACGCGTTAAAGGTACGTCTGAGCTAGTGAAGAATTATATTTCCCATCATTTTAAAAATTCTGGTTTAAGGTATCTTGCAATGTTTTTGCTGAAAGTCTTAGTTTTGATACTTCCTCATCATTTAATTGAATCGGAACCAAAGTTTCGACTCCGTCTTTGCCAACAATTGCTGGCATACTTAGAGATATACCTTCAATTCCATGTTCCCCATGAAGCATTGATGAGATTGGCAGAATTGACTTCTCATCTCTTGCTATAGCTTCACAAATTCTTTTCACAGCCATAGCTATGCCATAATAAGTAGCTTTTTTTCTGCTAATAATCTCATAAGCAGAGTTCTTAACATCTTCGGCTATCTTCTTAGTCGCTTCTTCGTGATTAAAGTGACCTCTCATTTCACAAAAATTATGAAGTGGAATTCCTGATATATTTGCGCTAGACCATGCGGCTATTTCAGAGTCGCCATGTTCTCCGATAATGAATGCATGAACACTTCTAGGATCAACGTTAAGATGATTGCCGAGCTCATGTTTTAATCTCGCAGTATCTAGAACCGTTCCTGAACCAATAACTCTGCTTTCTGGAAGACCTGACAGCTTGATTGCAACAGTAGTTAAAATATCAACAGGATTAGCAACGATTAGCAGTATTCCTTTGTAATCTCTTTTCTTAATTTCAGGAATAATTGATTTAAAAATAGATATATTTTTCTTAACAAGATCCAGTCTTGTTTCGCCAGGTTTCTGATTAGCACCAGCAGATATGATTATTAAAGAAGCATTTTTTATGTCATCGTAATCGCCTGCATATATTTTTATTGGTTTGGAAAAAGGCACTCCATGACTTATATCTAATGCTTCACCTTCAGCTTTAGCTTTGTCTGCATCTATTAAGACCATTTCAGAAAATAACCCAGACTGCATTAAACTGAAGCAACAAGCAGAGCCAACGAATCCGCAGCCAATCATTACAACTTTTCTAACATTAGTGCAATTAAAGCAATTCTTTTCCATAATTTATTTCCTTTCTAAATACTAATCAAAGGCTAGTAGTTGAATGAAACTAACGCCAATAGGTTATGATAGGTGTGATTGGTTTTATAGGTTTTATTGTTTAGATTAAAGTCTGCAAAGTATAGAATATTTCAAATAATCGAAACTTACAAGACTTTGCGTAAACAATCACCACTCATAACCTAACACCTATCACACCGCTTGCTAAGGCACGCTGTAATGGCGTGGTAAATTAGCCTTTAGGCTTCAAAATAATTGCAGAAACAGGGCAACTATTAACTGCTTCTTCTACTAATGGCTGATCTTTTTCGGCAATTTCACCATCTATCGCTTTTGCTTTTCCTTCATCATTCATTGAAAACACATCTGGTGCAATATTTGTGCACAATCCGCAACCAATACAGATATCTTTATTAACTTCTACCTTCATATTTTTACCACCTTTCTTTTGAATGCTTATTTTTTATGATTTAAATATAATGAAATTTATTCTAATCGTCTGTTGTTTTTCCAACAAAAGCATAAAATTTTGTGAAAACTTTAACAAGCGTGTTTGTTTTGATTTTTATGTATCTTAGAATCTTTATTGAAAATTTGTGGGCTTTAGCCCACAAATTTTCAATATAATTATTGTTTTATTTTATAGTTCATTCTATAATATTGAAAACTAAAGGGCTAAAGCCCATAAATTTTCAATAGGTATTATATGGAAATAAAAAGAAACAAATACTTAAATGATTTAATCATTCGTATGAATAATGGAATGATTAAAGTTGTTACTGGTATTAGACGCAGCGGTAAATCATATCTCATTTTTAAAATTTTTAAAAAATATCTTCTTCAAAATAATGTTCCTGAGTCACATATTATATCTATTATTTTAGACAAACGTGAGGAAAGAGTTTATAGAAATCCTGATGTTATTTTGGAATATATAAAATCAAAAATAATAGACAGTGATAAATATTATATTTTAATAGATGAAATTCAGTTGTTAGAAAACTTTGAGGAAGTCCTTAATTCCCTACTAAATATTGAAAACCTAGATGTTTATATAACAGGTAGTAATTCTAGATTTTTGTCAAAAGACGTAATTACAGAATTCAGAGGTCGTGGTGACGAAATTCATATATATCCATTAACTTTCAAAGAATATATGCAGGTTAAAGAAGATATTTACCATGGTTGGGCTGATTATGTTATTTATGGCGGTTTGCCATTAACTGCTACAATGAAAACCGAGGAACAAAAAATCAAATATCTGAGCAATATATTTGAAGAAACTTATATAAAAGACATAAAAGATAGATATAAAATTGAAAAAATACAGGAGTTAAATGACTTAATCAACGTTTTAGCTTCTTCCATAGGTTCTTTAACTAATTCGACAAAAATAGAATCTACCTTTAAAAGTAGCTTACAATCGGATATTTCGCTTAATACAATAAGACAGTATATAGATTATTTAAAAGATGCTTTTTTGATAAGCGAAGTTAATAGATATGACGTAAAGGGCAGAAAATATATTGGAACGCCTGTTAAATATTTTTTTGAAGATATAGGTTTAAGAAACGCACGTTTAGGCTTCAGACAGATTGAAGAAACTCATTTAATGGAAAACATAATCTACAATGAATTGAGGGCAAGAGGTTTTCAAGTTGATGTTGGAGTTGTTCCAATTCGTAAAATTTCTAACGATGGGAAACGAGTTAGAACACAATTAGAAGTTGATTTTATCGCTACTCTTGGAAGTAGAAAATATTATATCCAGTCGGCTTTTGCTATTCCTGATGAATCAAAAGAAAAGCAGGAAAAAGCCTCGTTATTGAATATAGATGACTCTTTTAAGAAAATTATAGTTATAAAAGATGTGATAAATATAAAACGAGACAATGATGGAATTATAACAATAAGTATTTATGATTTTTTATTAAAAGAAAATAGCCTTGATTGTTAGTTTATAAGAAGTTTATAAGGAAATGTGAAATTTGCTTTCTTTTTATAATTACACTTTTTAGAGCAAATGTGAGTAAATTTTTACATTTTTTAGAGCGAAAGACTTTGGTCGTTTTTATAAATCTTCTATTTCACTTAAAAAATCAACAAATTTCAATAATGTTTTCTTTTGTTTAATTGAAAGAGCCAAAAGTTTCTTATCTTCTTTGCTAAGTTTTGGATTATGGGAAAAATCACCAATCAATTCGCCAACAGTAATATTTAAAGAGTCTGCTAATGCTTCAAGATTTTTTAAAGTTGGTGAAGAAGAATCATTTAACCAATTAGAGATTGTGTTTTGTGAAATATGAGCAAGTTTAGCTAACTCCATTTGAGTTAATTGCTTGCTTTTCATAATCTCTTTTAGTTTTTTCTGAAAATAAGCCATACAGTTTGTTATTATTCGTCATTGTGAGCCTCCGAGAGAGGCGTGGCACTCCATTATTTCAAATAAAATTATAGATAAATCAATTTTATTTGATAATTTATAGATATATTGTTATAATTTTAATTGCCTAAATATGACAAAAGCCTCACATCTAAGTGAAGCTCTTATAATATTTAGCAACAGACAATTTATAGCCGGTATTTCGCTTCGTTCCTGCAAGAATTACAGCGAAATACCTAAACAAATCTAAGTGATAAGCACATAGTTTTGTTATGTACATATAATAACAAACTTTTGTGCATTTTTCACCTAGCAAAATTTTTTTATTCAATTTTGGAGTATTAGATGACCAATGCAATATTAAAATTCAATCTAATTATATAAATCCACTATAACAATCCTCGCAAAACCGCTCGGTATAATACCGAGTAAGGTTTTACATTTACAAACTATGCTTTCAATCCTTTCCATAGGTAAAAATGAAATGTCTTTTTAGAAAAGACATTTAGAAATAAAAAGCTACTATAATTAAAAAATCACAATCTTAAAATTAAAAGGATGGTTTTATGGAAGAAGATTTTAAAAATAGAACTAAAATGAAGAACAACAGTTTACTTCGTATTGTTTTTGGAGTTTCGATAGGAGTCTTTATTGCTAATATTATCACTTTCTTTGCTATATATGCTTTTGCAAATCTATATTTTCCTAGTATTATAACAATTTTCACTCAAGCAAAAGATATGGCTAACGAAATAAAAATTAAACTATCTAAACAAGATGATGAACTTCTTGAAGAATACAAAAAAATTGAAAAAGAAATTAATGATGAAAAATCAGACAAAAATGATTTGGTATGGAAGCTAATAGGAAATGATATAGTTCCTGGACTAGTAGTTGTTAAAGCTATTGGAGATGCAGCAGAGTTAGCATTTTTACCAAAATCATCATATTATAAAAAAAAGATTAAGGAAATATTAGAAGCAAAACAAAAGGAAAAAGAATTATGTAAAAAAGCTTGTTTTGATTATCAAAATGCCTTAACAGAAGCTATAAAAAAATATGAGGCTACAGGTGTTTCATTTCCTAAAGAGAATGATTCAATAACAAATTCCGAATTAGATTTATTAGTAAAAAAAGGTTATTTAAAAACTTCAATTAATAAACCTAAATCTAATTGTAGTTACACTTTATATAGAAATTGGAACAAATCGTTTTATATAACCTGTAAAGAGCATGGTCGCAAATAACTTTTTTCTTTATATTCACTAATTGATAAATAAAAACTATTTATTATTGAAGGGAAAATTATTATGCTTATAAAACTATTAATTTCTTTTTTGTTTGTATTTTTTTCAAATTCGCTAGTTTTTGCAATTAAGCCTTGTAATGGATTGGCAGGGTATAAACTAGGTGAAAAACTTAATGTTGAAAATGCAAAATTCTATAATGAGTCTTATGATTTAAGGTATTATGAAGTTAATATAATAAAGCCTTTTATGGATTTTAATAAATGCATAGTAGGCATTACCCCAAATACTTATCTTATAGCTTCTATAAAATTAGAAGCAGAACCTCAAAAAGAAGAAAAAGGTAAACAGTTTTTTGAAAATATTAAAGGGGTTCTTGAATCTCACTATGAAATTTCAAAAATAGATAAAAACGATGATCCTGGAGTTTTTGTTTCAGATATAACTTATGAGTTTCCAAATAATAGGATTATGTGTGTGAAAAAAGTCGAGCCGTTGTTTTCTTCTTATATAAATGTCAAACTAGAAGTTCAAGATAAGAATCTTCTAAAGTTGGGTATAAATGAAACGAAGAAAAATAAAGAAGAAGCTATAGAAAAAGCTAAACAAGAAGCTATAAAAAATACAGATACTTCTGGTTTAGAGTGATTATTTTCTTAAATAAAATTTTGATTTAAGGGGAATAAATAAAATGAAAGATTTTATTTTAAAAGCAGGTGATTCTTCAATAAGTTTTAGTGCAATAATTATGTTGATTTTGGTTATTGTTGTAAGTCTCCTTTTGTGCAGCTATTATTCCGTTTTATATGGAATACTTTTCTTGGTGATGGGCCTAGGAGCTTTAATAGAATTTTTTTATTTCCTTTTCGTAGTAGTGGATATTCGTGAACAACTAAAGACTATATCGGATAATACACGTATATGCTATGAAAAAATGACTTTACTCAAATAATTATAATTTAGAAAGAATACTGATTAGGTATTTTTTATGCAAGTAAAAGAATATAAGAGAACTTGTAAAAAATATGGAAAATATTGAAGCTTTTAATAAATATGGTTTCATCAAAGGCTTACTTAAAACAATAGACAGGTTGAGACGTTGTAATTCAAAAAATACTGACAGTTGTATCGATTTCCCATAATGAAAATATGATATTAACTCTCTCAAACTGCTTGAAATCATAAAGATTTCAGGCGGTTTTCATTTTTTATGGATTGCCACGTCTACGCAAAGCTATTGCTTTGCTCCCCCTTCAGTCTCGCTAAAGCTCGCCAGCTTCCCCGCAAAGCGGGGCAGCATCTTTAAGAAGAAAACTCAAGGAGAGGCTTTAGGACAATATTACAACAAAAACTAACTACAATAAAAACAAAAAAAAGGTAAATTTCCCTCTGATTTTCCGAATAGTCTTTGACATTTATGAATTTTTTGGCTAAAATGGAGTTGACTCCAATTTAGCCAAAGATATATTAAAATGTATTTAAAAAGACATATAGAAAATATTTTAAAGAAAGCAGAAAAACA